>CAYZQL010000096.1:0-13527 GCA_964480555.1 uncultured Lentisphaeraceae bacterium | reverse complement strand
CAGTGTTTACGGGGCTGATCTGGTGATCGGCTCGAATTTAACCGGACAGTAGTGATATAGCTTCTTAAAACAGAATGCTTTTGGCAATCCCGTTTCATCTGTAAAACCGTCGACTTTAAGTTGTTTTTGCAAAATTCACGAACCCCTTTGTCTGATAACTCGAAATCGGAGTAAGCGCAACCGTCGAGACAGCTTAACTGTGCAGCGCGCGCGCGATTCGTGCCAAGACGCGGCTCAATATGCTCAAACAGGCGTTTGCTTAACTGTGCGGCGCGCGCGCGATTTGTGCCGGTGCGGCGCGAAAAAGAAAACAAAAATAATCCGTTAAGTTTTTCCGCCTCGGGCCTATACTACACGTAACCTTTCAAGGTGGGTCCATCTGTGGCGAAAGCCCGGGGGAGCCCGCCGTGAAAGTCTTGGATAGGCGTATCGAGTATGCAGGAACAGCAACAGCAACATGCGATCCCCGAGGTGTTCATCACCCGGCTGACTGAAGCGCAGTTCAGCTTGTTCAACCACATTTCATTTTTGCTGGGGAACTCCGAAGCCGCGCGCGATGTGCTGCAAGAGACCAACCTCGACCTGTGGCGTAAAGCCGCGACCTATGACCCGACACGCCCGTTTCTTCCGTGGGCAAAGGCCCTTGCCCAGTATCAGGTGCTCACCTACCGCAAGCGGCAGACGCGCGAGCGGCTGGTGTTCGACGATGAACTGACCGAACAGGCGCTGGCGGAGGCGACGGAAGAGGAGGACGGGGATTTCGTGCGGATGGCCGGTTTTCTGAAGAGCTGCCGCGAACGGCTGAACGCTTTCCAGCGGGCTGTGCTGGACGCCCGCTATGCGGAGCGGCAGCCGCTTTCCGCGATCGCGCGGACGCACGCCTGTTCGGTTCCTGCGGTCGGGATGTCGCTGCTGCGCATCCGCGGGGTCCTCGCGCGCTGCATCCGGGAGAAGATGTCGGAGGGCCGCCCATGAACGAGCCGCGTGACATCTTCTGCGATGTGCTGGTCCGGGTGATCGAAGGGCAGTCGACGCCCGGAGACCACGAAACGTTCCGTGCGCTGCTGAAAACGCATCCGGAGTTCTGGGCCTTGTACCGGGAGCAGATGCGGCTCCATGCGCTGCTGCAATGCGCGTCTGCCGAAGGGGCAGGCAGCCCCGCGCGGCAGCGCAAGATGCCGCGCGCGCCGGAGCACCGGCGAAGCGGCTGGTGGCGGGGGGCCGCCGCGGCGGGCGTGTTGCTGGCCGTCGGGGCGGCGGCAAAGTTCGGCGCACATGACGTGCCGCCGCCGGCCGATCCTCTTCCCGCCTCGCCCGCGCGGTCTGTCCGCCTCGTCCGCCAGGTTGCGGCGGCTGGGCTGGAACTGCCGCAGACGTTGCCCGGGACGGTGCGGCTCGCTTCGGGGCTGGCGCAGGTGCGGTTGCCGTCGGGCGTGGAGCTTTCGCTGACCGGCCCGCTCGAAGTGGAGGCGGAGAGCGGCATGGAGATCCGTCTGACAAAGGGGCAGTTGCTGGCGTGGGTCCCGAAGCGGGCGAGCGGGTTCACCGTGCATGCGCCGGGACTGACCGCGTGGGATATCGGGACGGTGTTCTCCGTGACGGCGGAGCCGCGCGTGAGCAGGCTCTTTGTGTTCAAGGGCAGCGTTCAGGTCTTGGACGGGGAAGGGGAAGGCGTCGGGCTCTGCGAGGCGGGGCAGGGCGTGCTGGCGGAGAAGGGACGGCCGGCCGAAGTGTTCGACTCGGACGAGGAGAACGCCCGCCGGCTCTTCGCGAAGGTCCGGGGCGATGCGGCGCTGACCGACCCCGAGACGGCTCTGGCCGCAGCGGGGCTGATCGCTGATTTTTGGGTGGCGCGATACGCGCCGGTGATGGTGAGACGGTCGGCCGGCAATCGGCCCCAACAGGAGGAAGGAAAAATAAATCAGAGCAAGACGATGGCGGTCATCACGGCCGCGGCGGAATCAGAGGACCAGTCCGGAAGCGGCGTGTCCGTCAAGCGCGCCGCGCTGGCGGCCCTGCTGCTGACGGCGATGCCCTTGGCGCAGACGGCGGAGGCGGCTGGCTTCACGTGGCTGCCCCAGACGGGGAGCAACGACTGGAGCGTGGCCGAGAACTGGACGCCCGCCGGGCCGCCCGGGGCGAGCAACATTCTCGACACGGCCACGATCCCGGCAGCAGCGACGGGCGTGATCAACTACGATGTAGCGGGTTCGACGTTCTCAAACCTCAATGTTCAGACGACGGGTTCCACATCATTGACCATTATCGTCAACGCCCCGTTGTTCTTGGATGCTGGGGCCATTTGGGGCAGCGGCACTGGAACGGGACTCCACACGGTCGTGACCTCGACGGGTTCGATCACCTCCCGATATACAACATCGAGTTATGCGATGACCCTGAACGGCGGTCGGTTTGACGTTGAGGCCGGCGGGACGATGATGGTGAATCGGGACACCAGTGCGTGGAACGCGTGGAAAGTGAACGGAACGAAGGTGACGCTGCGCGGGGCTGTCATGATGCCGGGAGGGCGCACATTCACGGGCACGAGCCCCACCCTGTTGGGGGAAAACACGTCGCTGACCCTGGACGGCGGCTCGCTCGACACCGACGCGCTCGTCTTGGGGCATAACTGCAACGTGCTGTTCACCGCGAACGGCGGACGCCTGTGCACGCAACTGACGGGCGGCGGTATTTCGATGGGTGGTGCCGGAAATTACACCTATCTGAATTACCTGACCCTGTCGGCCGGCGCCATCACCAACGACGCGCGTTTCATCGCGGGTTACGCCAATACCTGGGGGGGAGAAAATCATACGGCCGGCAGGGGTGTAGGCGGCATCGCCACGGTGACTCTTTCCGGCGGCACTTTTGTTCAGAGAGGGTACACCGCCGTCGGCAACGGACGTGTTGGGAACATGGTCGTGTCAGGCACGGTGTTCCGCGCCGCCAACGATTTCTACATCGGCGGAGGCGACTACTTGGGCGCTCTTGTGCCGAACGCGAACATCGTCGTGTCGGGGAGAGTTTCGATCGCTTCGGGATCCCTATCGGTCACCAACGCGCCGGAAACGCAGTCCTCAACGTCCGTAGCAAACAAGGACGGGTCTAGCCAGAGCGGGGCTGCCCAGTTCTACATTGCCGAGTCCACCCAGCTGTGGACCGGACAGCGCATCGTCTTCACGAACCTGAGTGCCGAAATCACCGGCCTTAGCACGGGCGTCACCTATTACGTGAAGATGTTCAGGTGGAATAATAATGCGAAATGCTTTAATGTGGCCGCCTACCCTGGACCGCTGTCCCCAAGCTTGGGAACGGCCACGGGGGGGAGCGCCCAGTGGCAGACGTTTCCCGCGATGTTGAGTGTCGGCAACACGGCGACCTTCAGCGACGGTACCCGCTTGGCTCCAGGAACGCTTGACCTTGCAGGCGGCTCGCTGCTTGTGGATCAGCTGGTGGCGACCAACGGGATCCGCAGCGTGGTACGGTTCTCGAAGGGCAGCCTGACTGCACAGGTCTCAGCGGACATCGCCAACGGTGTGCCGTTCGTCGCGGGCAACGGGGCGGACGCGGCGGTGCTGGCTCTTGCGGGCACGGCGCGGTTTGCGGACGGGCTGGTGGTGAACACCAACGCGACGTTGGCGGTGGGCGGCACGAACGCGGTGGGCACGGTCGCGGTCACCGGGAATGTGACGCTCCGGCCGGACGCGGTTCTGGACGTCGATTTCAACGCGGCGACCAACGACTGTCTGACGGTGGACGGAAACGTGACGCTGCCGGGCGACGTGACGCTTGCGCTGCGGCCGATGGACATGGTGTATCCGGCGCTGATGCCGGTGATTCAGGTGACGGGGGAAGGATCGATCACCGGCACGGCGACCGGTTGGCCGAAAGTCGAGCTCAACGGCGTGAAGTACAAGGCGGTGGTTTCGGGCAATCAGCTGCTGGTGCAGAAGATCGCCCAGGGCACGCTGATGAGTGTCTACTGAGGGGCCGGGGGAGCCGGTAACGGGAATCGGAGGGTAGGGACGCCTCCCCGAGGCGTCCGCTCTTCGGCTCGCTCTGGACTGGCGGACGGCTCGGGGAGCCGTCCCTACCGCTCAGTCGAGCCGCGAGACAGGGCAACGGAAACAGGAGCTGCGAGGGAGGAATGAATATGACGAAGCAAGGGCGTATCGTGTTGGGATGTCTGGTCTGCGGCTGGGCGATGAGGGCCGCGGCGGCGGACCGGCTGGCGTTGCTGAAAGCGCCGGATCTGAAGGCCGCGCCGCTGAATCTGGAGATCGTTTCCGAGACGACGTCGAACGGCGTGGTCACCACGGACTTCTTTTTCTCCGGCGGCGAGTTCAACGGACAGCCTTCGCGGGTCCACGCGTTCTATTCGCGCCCGGAGAAAAAGGGGGTCTATCCCGGCGTCGTGCAGCTCCACGGCGCGGGGCTGCAAGTGCTCGGTTCGGGGTCTTCGATCTATTACGCCTCGAACGGCTTCGCCTGCATTTCGATCGACTGGTGCGGTCCCGCAAAAGCCAGGAAAGAGCCGCGTAAGCCGCCCTATTCGGAATTCAACGAGGCGGGCAAACAGGCAACCGTGACGGTCTTTCCCGACGAGATCGGCGCGAACGGCAAGAAGCCCCGCAACGATTATCATGCCGTGCCCGTCGAAGCCGACGGGATCGGTGCCGGAGTCCGGTTCGTGCGGCGGAGCGTCCTGTTTCTGAAAAGCCGTCCGGAGGTGAAGAGCAGCCAGCTCTTTCTTTCCGGGATGTCGGCGGGGGCGCATCTTTCTCTGCTCGTTCTGGGCGTGGAGCCGGCCTTCAAGGGGGCCGCGGTGAAATACGGGTGCGCGTATATCCGGGACTTCCCCGGCTACTTCGGCGGTTATTACAGCCCGCTGTACCTCTGCCCGAAGCAGGAGCAGGATGCGTGGCTGAGCGTTTTCGAGCCGCGGCACGGCCTGCCGGATTACACGGCGTCGGTCCTGATGCTTTCGGGAACCGACGACATTTTCTTCATGATGCCGCTGGTGCTCGAGACGTACCGCAACATCCCGTCCGAGAAGCGCCTGCTGATGCTGCCCAACGACAATCACAGCCAGGTCGGCAACGAGATTCTCCCGGCCCGGTATTTTCGCTCCCTGCTGGACAAGGCACCGGCGTTCCCGGACGCGATGACGCCGGAGGCCGTGGTTGCCGGGCAAGAGATCCGGCTGAGTTGCCCGGTCAAGGCGCCGTCCCCGCTGCTCAAGAGCGTGTTCTATGTCAAGCGGATGCCGGTCGCGACCTTCGAGTTCCGCAAAAGCAAAGACGTGAAGTGGGAGGCTGTCCCGGCCACGCTGCAAAAGAAGGTCTGCACGGCCACAATCCCCGCGCCCGCCGAAGGCGAACAGGTGATCGCCTACCTGCTGCTCGAAGACGAGACGGGCGCGCGGGCGAGTTCGGACACGGTGGAGATCCCCGCCTACCCGAAATGGCGCGGCGCCGCAAAATGAATAAATATAAATTTCGACGCGCGCGCGCGCGAGCACTGAAACCGGATGGCCACGGCCAACCCGGCGCTCAGATGGCCGCCGCCGAACCGGAGGTCTACGAGTGAGCCGGCGGCGCAAGGGGCGGACATATCGATTTTTGCGCGCCGCGTGGCCGGCCAACAGGATGGCGGACGGTCTCGTAAAAAAGAGGTTTCAACATATCATGAGTTCAACTGCGGCTGCACGGCACAATGATTAGATTACCGTTAAAAGGTGAAGTGTCAAAAAATACAGCTTGCGACTAATTTGGGAACACGCTACCCTATTTATGTCTTCAGTGCACTGGAATGCGCGGTCAGGTTCTGATCTTATCTGATTGTCCAACAGGACGCGTCGGGAGGTCGCAGGGCATGAGGTTAAGGGATAAGAGGGCGGTTGTACGCTTATTACTTGTTGATGATCACCAATGTTTGGCTCTAGGGCTGGCCCGTCTTCTTGATGACGAGGACGATCTGAATGTTGTGGGCATAGCCGGATGCTTGAGCGACGCCGAGAAAGAATTGCGGCTGAAAAACCCGGACCTTGTGGTGTTGGACATCCAATTGAAAGGGGAAGAGTCCGGGTTCTCCTTTGTCACCCGGGCGAAGGCGCTGATGCCGCAGGTGAAGGTCATTGTGTTTTCGACCTTTGACAGCAAGGTGCACCGGAGGTGGGCCGAGGAGCTGGGAGTGGAAGGATATGTTGCGAAGGGAGATGATATCGGCGTTTTGAAGGCTGCCATCCGGCAGGTGATGACGTGTCCTGAGGGTATTCGGACGGACGGCGGGACGGGGTGCGGCGAGGCGGGGCTCTGGAAGGGGTTGTCGCTGAACGAGGAGCGGGTCATCAGCGGGCTAGCCAATGGAATGTCGCAGAAAGAACTTGCTGCGGCAATAGGAATCACCCCCTCGACGGTCGCCACCTATGTGCAGCGGGCCAAGGAGAAGTTCGGCGCGAAGTCGCTGGTTCAATTGATTGCGGCCGTCGGGCCGTTTGAGGCGTCGAGATCGGCAGAGGAGACAGACGAATGGCGATGACAAGCTGGACGCGCAAAAGTTTAGGGTGTGCCGTTTCGGGCACGAGTTGTTTTGCCGTTTCCGTACGGTATCACAAGCATCAGCGACGGTTGCATGTGGAAAACGCCTGGTTCGGGGATCTGGCGGACAAGGGGTTTGTCGCGACGCTCGCTCGACGGGTCGGACGAAAAGCGTTGTGGGTCCCGTTGTCGTTCTCAAAGGACACGGACCGAAACGACGTCAAACTCTTCGGCATTGACGACAACGACGGCAAGATACCCTTGCCGCAAGCCGTCAGGACGCAGTTGTCGGAAGCGGAGGCGGACAAGCAGGGGCGTTACGTGCGGGTTTCCAACACGATCGCGTTGGGGGGTAAGCGGAAGCACACGGTCGGGGCCTCGGCGCCTGCTGCCTGTGTCGATGCCACCTTCACGCAATGGCGGAAGCATGGCTTTCTGAACCCCTGTATCGGCTCTGTCCGGACTGCGGTTGTCAACCTGTTTCTGGCGCTGCATGCGCGCGTTTTGGACAATGAGGCCGGGAGTGTCCACCAGATCTTGGTGTATCAGTCGGGGGCGCTGGATCTTTTCTGCTACCTGCGGAAAAAGGTGTTTGTGGACAGTGGCGGCATCCTGACGCGCTCCGGGCAGTTTAAGGATCTGTTGAAGAATCTGGACGCGTGGGGGCAACAGTGTTCGCTGCGTCATCAGTTCTCGAAAGACGTCAAGGTCTATATCGTGCGGGAAGACCCCTCCGACAGCGATTCAGGAAAACAGCGGGGGGATTTCGAGTATGAGGGGGTCGAGATCTGGGCGGTTCCCTTCGAGAGGCCGGAACCGTCTGGCGAGGAGCGGGAGTCGATAACATACGCATCGGCCTCTGTCCGTGATCTTGTTCTTACCCAACGGAAATTAGCGTTGCCCGCATTGGGGTTGGCGCTCCACGGAGTCTGATCGTATGGCACTGTTCTATCGGATCGATTTCGCGGCAGACTACCATAGGCGCCGCGGTTACTGGCAGTGGGTGGTCGCCGTCGTTGTGGCCGGACTGCTGGCGGGGGCGGGTGTGTACGCATGGATGTGGTATGAGGAGTCCCGTCTGCCGCATCTGAAGCCGCGTCTGGCGCAGTACCAGTCACTGGTCAACCGGCTCATCGAGGCGCATCAGGCGTGGCAAAAAACGGCGGCCGCCTGTGCTGAAATCAGGGTGTACGTGGAACGCGAGGACCAGATCCCGCCGGAACGGATGCTGCCGGCGGTTTGCTGCCTGTCGGAACTGGAAAAGTCAGAGCGGGCGGGTGGGTTGCCGTTCCGCTTTCTGCCGAACCGGTGCGAGCTCCGCCGGGACACCGGTGTCGTGCGGCTGGCGGGCACCGTTCCCCTGCCAGAGCGCGACAAGGTCGAGTATTGCGCGCGTGTGGTGAAGGCCGTGTCCGCTTTGGTGACCAATCATATGGCCGCTTGCACAAATCGGACAGCGAGGGAGACGTTCGCGTTCAACTGGAAGAAAAGCGAGCCGACCGCGCAGGATCTCACCTTGGATGCGGAACTGACCCTGCAGCTAGGAACAGGCAAGCCGTTCGTCTTTCCGCCGGTTCCTCAAGACCTTCAGGCGGCGGTCAGTTCGGTCGACGGCTGGCGTTCAACGGTCCGCAAATGCGTGGTGCGGACTCCCGCCAAGCAGGCGGAGACGGTGGCTGATGTGCTGGAGCGCCTGCTCTTCGAAAACCGCCAGGATTTGAAGGCGTCCTACGACGAGGTGAAAGCGTTTGTCGACAATGCGGTGGATCCCTTGGCCGCATGTGAGAAGATCAGGCGGTCTTTGGGGGAACGGAAGGGGCGGGGAGTCGAGGCGTTTGAAGAGGCTTGGAAAGAGGTGGCCCAGCGCCAGTGGCGGCGTGAGGCTTCGCTCGACAATGCCCAGTTCAACGAGGCGATCACGAACCTCACGCTTATGGTCGCCGCGTTGCCCCGTAACCGGCTGTTTGAGGAGGGCCAGGAGAAGTGCCGGAGTTACCTTCAGTCGCTGTCCAAGGGCGTTCAGCGCAAAAACATCGCGCTGGAGGAGACATTCTTGAACGACGTGCTGTTGCCGTGCGTCACGGACGGCGGACGTCTAGCCGCGACGCTGTCCGCCAAGATTGTGCCCGACGACACGGCGAAGCGCGTCGCGTTTCCGGTCTGGCGTGTGGCGTTGGGGGCGGGAGGGCCAGCCGGGAGCGCCCCGCGGACGAAAGAGTCTGCGGTGGCGCTTTCGGATCTGGCGTGCGTGCTTTCGAACATCTCCACCAACCCCGCCGGTTTGTGGGCGACGGCGGTGACCTTCGAGTTTGACGGTGCCGAGGCTGATCCGGTCCGGCGTTGGGAGCAGGTCAAGGCGGTCGTTATCGAAGGGCGTGTGCCCTGTTGGATGGAGAAACCGCCTGAGAAAGAGCCCGCTCCTCCCGTTCCCGATTCCGGCGGGCCGCAGGCACCGCGAACCGATACGACAGTCAAGAAATGAAGGACCGATATGCCCGAACAGTCTGACAAGCCGTTGGTCGGCAAAACACATCTTTATCTCTTCGCCCTGATCGCGGCGGGAGCCGTGTTGAACCTGCTGTTCAATCCGGAGGCGCGGCGTCTGGTGGGGCTCGAGAAATGGAAGGGGCTTTCGTTCAGTTTCCTTTCGCGTGGACGGCAGCCCGCGGCGGCGGAGAAAGTCAAGCCGCCGGCCTTTTCGGCCGAGGAGCTGACGGCCTTCACGCAGAGCTTTACACAGCGCGAAGTGAAGGATATTTATATTCCGCCCCCGCCCCCGCCGCCTCCTCCAAAGGTCGATCCGAAAGAGGAGCAAAGGGGAAAAGACGCTGAACTTGCCGAGAAGAAAAAACGCGAGGAGGAGGAGGCGCGCAGAAAGCTGGCTTATCTCTGGCCGGTGTGCGTGCAGGGGTCTTACCGCGATCTTCAGGGGCGCTGGACGGCGATCGTTTCAGGATACACTGTGCGGGCCGGGGACAATCTCGTTTCCGGGAAGGACGGTTTTTGCCGCTATTCGTTGCTGTCGGTCGGCCAGAGGTGCGCCTGGCTTCAGGTGCACGCGCCGGGGGAGGCCGCCTCTGAGCTGCCGGAGATCGAGTGGCCGGATGTCGAGCTCATTGAGTTGCGCGACGCGGGAGGGGGTTCGAGGAATTACCGTCCGGACAGCGTGCGGTTGGGGAGCGGGCACAAGCTGAAGGTGAACGACGTCATCGAGTACCGGTCGACGGGTGCGCGGTTCATCGTCAAGCAGCTCTGGCTTTCCGGGGTCGTGTTCGAGGCGGTCAAAAGCAAGACCCGTGTGCAGATCGCCTGTTCGCTGGTCACGCAATGAGGGAGCGACAAACGGACAGAGAATGAGAATGGTTTATTATGAGACGCGAAAGGTAGACCCCGTCGTTTTCGAGTTTGCCGTGAAGCTGGCCCGTTTGAAACGGGCGGACGGCTTCGTCTCGAAGAAGGCCGTCGATGACTTTCTCGCTCAGAAGGCGAACGAGCGGATCAAGCCCTATATCGCGGATGCGGAAACGGCCGGTTCGGGCACTGACCGGGCGGATTCCGTTTGCGACGTCGGGCCCGTCGGCGTGGACGGCGATCCCGCTTGCCGGACCGACAACCCGCTTGGCGTCTCCGCCGGCGTGGGCCCGGTGGTTCGGAGCGCGGCGCTGGCGGATGAGAAGAGGGCGGACACCCGTTGTGTCTTCATCGACGCGAAAGAAAAGGCCGGGAAAGTCGATTACGCCTTTATCCAGCGGTTCTCGGAGCACCACGCCGGGTGGCATAAGGTTGGCTGTCTTCCTCTCGGCTGCGGGCTGCGGAAAGGGGCTGACGGCCGTTTCGGGAAATGCGTCTGGGTGTTGGCGACCGATCCCCGCAACAAGGAGCAGGATGCCGACAAGGGATCGTTTTGGCGCCTGTCGAGACAGAAAGGCCGTGACGCCTCGGCTGACAGGGCCGGCGGAACCGTTGAAGGGCGAACGGCGGACGATGTTTCCGCCGACGGCTCTCTTGCGCCTTGGGTGGTCTCCCACGTGATGGTCTGGTTGGGTGACGAGGTTCTGCGGGGGAGTGACCTGGTGTTCATTTTTGAGAACCGGGCGGTCATTGAAATCGGTCTTGACGAGTTTTACGTCAAAGAGCAACTGGACCAACAGGAAGTTAAGCAGACGGCGAAGAACGGGGCCGGGGGCGGAAAGGATGAAAGCGCGATCACTTTCATCGACGCGAAACCGGTGCCCGAGATCGATAAGGTCGCTGTCGAGCGGGCCCAGAGCTGGCTCCGCAACGCCATCAATCGGGACGCGACGGACATCCACATCGAGCCGGTCGAGGGCGGCGGCCGTGTTCGGTTGCGCATCGACGGGTCGCTGGTGGAGGCCGAAGCCTCCGTCCGTCCTTATCTGCTGCGTCAGATCTGCTCGTGGCTCAAGGTCCAGGCCGATGTGGACATCACCGAGATGCGCCGCCCGCTGGACGGCAAGATGATGCTCGCGCGCATGGTCGACGGCAAACGGTTCGACGTGGACGTCCGGTTCTCGTCCATCCCCACCATTTACGGGGAGAAAGTGGTGCTGCGTCTGCTCGACAAGAGCAAGCAGGACGAACGGTACGAGAAACAGGGAGGCCTCGAGGGGCTGTTCCCGCCGGATCGGAACGGGAAGTGGTTGTATTCGTTTTTTGAGGAGGCCCTCCGCTACGACAACGGGATCGTGCTGGTGACCGGCCCGACAGGCTGCGGAAAAACCACCACGCTGAACGCGAGCCTGCGGTACATTTTGGAGAACGACCACAACCAAAGCAACATCGTGACGGTGGAGGATCCCGTCGAATACACGATGAAAGGGGCCAATCAGGTCCAGACCAACGATCTGGCCGGCTTGACCTTCGCGAATGCGCTTCGTTCGATTCTGCGCCAGGATCCCGACATCGTGCTGGTGGGTGAAATCCGTGATGAGGAGACCGCCAGCGTGGCGGTTCAGGCCGCGCTGACCGGCCATTTGATCCTTTCGACGCTCCACACCAACGACGCGGTCGGCTGCGTGGAGCGCCTGGCCGACCTGAAGGTGAGCCCGTTCCTGGTCGGCTCGACGGTCCGCCTTTTTCAGGCCCAGCGTCTGATCAAACTGCTCTGCCCCTGGAAGAGCGAGAAGGAGCCGGGGTGTTCCGTCGCGCTCTCCAAAGAGGCCGCGCGGCAGCGTATTCTGCGCAGCCGCTTGGCGCGGTATATCGACCGGTTCGCCGGCAAGGGCATCCGCATGGCGAACGAGGCCGGCTGCCCGTCCTGCGGCAGCCAGAGCCACGGGTATAAGGGGCGGCGTGCGGTCATGGAGGTGATCCCGATGCGTCCGGAGCTGCGCGCCGCCATTCAGGCGGGGTGCCCCCGCGACGAGCTGATGAAGCTCGCCCGCGCGCACTGCGGCCTGAGGAGCATGGTGGAGTGCGGGCTCGACCTTCTGGTTGAGGACAGCGAGTCCGGCCCGCCGGAGAGTGGCCGGGTGTATCCCCGGACGGATGTTCCGCAGGTCGAGGATTTGGAGATGGGAGACAGTTAGGATGCCGACATACGCCGTGATCTACCGCGATAAAGACCGCAAGACCTGCTACACCGGGCCCGGCAGGGACCACCCGCATATCGAGGCGTCGGACGAGCAGAACGCGAGGAGCCAGATTCAGGCGCTGGGCGGCACGGTCCTGAGCATCACCGCCGCGTCCGGCGGCCGTTTGCGGACCTTGCTGGACCGGCTGATGCGGCTGAAGATCTCGTTCAAGTTCGGCGCGAGCGCGGACGAGTTCGCCATGCTGTGCGACATCTTGCGCGCGCTGCTCGCCGCCGGCGTGCCGGTGTTGAAGGCGGTCAAACTGGCGGCGGGCGAGTCCGCCAACCCGTGGTTGGGCAAAAGGCTCAAGCGCGTGACGGAGGAAATCGAGGAAGGGCGTTCCCTCTCGGCCGCGATGGAAGCGCAGAAGAAGGCATTCCCCATTATTCTGACGTCGGCGGTTCAGGCCGGCGAGAAGATCGGCGAGGTCCCCAAGAGTCTGGAGAAAATGGCCGTGCTCTTCCGGCGCAAGGCCGAGATCAGGCGTGAGACGGTGAGCGCGCTTATATATCCGATGGTCGCCGTCATTGTGTTCATCGTCGTCTGTATCGTAATCACCATCAAGGTTCCGGAGGCTCTGGCAGATGCGATCGGCGGCGATATCAACAAAATCATGAACCAGTTGCCGTTCACGATCCGGCTTCTCTTCAAGTTGAAAGCCAATCCTGAGTACATGGCCATACCCTTTGTTGTGATCGGCGTGTTCATGGCGCTGATCGCCTTTGGGAAGCAATTCAAGCCAACGCGTCTGATGATCGCCCGGATGGCGCGCAAAGTTCCGATTATCGGGAAAATGCGGGCCGAATTCGCCTTGGTCGATTTCTTGGAGTCCTTGGCGCTCAACCAAGAGAGCGGCATCAAGATCGGAGAATCGCTGGAACTCATTCGGCGAACCACCTCCGATTCGCTGATCGCGGACGCGATCGAGCGGGTGCGGGAGCGGATCATCTCACGCGGTTTGTCGCTCTCGGGGTCTTTGGACCCGGAGGAGGTCTTCCCCGGGTTGGTGCGCCAGATGGTGACGGCGGCGGAGGCTGGCGGGCATTTGGCGGAAATGCTGAGTCCGATTGCGGGCTATTACAACCTAAATGCGCGCGCTTCGCTGAAACGCATGATTGACTTTATGACGCCGGGCATGATCATTCTGCTGGGCTCCGTGATTGGCCCGGTGATCATGGGCGTGTACAAGACGCTGATGCTGATGCAGAAACTCATCGGCGGCGGCGCGGGGGTCTGACAGGGAACGATTGGGAATCGGTTATGGCGTCATCAAAAGCGACGGAGTGGGGCTGGTTCTTCATGAGGCTGGGGGCCGGGCTGATCTTTCTTGGCCTGGGGCTGAAGGGCTGGCACTCCAGCGGGGACGATGTGCGCTCGATCGCGCAGCTTGCGGC
>CAYZQL010000095.1:0-13661 GCA_964480555.1 uncultured Lentisphaeraceae bacterium | reverse complement strand
CCTCCCGCACGGCTCGAAGCCAACTGGCCAGATGAAACGCGAAATCCTCGCGCCCCGGTCACAGACCGATTGTGCACACCCGGTGCGCCCGCGGCCTACACCTTGCCGGACGTGACCAGGCGCGCGAAGTGCTCGAAGCTGCGGTCAAACGTGCGCTCGGCCGCCTCGGGAAAGCAGCAGGCCGGAAGCTGCCGGGCGGCAAGGTGGTACGACAGGCAGTCGCAGCAGATGCCCTTGTTGGAACACGGCGCATAGGTGCAGTTGCAGCGGCTCGCGTTCGCCTCTTTCTTGCAGTCCATCGTTTCCCCCAGATCAAGGCAGTTGGAACGCGATACGGAACCCGTTGAACTCGGTGCTGTCCCAGTCGCCGAAGTACGGATAGTCGACCCCGTTGGGACGCCACGCGCTGCGGCACCCGCCCGCATCGCCGAACGTGGACCAGCTTCCGCCCCGCTTGACGCGCCGCTGGACCACCTCCCCGCTCGCCCGGACATATGGGAGGAGAGGCCCCAGCGGGTTCGTCTTCGTGAGCGCAGGCAACGGCGTGTTCCACCAGTCCAGACACCACTCGTACACGTTGCCGTGCATGTCGTAGAGCCCCCAGGCGTTGGGCGGGTAGCTCCCGACCGCCGCCGTGCCGTTCGTGACGCCCACGCTGGCCGCCGGCGTATAGTACACGACCGTGCCGTCGAGCCGGTTGCTGGAGGCGCTTCCCCCATTGTGGTAATTACGGCACAGCGCGTCCAAGTTCTCGTCCGCGACCGAGTTCGTGAGGTTGAGCCCGTTGTTGAGCGCCGTGGCCGTTCCGGCCCGGCAGGCGTACTCCCACTGCGCCTCAGTGGGCAGGTCGAATCCGTCCAGCCCGGTACGCGCGCGGAGTTTTCCAATAAACGAGGAGGCGTCCACCGTCGCGTTGCTCGGCCAACCCCGCGCCTCGTTCGAGCTTCCCCGGACATTCTGCCAACTCGTCTTCTCGACCGGACGCGTGTTCCTGAACGCCGCGTTCGAGAAGTAGCTCGGCCAGTTGCTCTGGATCAGGTACCACTGGTACTGCGTGACCTCATACACGCCCACGTAAAAGTCCCTCGTGAGGACCACCGTGTGCGGCGTCTCCGTCGCATTCCTCCCCACCTCGCCCGACAGAGAGCCCATCTGATAGGACCCCGCGGAAATCCGGCGCAGCACCAGATTCGTCGTGGCGTACGCGGTGTCGTTCGTGATGTCGAGCCAGACGGCCGCGTCATAGCGGCAGGAAATCTGCCCCGCCTCTCCCGGACCTTTGGTCAAGTCCACGATCATATAGGTCGGGGAGGGCACGGCCGACAGGGCCACATTGAAGTCCGGCAGGGCGCCCTTCGCCGCGTGACCGGCCAACACGGGATCCCACACCGCACGGTGGCGTCCGCTCGACAAGCCGCTCAGTCTGCCGCCTGTGAAAGAGGCGGTCGGCATGGCGACTTCGGTGCCGCGGACAAAGCCCCGCATCGTGACATCGACCTTCGCGCCCTCGTCACAAGTAAGCGTGAAATCGATGTTGACCTTCGGGCTCCACGGCCAGTTCTGGCGGATGGCGACGTCGCTGAACACCGGATCCGCCGCACGCGCGATGCCGGCAAGGACACCCGCCAGGCCTATTAGAAAAAACAAAGTCGTTGTTTTCATCTTTCGTCCACGCCTTTCTTATTGCGCCTGAACAACCGGAACGGGCAGCGCCACGCGGAACCCCGTGAAGGACATGCCGTTGTGCGCCTGCATGTACGGCAAATAGCCTTCACACCGGTAGGCGGAACGGCAATAGACCGACCCTATATCGTAGGACCCGCCGCGCCGCATACGCACGTACTGGTAGTTATTGTAAGGTTCCCACGTGAGCGGGCCACGCGGGTCTTTCACTGAGGCGGACCCGAGATTGTTAGTGTAGTAATCGAGACACCACTCCGTCACGTTTCCGTGCATGTCGTAGAGCCCCCACGCGTTAGGCGCGTAACTCCCTGCCCGCGCGGTGCCGTTGCTGACCCCGATCGTGTTCGGCGGCGCGAAATAGACCGGCTGGCCCGTCGTCGGATTGTTGGTCCAGCAGTATCCGCCGTTGCGCTGATACCGCCCCAGGCGGTCCAGATTCGCATCCGCCGTGCTGTTCGTGATGTCCGAACCGTTGTTCCACGCCGTGGCCGTTCCCGCGCGGCAGGCGTACTCCCACTGCGCCTCAGTCGGCAGGTCCAGTCCGCCGAGCCCCGTCCGCGTGCGGAGCTGCCCGATGAACGAGGTCGCATCCACCGCGCTGTTCGTGGGCCAGCCTCGCCCCAGCGTCGTGCCCCGCAGATTGTCGTATGAGATATTCGAGGCCGGCCGCGCGTCGCGCTCGACCGTGAAATTCCCCGCATAGGAGCCTGTGATCTGCTTGTACTGCGCCTGGGTGAACTCGAAGACCCCGAGGTAGAACGGCCGCGTGAGCGTCACGCTGTGCTGGGTCTGCGCCACGCCCGCCTTGATCTCTGCGGAAGGCGCGCCCATCACATAGGCGCCCGCCGGAATCCGCCGCAGGACCAGCTTGTTGGTCGCGTAGCTCATGTCGTTGGTCACGTCGTACCAGATGCCGGGTTCCGTCCGATACGTGATCTGCCCCTCCTGCCCCGCCGTCTTGCTCAGGTCGATGATCAGGTAGGTTTTTTCCGGCGCGAGGGTGAGCGCGACGCTGAAGTTCGCGAGCGGCGTGTTGGAGTAGGCCGTCAGCGTGGGATCCCAAACGATGCGGTGCTCGCCGTAGCTCACGCTGTATGTGTCGCCCGAGAGAGAGGCTTCGGGAAGCACGCCGATGGACGCGCCGTTGTTGAACCCTTCCACCGCGACGTCGACCCGCTGGGTCGCGTCGCACGCCAGCACGTAATGGATGTCCACCTTCGGGCTCCACGGCCAGCGCTGGCGCACCAGCACCTCGCGGAGCTCCACGTCGGCGGCCCGCGTGAAACAGGCCGCGCCGGCCATCATCACACACAAAAGACTCATGCTGCTTCTTTTCATTCCGAAGGTCCTCCCTATTCAAGTGATATGACGGACCCCTCCGGCGAGCGGAAGAGCGTGGCGTTCAGGTTTACCGCCGTGCCCAAGAAGGAGAGCGTCAGGTCGAAAGCGCCGAACCCCCAGCCGCTGTTGGACAGCCGCAGCCCGTAGTAGCCGAGCCGGTCGCTGAAGCGGGCCTCCCCGGATTTGTCGGGGCCGGCCACGGTCAGCAACACGTTGGTGGCCGCGGCGGCGTTATCCTCCCAAGCGGCGGAATAAGGGATGATCGCGGCGTCCCGGACCTTGCTCCAAGCACGGCTGCCGGTGTCCACCTTGACGGGGGTCGGCCCGAACGCGGCCGCGACCACGGCCAGCTGCGAGGTGTAGGCCTCGGAAACGGCGCTCGCCTCATAAAAGGTGAGCCGCAGCTGATACACCTCCTCCCGGGAGGGAAGGGCGGTCGAAAAGGCGGTCCACGTGTAGTTGGACTCGGGCGCGGTGAACGCGACGGTCTGCGTCGCACTGTTCATGCCGCTGATGACGAGCTGCGCGGTCGTGGCCCCGTTCGGCCAGCTCCAGCTCAACGGCACGGTGTTGGTGAACAGGGGGTGCGCCACATCCAGCTGTCGGCCGTTGTGACGAGGTCGGCCGTGACCGGCTCGGCCCGACAAACCCCCGCCGTCAAACAAACAGTGTCGGCGGCGGTCGCGAGTGCTGCGAACGTGTTGACTTTTATCATGCCCGCTCTCCAGATTAACCTTATACCAAAAATTAGAATGAGAATACCTTACTCCAGTTTGTTTATCCCATCAACCAGAATCCGGGCGCAGGCGCCGTCTCACTGTTTCATTGCGGATCTTGAGCGGAATCGCCATCCGAACCGTGAGCCGGTCCGGAGAGAGCGATTAAAAGGACGGACAGGGAGACATAACCGCTACAATGCCGCGTTGAGCCGCTCCCCGATACCTGTTATTCTCGAGTCCTGTGAAAGGATCACGCACATGACACGCTGCCCGACCGCTCTGGCCGCCCTCTTTCTCGCCGCCGCAACCGCCCTCGCCCAGAACTGGCCGCAGTGGCGCGGGCCGGACGGCAACGGCGTCGCGGCCCCGGGCCGTTACCCGGTCGTTTTTTCCGCCACCAACGACGTGCTCTGGAAAGCCGCGCTGCCGGGCAAGGGCGGCTCGACGCCGATCGTCTGGGGCGACCGCATCGCGCTGACCTCCGGCGTCGGCGAGGGCACGAACGGGCTCGACGGCGTGCTCTGCTTCGACTGGGCCGGCACACCGCTCTGGTCGGTCACGCTGGGCACGCAGCGGCCCGGCAAACACCGCCGGGGCAGCGGAAGCTGTCCCTCCATGGTCACCGACGGCGCGCGGCTCTTCGCCTATTTCAAGAGCGGCACGCTGGCCGCGCTCGATTTCGGCGGCAAGGTGCTCTGGAAAACCAACCTCCAGAAACGCTACGGCAAAGACTCCCTCAACTGGGACCTCGGCACCAGCCCGGTTCTGGCGGACGGCAAGCTGGTGGTGGCGGTGATGCACGAGACCAACTCCTACGTGGTGGCGCTGGACCCCGCCAGCGGCGAGCCCGTCTGGAAAGTCGACCGGAACTTCTCCTGCAACGAGGAGAACGGGCAAAGCTACACCACGCCCATCGTGACTTCGCAGGCCGGCCGCACCACGCTGGTGCTCTGGGGTGGCGACCACCTCACCGGGCACGACGCCTCGACCGGCGCCATGCTCTGGCAATGCGGCGGCTTCAACCCCGACAACAAGCGCAACTGGCGCAACATCGCCTCGCCGGCCCTCTCCCAAGGCGTGGCCCTCGTGCCCTACGGCAGGGAGCAGTATGTGGCCGCGGTGCGGATCGGGGGCCGCGGCGACATCACGCCCGCGGCGCGCCTGTGGGAGAAGCGCGGCATCGGCACCGACAGCGCGACGCCCCTCGCCGTCGGCGGCAAGGACTACGTCGTCAGCTTCAGGGGCAAGGTGTGGTGCCTGGACCTCCAGACCGGCAGCGAGCTGTGGAGCACCGCCCTTCCGAGTGGCAAAGGCGCGTTCTACAGCTCGCCCGTCCTCTCCGGCGACACGCTCTATTTCTGCCGCGAGGAGGGCGCGGTCTACGTCGGACAAGTCGGCCCGTCGGGCCTGCGGATTCTGAACGAGACGCGCTTCGACGACGTCTTCGTCGCCTCGCCCGTCCTCGTCCGCGACCGCCTCCTGCTGCGGGGCGAGAAGCGTCTCTACTGCGTCGGCAAGTGATGCCCGAAGCGGCTACACTTTAAACAAAGACGCTCCGGACTCCGCTATTCCGGCGGCTCCCGCTGCAGCGACGTGCCCGGAGCGAGCCAGCGTTCGCCCCACGTAAGAACCGTCGCCTCCCGCTCCGGAAGGTCCCGGATGACGTCGAACGCGGTGTCGTACGGCCAGCGCCAGGCATGGGGTGGCAGGGGCGAGTGCCCCAGCTCCATCACGTGAGAAACGAACGTCATCTTGGGCTTCACGTGGCGGACCGCGTCCGGCACGGACATGCCGACCGAGGTGTGGAGGATGAAGAGGCCCACCGGCTTGGCGGGGCGCATCTTGTCGATGTTGTTCCCGTCTCCGCTGTGATAGATGACCGCGTGGTTCGCGGAGGGGCCGCAGTCCACTTCGAACATCAGCATGTTGTCGCGCTGGCGCGGCTGTTCGCGGTGGTGGTCGCCGAGGTCGGTCCGGATCAGAACCTCGCCGAAGACGAGGTTCGTGCTCTGGCTCACAAGCAGGCTTCCCGGGTACCAGCGCGTGACGACAGGCTTGTTCTGGGCCAGCATCGCGCGGAACAGGGGCTCATGCACGTGGTCGCCGTGCTCGTGGGTGTTGAGGAGAAAGTCGAGCTCCGGCGCGAGCCTTTCCACGCCCCTTCCGTCGAGGTCGATCCCGAAGCAGGTGCGCGGCGTTTTGAACACGTAGCCCATGTTGTAGATGAACCAGACGGCGAGCCCTTCGCGGACCTGCGTGCGGCGGATCTCGCCTATGGCTCCCGCGATGGCATCGCGCAGGTAGCCGAGAACCGGATGCCGCGCTTCGAGGAGGTCGGCCAGCGGCGTGTTGGTTTCCCACGAGCGGGCGTAGTTCCGGTAGTCGAGCGCCGAGAGCCGGTCTCCGGCGGCCTGGATCAGAGCCATCCGTTCTCTGCGGGCCGACGCGTTCGTCCCGTCCGGCGGGTTGCTCACCAGCCAGTTCCTTGCTTGCCCAAGATGATCGAGCCGACCCGCGTCAGGCCCTTCCGCCGCCAGGCCAAACAGGGCAACCATCAAGAGACCGAACGCTATCATCCTCACCCTGATCACCGCTTCACTCGCCATTGCTCCTCCGCAAGATGCAGACGTCCCACCCCCGATCCGCTCTTCCCCTACCGCGCCGACAACGCGAAGCCCCGCCCCGGATCGAGTTGAACCGTCAACTTGCCGTTGCGGATCGGCATCACGGTCGCGGGCGAGCGTCCGTCGTCGCTGAGCGCGTACGCCAGCACCTCGGCCTTGCCCTTCCACACCTCGGGCACCGGCCACGCGCGCGTCCCGCCGGCCTTGCTGTAGGCGAACCACTCGCCGCTCTTCGTCCAAAGCGCCGGCATGAACAGGTCGCCGCCGTCGGCCAGCACGCGATCCTTGTCGCGGATTGTCAAATGGCGATCTGACTTTCGCACCGACGTCTCGACGCCGTCGCTGAAGGTCACGCGGTAAACCTCCGCGCCGTCCTCGCACGAGAGCGCGCGGTGCCGGTTCAAGAAGTACCACGGCAGCGTGCGCGTACAGAGCTTGCCAACGATGCCCTTCATGCCGCCCCGACCCGCGCTCAGGTCGCGGTCGATCGAGACGCCCCACGCCTCCTCGTACAGGCAGCCGGCCTCGGGCAGATGAGCCCACCCCTCGTACGTTTTCACGAGGCGCTGGTTGCCGCCGTCCCCGCCGCCGCAGACCACGTCCGCCGGATACTTGATGCGGTTCGCTTCGGAGAGGTTGAGGTGGTAGACCATCGGCAGCCGACCGACGAGTTCGAAGTCAAAGTACTCGGTCGTGACGTCGATGCCCATGCCGCGCCAATAGTCGAAGATGCCGTAGACCGTCTGGCGCAGCTCCTCGTTCTTGCCGATGAGACCAAAGGCGTCGATGTGGACGCTGCCGCTCTCGCGCAGGAAGGGCAGCAGCGCGACCAGCGCGTCGATGCGCCGCTTCGCGTGCCCGCTCCGCCACTCCTTCACCTTGTCGACGAGGTACGACTGCTCGCCGCCCCACACGCCCGCCTTGCGCGGCTGGCCGTCCTTGCCGAGAAGGATCAGCCCGTTCTCGCGGTACTCCTTCCAGAGCGGGCTCGTCTCGTAGGCGTCGGACATGTTGACGTGGACGCTGGCGAACGCGTTGAGCCGCTTCGCCTCCTCCGCCAGCCAAAGAAAACTCGCGCGTGCGTCCGGATCCTGCGGCCGCTTGAGCCGCGGGTTCACCTCGGCCCACGACGGGTACTTCGAGTCGTGGCCGTCGAACTGCCAGCCGACCAGGTACGGCACCTGCTTCAGGCCGCCGGTCACGTCGTGGATCACGCGCATGTAGCGCAGCGCCTCCTCGAACGTCACCAGATTCTGGTCCGGATGCGCCTTGTCCGCGCAGAAGATCTTATAGGCCAGACACTGCGAGTAATTGTGCCGGAACGGCGCCCCGGCGGCGACCGCCCCTGCGGCGCTCAGCCGGTACGGCAAGAATCCTGCGGCAGACGCCGCCGTCAGTGTCCCAAGAAAAGCTCTGCGGCTCGTTGTCATCCTCATCCCCCGGTTCTCCTTGTTTTTTCTGTCTGCTTCGCCTTTTTAAAGATCACCGCCGCGATCTCGGTGGCCTTCCCGCACCGGCGAGGCGGATTCACCAGAGCGTCGCAACGTGTGGATAGGCGCGAATCAGCCCGTCCGCCGTGACCAGCTTGGCCTGAAGACGCCGGGCCAAGGCGACGATAAGGCGGTCGGCCGGATCCTTGTGAAACGTGCCGGGCAGGCACGCGCTGGCGAGCGCGTCATCGGCCGTGATCGGGTCAATGACAATGCCTCGGTACGTGCGGGCAAGTTCGAGCCAGGCGTCGAGTTGCATCGGCAAGACCAGTTTGCCCAACACGCACTTCGTCGCCACCTCCCATACCGAAATGGCGGAGACCGTCATGCCGTCTTCCCGTTCCGCCCGACCGATGGCCTGACGCGCACGTGGCGAAAGCCGCGACGGATCGTGCAACCACCAGAGCCACGCCTGCGTATCCAGAACGATCATGCCTTCCCCCGTTTACGCCTGACTTTGCCCGAATGTTTTTCTGTCACACCGTACGTTCCTGCCTTCTCGGCCACTTTGCACGCTTCCCACAGTTCAGGGCTCGGCTCATCAAAATCCTTGGCGATGCTGATTGGCACCTTCCGCAACGGATAGGAATCCGCTTCCGCTTTTTGCGATACGACAGGTACGAGCATAGCGGCCGGTTTGCCATAGCGGAGAAGAACCACAGGCACGCGCGTTCCCGAGACCGCTTCGACGAGTGCGGGCAACGTGTTCCGAGCTTCGGAAATGTTGAGCGTCTTCATATGTTCTCCTTTGTTGTACAATAAATCTTGCACAAAACGACGGATCTGTCAATCACCCATATCTTCGGCGGGTTGAAGGTTGGCGGCAGGATGCGTCTGTTTTGGAGTGCGGTGACAACCAGCGGGCGGCACCGCTTTTCGCACGGGATAAAAAGCGGCGTCGCACGGAATACCGCTTGCCACCGCACTCCAAAACTTGAATCACACCCGCTGGAACGGCGATTACACGTCAGGCTCCGAGCTGTCGCTCCGAGCTTGGCCACGCACCCATACATTACAGGCGTGCGATTTCCGACCCCGTCACTGCACTGAAATCAGCGTGCCGCGATGGAAAACGCTCAGCGCGAGCGTTCCGCCGTTTTGACTGAGAACGGTTTTCCACGAGGCCTCCACGCCGCTGACCGTCCATCCCGACAGCCCGGACGGCGAGGACAACGTCGTGGCGGAGATCACGTCAAACCGCCCTCCTGTGAATCCGGACGGGAGGCTCACCGTCACCGTGCCCGCCGCGCCCAGCGTCACCGTTCCAGCCACCATCAACGCATCGGCTCCCGCCGCCAGCGCAGCGCCGTCATCGAAAGTCACGTCGCCCGTGATCGCTCCTGAACCGCCGAGGACGCCGCCCGCCTGAACGGCCACATCGACACCGCCCGTGGCGGAACCGCTGATCAGCAGCGTCGCGTTGGACACCGTCACCGAGCCGCTGAACGTGTTCGTCCCCGTCAGCGTCAGCGACGCGCCGTCGCGCACCGCGAGGTCCCCCTCGCCGGTCAGCGTGCCGCCGAACGTCCCCGTCCCGCCGCTGACGGTCAGCGCGCCCATGCCGAGATCGAGCTCCCCGGTGCCAGTCAACGAGGCCACCTGCTGCGCTGCGCTGTCCAGATCCACCTTTGCGCCAACGGCCACGTTCAACACCGTGTCGGACGGAAGAATGTCGGCTCCTGCCCGGATCAGCGAAAGCACTTCGGTGGGCGACAGCGCGCGGTTATAAATTTCCACCTCATCGATCCACCCTTGGAACCATTTATTGGCCGGCGTTTCCATGCGCCCGATATAGAATGCGTTCGTCGTCACAGACAGCCCCTCCCGGATGTCCTGCGCCAAGAGAACCCCGTCGACATACAGCGAACGAATGCCGACCCCATAGACCGCCGCGACATGGTGCCACCCTTCCGGCATGTCAGCCGTACCGAAGTCGGGCCCGCTCACCGCGTCCGACTCGACGTTCGGGAGATACCCGTCCGCATACGAGATGCCGACCGGATTCCCCGCTACAAGCTGCCTGAGACGCAGGACATGGCACTGTTTCGGCGCCGTGCGGCCCCAGAAAATAACAGTGCCCTCCGCGTCCGCACCTGTCTTGGGATTGATCCACGCCGAGAGGGTGACCTCCTGATTTCCCGTCGGCATCATCGCCGGAAATACGCTGTTCGTCCAAGAGAGATAACCGTACGCTCCCGACAGGTTGAGCGCGCTGCCCCGTTTACCCGTACCGGAAAGCGTGACCGCATTCGTCGAGGATGACGCAAGGTCATACCCATAAGGGCCGCTGTCTTTCCCGGGATTCGCAGCATCCTCGAAACGGTAGCGCGCGACCGGCGTCAAGGACGGCGCCGCGTCGGACAAGACCCCGCGGACGCTCTTCCAGCCCGCCATCGCCGCCTGGATCTCCGTGAGGGACAGTGCCCGGTCGAAGATCATCAGCTCGTCCATCAGCCCATCATAATAACTTGTCGTGCTGTAATAGGCCCCGCCCAATTGCAACAGCGTGCCGCTGATCGCCAGCGTGCGGGAGGTCGGGTCGGTCCATTTCAACGACCCATCGACATACAGCCTCCGGATGCCGGTCGAAGCGTCGAAGGTGCTGGCGATGTGGTGCCACCCGTTGCTCAGCGCATCGTCGAACAGGTTGAACCCCACATCTTCCGGCTGGTTGTTGCTGAAGTTTGAAAGCAGGATTTTGTTTGATCCGTCAAACCTGAACAGCGAGGCGTTGAGCATGCCTTGGGGGACACCTCCCCAGAAGAGCGGCATACCGGCCGTGTTGCCGGACGGATTGCACCATACCGTATAGGTGTAGGAGTCGTTGCCCGTCGGCAGGGTCGCGGGAAAGACCCGCGCCAGCAGCAGATCCCTGTCTGCCGAACTGAAACTCGCGGCGCCGCTGATCTTGCCGGCCGCCGCGAAGCTGGGCGTATTGCTTGCAACCAGATCGTACCCGTTACCGCTGCTGTCCTTGCCAAGGTTCCCCGCATCATCGAACCGGTAATAGGCCTGCAAGCCGGCCAGCACCCGCTGAGGCATCAGCGCCAAGGAGCCCTCCTCAACGTCCGTCGCCCCGGTGTAGGCGCAGCCGCCACCTAGGGTCAGCGTGTAGCCCGCGCCGCGCTTGACGAACGCGCCGTCGCCGGAAATCGACGACCGGAAGACCGTGGAGGTCGTGCCCCCGGTCCCGTTCGCCGTCAGCATCCCGCCGTTCTCCAGCGCGATGCCGCCGGCCGCGCCTTCGCCGCCCAAGGTGGCCACCGTCTGATCTCCCGACAGATACAGAGACCCGTTATACCCGACCTCGATCTTTGCCGTCGCGGGCAGCAGGTCGTCCACCGCGTACACCGAGGTGTCGGGCTCCTGCGCGGCCACCCGGACCGCATACAGCTCGTGCGCCTGCATCGCCCAGTCGGCGATCACGAAATCGTCGATCAGCCCCGTGTAATAGGCTCCGCTCAACCAGCCGTTCCCGATCCTGAAATTGCCCGCCGTGACAGACAATGCCGCCGTCTCTGTGAACGCCCTGGTGAGAACCCCGTCCACATGGAAATGGAACTGGGTTCCCGTGTAGACGACCGCCACATGGTGCCAGGCGCCGTCTTTCAGATCTCCCCAATACGGGACGGTCGGATTGGTGAGCCAGTCCGCATGCAGAAAGGGCGTCGCCGGGCTGGCCAGATTCAACCTCAGCCCGATGCCTCGTCCGGCTGAGTCGAAGGTCCCCCACCCGTAGAGAATCGCCGTGTTCGTCACGCTGACGTCCGGCTTGATCCAGAACGCGACCGTGAACGGCGCGTTGTTGGTCGGCAAGCCGGCTATGACCTTGTTGGCTCCCTGACCTGTGAGATACGCGCCGTTGTCCAGCGCGAGCGCGCCGCCGCGCACGGCGTCGTTCGTGTACCACTGCGTCGGCGTCCCCACTTTAACCAGAGTGTTCCCGAACGCGCCGCCGCCGCTGTCTTTGCCGATATCCGCCTCGTCGTCAAACCGCCACCACGCCACGGTCCGCCCGGCGGTCTTGCCGAGCCGCAGGCTGCCGTTCTCCAGCCGCGTCACGCCCGCATAGCTTTGCGTCGCCGTCAGCGTCTGCACCTCGCCGCGCACCATCGTGAGCGCGCCCGCCCCCGTCAGAAGCCCGCTCCACTCGCCGTTGTTTTGGGAGCCTCCGATCTTCAACGTGCGTCCGCCCAAAGCGATATCCGGTGTCGGCGTCACCAGCGCTCTGATCCCGCCGACCTCGGCATCGGACTCCAGCACCAACGCAGCGTTGGTCGCGTTAAACGCGACGCAGCTGTACTGTAAAGCAGCGCCATTGTGCCGCCACCGACATGGATTTGGCCCAGCCGGTCGGAGATGAAAAACGGCGAATTCGCCAACCCCATCGTGCTGCCCGTCAACGTCCACATGGCATCGGTGGTGTTCGGGAACAGAAGTGCGCCGCTGGCGGTATTGTTCGTGACGGTCACCGTTTGGCCAGAGGCCAGCGCAGTGAAATCCGCGACATCCCCACCCCTGGCGGTCACCCCCGCGCTGGTAGGCACAACGCCGTTTTGCCAGTTCGCCCCATCTGCCCAATACCCGCCGGACACGTTCGTCCAGACGCCCGTGACCGCCTCTGCCGTCACCGCCACGCACACCAACAACGTGCCAACCCGACACTTCCACGCTCTCTGCTGTTCCATGTTATTTCTCCTATCTTTATGACTGAGCGGGGACGGTCGGGACGGAGCCCGACCCTCCATTAAAACATCCTTCTCCTTGCCACGGTCATTTCTTTCCGACAAAGAATCCATGGGCCGCCAACTCGAAAACGCCCTGCTCGTTGGCTACCGCGCTTTCCTCCAACAGCGGCCTCCACGCGCCTTCCGCCCCTTTCACGGACACCTTCACCGGCGTGTCCGTCAGGTTGATGACCGACACGATCCGCTCTGGGCCCAGCGCGCGCACGAACGACACCGCGGCCTGAGGCACGTCGTTGTCGAGCCACGCCAGCCCGCCCTGCGTCAGCGCCTTCTCGGACCGCCGCATCGCGCACAGCTTCTGAACGAAGGCGAAGCGCGCCTTGCCTGCCGCCGTCTCGCCGTTCGCCCAGTCGATCGGCAACTTGCCGAAGATGCTGTGCCGGGCGGCATCGGCCACCTCCTGCCCGTTATAGAGGAACGGCACGCCGTCCAGCGTGAACAGGCCGGCCAGCGCGCTGTTGACACGTGCCGCGCCCCACCGCTTCTCGAGGCGGTTGGTGTAGTCGTCGTTGGTGAAATCGTGGTTGTCGATGAACCGCACGAACTTCGCGCCGCCGGCCGGCCGCTCGGCCCGAGCCGACTCCCACAGCTTCCGGATGGCGACGGGATCGCTGAACGATTTTCCCCAGCCGTAGTTCAGGTCGAACGCCTTGAGCTGGTCCGCTTTCCGCGTGCCCTCCGCCAGCATGCCGACGTCTGGACGAAGCTTCTCCAGACGCTCACGCCCAGTCTCCCAGAAATCGAGCGGCACGCCGTCCGCCACATCGCACCGGAACCCGTCCACGTCGAAGTCCTTCACCCACCACTCCATGTTTTTCCACAGGTACTCGCGCAGTTCGGGATTCGAGAAATTAAGACCCGGGAACGCCCACGCCGCATTGACGGCCTTGCCGTCCTTGTCGCGCTTGATGAAGTCCGGGTGGTCTTTTAAAAACACGGCCTTGGGCCCGCAGTGCAGATAGACCATGTCCAGCATCACCCGCAGCTTGAGCGCGTGCGCGGCCTTCACGAAATCCTTCAAGTCCTGGTCCGTGCCATACTCCGGATCGACGTGGT
>CAYZQL010000094.1:11162-13784 GCA_964480555.1 uncultured Lentisphaeraceae bacterium | reverse complement strand
ACGTGTATCAAAAAGCGTTTCCTGACATCGTGCCGTATCCGCCGACCAACGCGCCGTTGCCTGAGGCGGTCGCGCGCTCCTACGACGACCGGACGACCGCGTGGCCGCTCCAGTACCGCGGCGAACTCCGTAAACACATCCTGCAATATGCCCGTGACCGCGGGCTGATTCATCCCGAAGACACCGGCACCATGACCCACTGGTACAGCCGCACGCCGCACGCCTTCCTCGAAAAGGTCAAACCGGGGTTCACGCCCCAGGCGACCAAAGGGTATGCGGAGAAGACCGGGCTCGTCTGGGACATCCGCGACGACGCTAACATCGACAATTATTGGAAACTCACGCAGGCGCATGTCGACCACTACGGAAGTCCCCAGATGTTCCATACCATCGGCCTTGCCGAGCGCAACGTATTCACCAACCGCGCGGACAATCTGGAGATGAAGCTCTACGCCTACCGGCGGATCATCGCGAAGCTCCGCCAGCATTATCCGACGGCGCCCATGCTGATCGCGTCGTGGGATTTCTATCACCCCGGCTGGAAGGATGAGGAAGTGCGCGCCCTTCTCGGCCTCTTGGATCCGGAGAACACGCTGATATTCGATTATACCTCGGATCTGCCGGTTTGGCACAGTCAGGTGCCTGATTTCCGGGGATGGGGCGTGGTCGGCAAGTTCCCGTGGATATTCGGGATATTCCACGCTTACGAGTGGGAGAGCGAACTGCGCGGCAATTACGACCTGATCCGCGAGCGCATGCCGCTCGCCGCGGCCGACCCGATGTGCAAAGGTTTCGTGTACTGGCCTGAGACGTCTCACAGCGACAGCCTGATCCTGGAGTTCTTCACCAAAAACGCGTGGAACCCCGAGACGCTCACGCCCGAGGCGTTGCTGCCTTCCTTCTGCCGCGACCGCTATCAGGCGGCTGCCGGGCCGATGCTCGCGGCGTGGCAGGCGGCGCTGCCGTTCATCAAGTTGCATCAGGAGCTGCCGCCCGAGTTCCGCAGCCTCGCGGCGTTTGCGGGACGCGAGGTCACGGTCAAACGGGCCGAGGCTTTGCGCGTGAAGCTCGGCCAACTTGAGCCGCAAATGACCGCGCTGCCTGACCTCTTCCGCAAACTGGCCTCGCTGCCGTACGGAACCGGCGACGCCTTCGTCGACCGCGACGCGGTCGATCTGGCGCGGACCGTCGCGGGCCGCGTGTTCAGCGTCGCCCTCTACCGGTACGCCGCCGCGCAGGGCGACTGGGTCGCGGGCCAGGCGGACGCCGCCGCCGTGAAAGCGGCGGGCGAACGCTGCACGGCTCTTCTGACGGCGCTCCGCGACATCCTCGCGCTGCACGACGACTATTCGATGAACGTTTCCATGGCCAAGCTCGCGGCTGTGCAGCCGGTGAATCCCGCTTTCGAGCAGGCTCTCAAAGGAAATGCGGAGAACGGCTACTGCCGGACGTACATTTATGAGCTGTTTGACGACTACTACCTGCCGCAGCTGGCGCTCTACACGGGCTGGGTGGACGCGCGTGTGGCGGGCGGCGACAGGAAGAGCCCGATGAAACCCGCGAAGCCCTTGCCGATGCAGGCGGTCGTCGATGGGTTCTACGCCAAGCCGCTCGCCGGCATGGGATTGCCTCCCCAAGCGCCGAGAACGCGTGAGGCCTATCGTTCGGTACTCGATCGGTTGGCCGATGTAACGGCTGGTATTTGAAAAGCGACACGCAACGGAAAGAGAAAAAAGGAGAGATTGTGATGAGCTTGAAACCACTTATGTTTCTTGTGACCCTGTCGGCGGTGATGCCAACGTGGGCTGTGAATTGGTATGTGGCGCCCGAGGGTGATGACACCAACACGGGCACGAGCTGGAGCGTGCCGACTAAAACGATTCAGGCGGCGGTGGACAAGGCCGCCGCATCGGGTGATGTCGTTTATCTCTCGAACGGCGTTTACACCCTCACCGCGCCGGTCACGGTGACTGACAAGATTCTGACCATCAGTTCAAAGGACTCTTCAAACTGGGATGACGTAATTATTGACGGGCAGGGCGTCACGGCCTGTTTCCGGTTTCTAAAAAGCGGAAACAACGCGCTCCGTTTCGTCACCGTGCAGAATGGGGTTGGCGCGCCGCTCGCAGGCGGCACCACGTATTTCCCAGGCGGCGTTTATATGGCCGGCGGCGGTATTACCGGTTGCCGTATCCGCAACTGCCACACCTATATTGATTCGGGGAGCGCGGTCTTCTCGGCTTCCGGAGGCGGACTCTATTCGGGTTCCGGGTACATGGAGAACAGCCTTGTGGTGAACTGTTCTATCACGAATATCACCACGTCCTCCTCTCCGATGGGCTTCACGTCCGGCGGAGGTGCATACTGTACGGGGACTGTGCGCGCCACGGTAATCTCGAATTGCCACGTTTATGTTTGCGCACAGAACTGCACGAGTTCCACGCACGCGCTTAGGGGCTCGGGCGGGGGGCTGCTCTTCAATAGCAGTGCTACCGTAGTCGCTACGAACTGCACGATCACGGACTGCTCCGTGCTGGCGACGTCGGTTAATGCGCAGGGGTTCGGAGGCGGCGTGGAGATTTTCGGCGCGGGGTGTCTTGTGGATTCACGGGTAAGCGGCAA
>CAYZQL010000094.1:3408-11152 GCA_964480555.1 uncultured Lentisphaeraceae bacterium | reverse complement strand
GTCTCTGACAACACGGTGCGCGTTGAGCGGGTGTCGAGCGGCGCCAATCTTGGCGGCGGGATCATGGTGGCGAACACGGGCAGCCGTGTTGAAAACTCCCTCATTTGCGGCAACATGATCACGAACAAGATTCAGCACGGCGACCCCGGCGGTGGCGGCGCAATCGGTGTGGCCGGCGACAATGCGCGGATTCTCAATTGCGAGATGCGCGGCAACACGGGGTTCAACGGCGGTGCGCTGCTTCTTTATAACGGCCTCGGTACCGTGGTGAGCAACTGCGTGATGTCGGACAATTTCAGCGTCCGCCGTGGAGGCTGTATTTACGTCACGAAAGACCCCGGTGTGCTCATCACGGATTGCCTTGTCTCTGGCAACCTTTCTTACCTGTGGAGTGACGGCACCTTCCTCGCCCGCCACGCCGAGGGCTCGGGCGGCGCGATTACGGTACGCAACACGTTTATCACGGGCCATGGCGATTTGGGACACTCCCCGCCCTTCGTGTGGTTCTATAAGGGCACGACGACTGGCGTTACGCCGCTTGCGTTTGAGCATTGCACGATTGCCGGCAACCTTTCCGGCGGCAACGCCGTGTTTACTCTTTCCTCCTCCGCATGCGCCACGAACTTCTTCGCGCGCGGCTGCGCGGTCGCGGATAACGGCTACTACACGCTTTTCAATACCACCGCTTACACCGGCATGACAAACATCTTCTGGCACTCCTATGCGTCCGGTAAATACGGCGCGCCCACGGCACCCGAGACGGGCAACCTCTTCGGGGCGGACGGCGTGGTGCCGCGTTTCGTTGACGCCGCGCACGGCAACTGGCATCTTGCCTCGCGCTCGCCCCTCTTCAACACGCTGTCGCCCTCAGACTGGATGTTGCCTGACGGCAAACCCTCCAAAACCATCCTCGATATGGGCGACGGCACGTTCACGCGCGGCACGGTTGCCCGTTGGGGGATTACGCTTACGCGCGACAACGCGCGCCCGCGCCTTTGCGGTGAGAAGGCCGACATGGGCTGCTTTGAATTTTTCTACCGCACCGGATTCACTGTCAGTATCCGGTAAACCTTACGTATGGCTAAAGTATGAAGCATAAACAGACTTTTCTTCTTGCCGCGTTGGCGGTGCTTCTTGCCGCCGGGCGCGGCGCGGCCGAACCCGAGCCGGCCGAGACGGTTGTGCGTGTGCGGCCCACGCCCGCCGGCCCGCAGATTCATGTGAACGGCAAGCCCATGCCGGGCCGGATGTTTTGGGGACAGGCCCTGACGCGCAAGCTGCCGGTTGGCCCCGAATGGAATCGGTTTGAATATACCGTCACGCCGCGCGCCGATGTGCCGCGCGCCGGCTTCCGCATCCGGTTTGAAGCCACGAACAATGTGCCCGAGATCCGCAACTTCCGTTTCGAACGCACGGATGGCGCCACCCTCATCACAAATCACACCCTGCGAGCCGATCTGACAACGCTGCAGTTCACACGCGGCGTGGACGCGCTCGCAAAGGATGTGCCGTGCCGCTTTTCGTTTGAGGCGCGCGCGGTGACGCCCACTTGGATACGTCCCGCGCTTCACCAGTACGGCCCTGGCGTTTACAATTACTGGCTGATGGAGATTCCGCTTGATGACGGCAACGGCCTTACGCTCGTCGAGCAGGCGAAGCTCGCGCGGAAGCACGGCGTGCGCCTCATTTCGTGCATGACGCCGAACAGTTGGATGCCGGACGGCGATGATAACTTCGGCCCTATCGACCATCTGTTCCGCCAGATTATCGAAGCCGTACCCGATGCGCTCATCATACCGCGCGTGACGGTGAACGCGCCCGCATGGTGGCTCAAGAAATATCCCGGGGCGCGCGTGGTGATGCAGGACGGCGAAACCGTGGAGCTTTCGAGCGTGTCCTCGCGCCTCTACCGCAAGGAGGCGGCGGCGTTTCTGGAGCGGATTGTGAAGCATCTGTGTGTCGCGTTCCCGAAGCATTTCGCGGGCGTTCATTTTTCGGGGCAGGCCTGCGGCGAGTGGTGTTACTGGGACTGCTGGCGGCGTGGAAGCGGCTACGATCCTGCCGCGAAGGCGGCGTTCCGTGCGTGGCTGGCCGTGCGCGGTGCGCCGGATGCCGCCATGGCTGAGCCGCCCACGATGGCTGAGCGGCGTCTGCTCACGGACGATATGCGTCTCTTGGACCCCGCCACGCGCAAGCGGCTCATCGAATTCAATTACTTCCTGCAAGAAGAGATGAGCGACATTGTGGGCGAACTGGCCACCGTCGCGCGGCGCGCTTCTGGCGGCAAAAAAATCGTGGGGGCGTTTTACGGCTACGACTGGGAGCACGCCAAAATTTGGCAGGGGGCCTCCATCACGGGCTCGGGCGGCCTGTGGCGGCTTATCGAGAAGAGCGCGGCTGACTTTGATATGCTTGCCGCTCCCATCACTTACTCGGATCGCGGCTGGCTCGGCACCACGCCCGTCATCGGCGTGGTGGAGACACTTGCGCGCAAGGGCATCCTATGGATGAACGAGGACGATTTTCGAACGCCGCTTGCGGACGAGGCGCGTCCGCTTGGCGAATACTGCTTTATCACGAATCGCAGCGAGTGCTGTGAGACATTGCTGCGCACCACGGCGCAGGAGGCCATCCGCGGCATTTCCGCGTGGTGGATGGATCTGCCGGGTTCGGGCTGGTTTAACGACCCCGCCTACTGGAAGGTGCTTTCGGACTTCGATGAAACGGACAGGATGCTGCTGGCGCGGAAACGTCCTTACAAGCCTGACGTGGCGGTGACGATCGACGAGGATTCCATCCAGCACATCGCCTGCGCGGGCAACCATGTGACGAGTCCCCTCATTTGCAAAAGCCGCAAGTCGTTCCCGCGCGCGGGTGTCACGTTCGGGCAGTATCTGCTGAACGACCTCGTGCGCGATCCAGTGGACATGAAGCTACAGATTCATCTGGCCGCGTGGCACCTGAGTCCTGAAACCGAAAGGGCGCTTGTGCGGCAGATTGCCGCCACGCCGGACATTACGCGCGTCTGGTGCTGGGCACCGGGTTATATCGGCGAAGACAAATTCGATCCCGCAGGCACGGAGCGGCTTACCGGCTTCAAGGTGTCGCCGAGTAAACTTGCGAACGCTCTCTGCCATGTGACGCCGTTAGGCCGCAAACTGGGCCTGCCCGAAACGTGGGGTGTGGATACGCGCGAAAATCCGATGCTTGGCGTGGAGACGCAGCCCGGCGACGAAGTCTGGGCCACATGGGGCGACGGCGCACCTGCCGTTGTGGTGCGCCCGAACAAGGGCGGCGTGGGCTTCACGATTTTCGAGGGCGCGTGCGAACTGCCGCCCGCGCTCGTGTGGGCGTTCGCGAACAAGGCCGGCGTGCGCCGTTATTTTTCGTGCGCAGACGTGGGCAAGGCGGTCGTGTTCGCCACGGACGGTTTCGCCGTAGTGCAGGCGCTTGAAGACGGTGCGCGCATACTTGATTTCGGCAACGGCCCTGTGGAAACAGCCTTTCGCAAGGGCGAAATCCGCTGCTTCACTTGGAAGTGAGTCAGTGGAGGATTCGCTGACAATCAGGAGACGCGGCTGAGAACCGGAAATCGCTTTCAAGGTGAGGCAATCCAGAATCGGGGAAAATGAATATGCATGGGATTAAAAAGATAGTTGCACGCGGTGATTAAAACTGCAGCGTGCAGAGCCTGAAGCGGTTGCTGGCGCACGGCTGGCGGCGGCGCGGAACGGTGTTTGAAAAAAGATCGGGCACGAAATCGAACGCAGGGGACGCGGGCCGCGTGTATGCTGTTATCCATGTTTTGTTTGAGGAGAAAGAGTGAGTATGCGGTATCTTGCTGACACGGCGCTGACCACGCGGGTGAAACAGTTTGCACTTGCGGAACTGAATGCGGATTTGGTGGGCGTGGCGAATATCGAACGCTTTAAGGGTGCTCCGGTCATGATGAGCCCGCAGGGCATTCTGCCCTCGGCGCGGTCAGTGATTGTCCTGGCGGTGCATCATCCCGACGCAGCGGTCGAACTCGGCGGCGAGGAACATCCGCAGAAGATCGGGCCTTACTGCATTCAATACGCCATGAACATGCGGCTCGACGAGATGAGCTACCGCATGGGGCGGTTCATCGAGGCGCTGGGGTATACGGCAGTGCCGATCGTCTCCTCCAACATTTGGCGCTACAAAGGGTATAAGGAGCTGAAGGAGCACTTTGCCCCGGACCTGTCGCACCTCCATGCTGCGGTGGCGGCCGGGCTCTCGGAGTTTGGCTACTCGGGTCTGTCGATCACGCCGGAGTACGGCGCGCGCCAGCGCTATGTGTCCGTCATCACCGATGCGGTGCTGACACCCTCTCCGCTGGTCGAGCCGGGCTCGGTTTGCGACCGCTGCATGCTGTGCCGCAAGGCGTGCCCCTCGGGCGCCCTCAGCAAAGAGATCGACGGCTGGAACGAGATGGAGGTGGAGGGCAAGGTGTACCGCTATGCCAAGAAGAATCTCTGGCGCTGCGCGTGGGGCGAGCATTTCGATCTCGACCTCGACTTGGAAATTCCAGAGAAGGTGGACGAGGCGGTCATTCTCGACTACGTCAAAAGGCATGGCCGGCGCGGCGGCGAAATGGGCTGCTGCCTCAAGGCGTGCGTTCCCAAGGCTCGGCGCTATTTCGATAAGACATACTGCAAAAGCCCGCGTCGCAAGCGTGACGTGGCGCCGCAGCCCGGGCTGGCGTCGCGCGGATTTTTCGAGAAGCTCCGTTCGCTGACCCAGGCGCACGGCGCGTCGTGCATCCTCACCGTGCCGGTGGACGAGCTGCGTGCCGCGGGCGTGAAGGTCGAGGACTCGAAGGCGTATCTGCCGGGCGCGAAGAGCGCGGTGATCGTCTGCTTAGCCGCCGACAGCGAGCTGGTGCGGGAGGCTGCGGATGTGGACAAGGAGCTGGCGCTCGAGATCACGCTGACTGCGGGCGGGCTGCGTGAGACGGCTGAGAAGCTGGCGATGCAGACCGGTTACGACGTGTCGCGCGAGCTGGAGCGGGCCGGCTACTCGGCGACCGGCGGCACCGAGGTCGACGAGCGTGCGGTGGTGCGTGCGGTCACAGGCGTGCCCGCAGGCCTGACTCTTTTCACGTATGCGGTCTTGACCGACGCGGAATTGCCGGCGACGGGTCTTGTTTATTGCGAACAGTCAGAAGAACGTTTGCTTCGAGATGATGCCCTTACGGGCACACTACAAACGGGTGCGTCCGTAGATTGTTCCGTTTGTAGTGACGCCGTAAGGCGTTTTTGTAATGTCGATGACTTTACGGACGCGCTCAAAGCCGAGGCGCGGCGTCTGGGCGCGGATGTGGCAGGCGTGACGTCCATCCGCAGGCTGCAGGGCGTTGCGGCTCAGGCGGTGCCGGCGTTCGACGGCGAAGTGGTGCTGGACGCGAAGGACGCGTCGCAGATTTTCACGTCGTATGAACCGGTCGTCGCGGTCCGCAGGCGGCAGGTTCCTGATCCGGCGGCGCTGTTGCCGGACGCGAAAGCGGTGCTGGTCTTCGGCGTGGCCTTGCCGCACGGCTCGGTCGACATCACGGCGCGGACGCCGGCCGAGGCTGTGGGGCCGTATGCGTTCGCCCTGTACGAGAACCTGAATTACCTGAGGCGCATCGCGCTGCGGCTGGGCCTCTGGCTGTCGCGGCAGGGCGTGAAGGCGGTGTTCAGCACGGATCTGCTCGACACCGGCTCAAAGACCGCCAGCCCGCGCGGCGCGATCCCCGACCTTTTCTCCAACCGCTTCGAGGCCTGGGCCGCGGGCCTGGGCCGCTTCGCGAAGGCGGGGTTCCTCGTGAATCCGCAGTTCGGCACCAACGTGCGCTACATGGCGGTGGTCGTGGACCGCGAGTTGCGCGAGGACGCCCTGCAAGGGGGGGATGCACCAGAAAAATGCGCGGCGTGCGGCGTGCGTTGCGTGGCGGCGTGCGCGACGCAGGCGTTTGGCGATGAGGTGTCGGTTGAGGCGGCGGGCGTGCGCGACACCTTCCTGAAGATTAAGACGACGCGGTGCGACTGGGCCAAGCGCTATTCGCTCATCGCCGATGAAGGGTGCGGGTTTGTCGGCTGGAAACTGAATGTGCCGCCGCCTGAGACGATCACCGCGAAAACGTTGGACGCGGCGCTGCGCCAGCAGCCGCCGATCCCGAAGTACAGGCCGTGCAATTTCGAGGTGTGTGCGATGGCGTGCCCGTATACGCGGGAAGTTTAGGAGTCAGGAATCAGGAGTTAGGAGTTGGGGAATGCTTAAACTCACACTGCTGGACAGTGTCATCATTGCCGGTTTTCTGATTTCGGTGGTGGCGGTTGGCGCGGCGTTCGCAAAACAGGCGAGCCGCAGCGCGTCGGATTTTTTTCTGTCAGGACGCACGATGCCGTGGTGGCTGCTGGGCATTTCGATGGTGGCCTGCACCTTCTCGTGCGGCACGCCGAATCTGATCACGGACATTGTTCGTAACGACGGCGTCGCGGGAAACTGGGTGTGGTGGGCCTTTCTGCTCACGGGCATGCTGACGGTGTTCGTCTACGCCAAACTGTGGCGGCGCTCAGCGCTCGACACGGACCTCGGATTTTACGAACTCCGGTACAGTGGTCGGCCCGCAGCGGTCTTGCGCGGTTTCCGCGCAATCTATCTCGGCGTTTTTTTCAACGTGATCTCGCTCGGCATCGGCTCGCTGGCGGCGATCAAAATCGGGCAGGTGATCTTCGGCCTGACGGCGGTCGAGACACTCGTGTGGGCATCAGTCGGAGTCGGCATTTACGCCACCTTGGGCGGGCTGACGGGCTCAATCTGGGCGGATTTCTACCAGTACTCTTTAGCCATGTTCGGCGCGATTGCGGCGGCGGTTTACGTCATCAAAGCGGATGTGGGCGGAACCGGCGTGACCTCGCTGAGCTCGCTCATCGAACGGATCCCTGCCGACAAGCTTTCGTTCTTCCCGTCTGTCGAAGGCGGCGACCTGTCGCTGCTGGTGACGGTGCTGATCCTGCCGCTGGCGGTGCAGTGGTGGAACGTCTGGTATCCGGGCGCGGAGCCGGGCGGCGGCGGCTACATCGCTCAGCGGATGCTGGCCGCGAAGAACGAAAAGCACGCGATCGGCGCGACGCTGCTTTTCAACTTCATGCACTACGCGGTGCGGACGTGGCCGTGGATTCTGGTAGCCTTGGTTTCGATGGTGGTGATGCCCAAGGAGACGCCGGCTCAGCAAGCGCAGGCGAAGGCCTGGCTAGCGGAGAACGCTGCGCTGGTTCAGGTGTACCGCGAGTCGGGCGACGCGTTGACTTCGGAACAGCATCAGGCGGTGCGTTACCACAGGGCCGCAGCGCGGGGACACGGGGCGCTAGCCAAGGCTTTTCCCGAGGTGGAGGACACGTTTCTGCGCGACGACATTGCCTATCCCGGCATGATCGCGCGGCTGCCTTCGGGACTGTTGGGGCTGGTGGTGGCCTCCCTGATCGCGGCGCACATGTCCACGGTGGCGACGCACTTGAACTGGGGGTCGTCCTACGTGGTCAACGATTTCTACCTGCGGTTTTTGAAGCCGAACGCGACGCCGCGTCAGCAGGTGCGCGTGGCGCGTGCTTCGACGCTTTTTCTGCTGGCTGCCGGCAGCGGCATGGCGTTGCTGCTGCAGGGCGCCAAGGGCGCATTCGACGTGCTGTTGCAAGTGGGCGCGGGCACAGGGCTCATCTACATCCTGCGCTGGTTCTGG
>CAYZQL010000094.1:0-3398 GCA_964480555.1 uncultured Lentisphaeraceae bacterium | reverse complement strand
CGCATCAACGCCTACAGCGAGATCTCGGCGATGGTGATTTCGTTTGCGGTCGCCGGGTTTTTCAAGTTCGTCGCCGAACCGTTGGGGATTGAAGCGGTGCTGGCTGATGCGGGGCTTTTGAAAATCATGGCCTACAGCGGGTGGAAGCTGGTGATCGGCATTGCTGTCACGACGGTGGGTTGGCTGACCGTGACCTATTTGACGCCGCCCGAGGAGATGCCGGTGCTGGTGTCGTTCTGCCGCAAGATTCATGCGGGGGGGCCAGGGTGGCGTAAAGTCGAGGCCTACGCTGCGGCGCAGGGGGAGAAGCTGGAATCGGAAAGCGGGAGCGTGGGGCTGCCGCTAGGGATTCTGTGCATGATGCTGGGTTGCGCGGCGGTTTGGGGCTTGCTCTTTGCTCTGGGCTATGCGCTTTATGACAAATGGGCTTATGCGGCGGTGCTGGGTGCCGTGACCGTCGCGGCGACGTTCGCGCTGATGCGCCTTGTGCCGAAGATCAAGTTTGGGTAGGGAAACGGACAGAACGGGCGAACCGGAGGACGACGATGAGCAGAAGAGTGATGTGGGCAATGGGAACGGCGGCGGGGCTGGCGCTGGGCGCATGGGCGGAAGGCCCGGCCATGGGGAAAGACGAGGCGCAGATCATCAAGTCGAGGATGATCCCGTATCCGAAGCAGGTGGCGATCACCGACGGGCCGGTGGTCAAGATCGACAAGAAACTTACGGTGACGGTCACGCTTACGAATCGCGTCGATGGGCTTGAGAAGCGGACTGCGGAGCTGTTCAAGTCCTGTTTCGGATGCGCGCCCGCGCTGACCTTCAAGACCGACGCATCGCTCGTGATCCCGAAAGACGGGTATCGCTTCAAGGCCGCCTCGGACAGCGGGCTGGTGATCGGGGCGGCGGATGAGGGCGGGCTGCTGAACGCGCTCAAGACGCTGCGTCAGCTGGCCGAGCCGGAGCGCGGGGTTGAGAAGATGAGCCACTCTTTCTTGCCGGAAATCACGGTCGAAGACGCGCCCGCGATGGCGTTCCGGGGCATGCACCTGTGCTGGTTTCCCGAGAACGACGAGGCTTTCATCGAGAAGTGCATCCGCATGGCGGCGTACTACAAGTTCAATTATCTGGTGCTGGAGCCGTGGGCCGTGTTCGACTACACGTCGCACCCCGAATTCTCGTGGGCGGAGAAAAAGGTGAAAGCCAAAACGTTTCGCCGATTGGCGCAGCTGGCGCGAGAGCAGGGGCTGACGCTGATCCCGCAGCTCAACTTGTTCGGCCACGCGCCCGCGTCGCGGCATATCTCGGGTAAGCATCCCGTGCTCGACTTCCATCCGGAGATGCAACCGCTGTTCGAGCCGGACGGCTGGACGTGGTGCCTGAGCAACCCGGTGACCCGCCGCTATCTGACGGAGATGACCTCCGAGCTGGTTGAAGCGTTCGGGTGTCCCCCGTATTTCCACATCGGGTGCGACGAGGCGTACTCGATGGCGACCTGCCTGAGCTGCCGCAAGGCCGACTATGCGGCGTTGCTGAAAAACCACCTGCTCTACTTCCGCGCGCAGTTCGGCGCGCGCGGCGCGCAGATCATGATGTGGCACGACATGCTGGTGGTTGCGGGTGACCCGCGCTGGAAAGGGTACGTCGCGGGCGGCTCTGCGAAGATCGGCACCGAGGCTCTGCTGGAGGCTTTGCCGCGCGACATCGTGATCTGCGACTGGCAGTATTACACCGTGCCGGGGAAAGCCGCGCCGCAGTGGCCGACCATGCAGTATTTCCACGGCAAAGGTTTCCCGGTACTGGCCTGTCCGTGGAAGGATGCCGAGGGGATCAGAAGCCAGGCGCGACTCGTTCGCGAGAAGGGCCTGACGGGCATGCTCTGCACGACGTGGAACTACATGCACGGGCTGGACATGTACCGCATGCTGTACACGGGCGCCCACGCCACATGGGGACATGACGGGACGGGGTGGAACGCCTCTTCCGCCTTTAACCAGCACCTGCGGCAGATCGGTTGGGACATGGGTGTCAAACGGTATCGCGACACCGGGGTCGCGCAGTGGCAGGTCCCTCCGGAGAACGCGCTGTTGCACTAACGCCGAACGCTGAACATCGAACGCAGAAGTTATGGACAAGCCTGCCCCGCGGCGGCATTGCGAACAAACGATAGAGTAAAGAGGGATAGAATGACAGCAGAAGAATTAAAAGCGAAAGCCCGCGCGTGCGGGGCGGATCTGGTCGGCATCGCGCCGGTGTTGCGGTTCAAAAACGTGTCGCCGGAACGGAGTCCGGCCGCGATTTTTCCGGAGTGCAAATCGGTGATCGTGCTGGCGCGGCGGATCTGCCGCGGCTCGCTGCGCGGCGTGGAAGAGGGCACCAATTTCGGCAGCACCTACCAGTGTTTCGGCTACACGTGGGTGGAGGACAATTTCTTGTCGCAGACCTCGTACGACCTCTCGCTCTGGATCGAAGAGCAAGGCTTCGAGGCCGTGCCCCTTTTCGCCTACAACGAGGCGGGCATGCCCAAAGGGGTTCCGGTCGCGCCGGGCAAGCCCGCACCGAACGTCCTCATCGACCCGCGCTTTGCGGTGACGGCGGCAGGGCTGGGCGAGGTTGGGCTGGGCGGCTTCATCCTCACCCCCGAGTTCGGTACGCGCCAGCGCTTCGCTTTCATTCTGACGGACTCCGAACTGGAAGGTGATCCGGTGAGAGGCAAGACGCTGTGCGGCGACTGCGGCGGCTGTGCGGCGGCGTGTCCCTACGGCGCGATCCATCTGGAGCGAACACAGGCCGTGGGCGTGGAAGGGCATGCGATGCCGGTGGCTCAGATCGACACGGGCCTGTGCGCGGCGTGTCCGAACGGCGCGTTTCTCGCGAGCGGGCGCGGCAGCGAGCCGGACCGCATTGCGGCGGCGTGCGGGCGCGAGTGCCTGGTGCGGCTGGAAAAGTCCGGCAAGCTCGCAAACCGTTTCGAGAGCGCCTTCCGCAAGCGCGCGCCGTGGCAGTTGGACGCGTTCAAGCGTCCGGTGGCCCGCGACGAGTCGGGCGCGCTGAGGGCGGTCGATGTGGGGTGCGGCAGAAGTGCGGGCACCGGTGTGGTCTCTGTCCACGCGACGGGACAGGTGTTTTCGAAATAGGCTGTTAGGGGTTAAGACGGTTAGGCCGTTAGGAAAAGCCAACGAGGTTTCAAGAACTCTGCCTAACAGCCGAATAGCCTAACAACCTGAATCGACTGATAAGGAGATTCATGAAACTGACCTCGCAGATGATCAAGGATTTCGCGGCCTCGCTGGGGCGGCCGTGCCTCGTGGGTGTCGCCAACATCGACCGGTTCAAGGGCGCGCCGCAGCAGATGCATCCCGGCAATATATTCCCCGAGTGCAAGTCCGTGATCTCGGTGG
>CAYZQL010000093.1:0-13852 GCA_964480555.1 uncultured Lentisphaeraceae bacterium | reverse complement strand
GCGCGCTCGGCGAGCCGGGCGAGATCTGCTGCCGCGGGTTCAACACGATGACGGGTTACTACAAGATGCCCGAGCAGACCGCCGCGTGCATCGACGCCAACGGCTGGCTGCACTCCGGCGATATCGGCAAGATGGACGAGCAGGGCTACTACTATATCACGGGCCGCCTGAAAGACCTGATCATCCGCGGCGGAGAGAACATCTCGCCCAAAGAGGTCGAGGACTTCATCGGCCATATGCCGGGCGTGCAGGACGTTCAGATCGTGGGCGTGCCGAGCAAGAAATACGGCGAGCAGCCGGCCGCGTTCGTCATCCGCATGCCGGGTTCGGAGATCACCGAGCAGGACGTTCAGGATTTCTGCCGCAACAAGATCGCCTGGTTCAAAATCCCGAAGTTCGTCCGGTTCGTGGACTCGTACCCGATGACGGCGAGCCAGAAGATCCAGAAATACAAACTGCGCGAGACCGCCGCGCAGCTCTGGCCAGACGCGTGACGGGGGGCAGCGCCTTCCCGGCCCAGGTTGCTCATGCGGGCGGGCCTGGCTGTGGGGCGGCCGGCGCGCCGGGCGCGATGCACGAAGGTGAACACGTGGTAATCTTTTTGACACCGGTTTTGCTCGTCCTGGCGGCCGTTGCCATCGTCAGGGGAGGGCCGGCGCGCCGGCCCTGTTGGCTGGCGTGGTGCGGCTTGGCGGCGACGATGATCGGAGACTTTTTTCTCGCGGTGCAGCGCGCGCCGCTGCATTCGGGCGCATTTCTCTGCGGGGTCGCCGGTTTCTCGCTTGCCCACGTCTTCTGGATCGCCTTTCTGCGCCTGCATGCGAAGTGGAGCCCCCGCATCGCGGCCAGCCTGTTTTTCAGCTTCGGCATCCTGTTCGGCGCGCGCGTGATTCCGGCGCTTCAGTCGCTTCCTTTGGCGTTCGCGCTCTCGCTTTACGCCCTGCTTTCCATCGTCAGCGTCTCGTACGCCTGTGGCGCGCACAACCTGTCGCGAGCTTGGAGATACGGGCTCTGCCTGCTCGTGTTCTCCGACACGCTGATCGCCTTCGGACAGATTCTCCACGTGCCGCAGGTCGGCCACTGGGCGGGCGTCACCTATGTGGCCAGTCTGCTCTGCGTCGCGGTCGCGATCATGCGGTGCGGACGTTCGCCGGCGGCACCCCCAAGGGCCCGCTATCTGCGGCGGATTCCGCTCGCTGTTTTCGCGGGAGGGCTCGTTTCGTTGGCGCTCTTCTGCTGGGCCATGCGCGTCTGTCCGGGCGAGGCCTACAACCCTTTTAGGCACATGCTCAGCTACTTGGGCAGGACACGGCTCCGCGGGGTCGAATTCCCCGCGTGCCACTATCTTTTCACGGCCAGCCTCGTGCTCAGCGCGGGCGTCATCGCCTGGTTCTATCCGGCCTTGAGCTGTTTCGTCAGGGGAGCGCGCCAGAAGCGTTGGCTTCTGTGGGGCGGCGCGCTCAATGCGGCGGGGCTGCTGACCATCGCTTTTGTTCCCGAAAACGTGCACGGCGTGTTCCATAACGTCGGGTGCTTCGCGGCTGTCGCAGGGGGAGCGGTCGCGCTGCTGCTTCTGACGCCTGAGCGGAACAATCCCCGCGTTTCGCGGAGTGTGCGCTGGGGGTGGCTGGCGTGGTGCGTCGTCGTCGTCGCGGTATTCGAGACGTTTCTCCTCGCGCACCATTTCAAGCGCTTGCCGTTTTCCCCGTACGTGCCGACGTGCCAGAAGCTGCTGATCCTCACCTTCATCGCGTGGATCGAGTACTACGCGGCGCTTCTGTACGGGCGGACGCGGGCGCCGCGGGCAAGAGGTGAGCGTCTGAGCCGAACCGTCTGACGGCGGGCGCCGGAGGCAGGGCGCGGAGCAGGTCGGAGACGCTCTGCGTGTCGCCGGGGAAGACAAAGTCCGGGAGCAGGTCGGCGAGCGGCTGAAGCACGAAGCGGCGCAGCCTTGCGCGGGGGTGGGGCAGCGTGAGCGCCGGCGCGTCTGAGCGGAGCGGCCCGAAGGCGATGATGTCGATGTCGAGCGTCCGCGGCGAGCCCGGCCCGGCGCCGCGCGTTCGGCCGAGCCGCTCTTCGATGGCGTGGACGGCGGCCGAGAACGCCTCCGGTGCGAGCGTCGTCCCGACGAGGGCCACTTGGTTGAGGAAGCTGTGCTGGGCGAAGGCCTGCGGCACGCCGTCGGGCTCGGTCTCATACACCGGCGAACAGGCGAGCAGGCGGATGCCCGGACACGCCTTCAGCGCCGCACACGCCTGGGCCAGCCACGCGAGCCGGTCACCCAGGTTGCTGCCGAGAGAAAGGACGACGTCGTGGTGTTGGCGTGGCATTGGATTAGACGGCTTCGAACCCGAGCACGTGGCGCATGGTGTAGCGCCCGGGCTTGCGGCCTTCCAGCCAGAGCGCGGCGCGCAGGGCGCCGGTGGCGAAGGCCTCGCGGCTGTTGGCCTTGTGCGTGAGTTCGACGCGCTCTTCGTCGGCGATGAACATCACGGTGTGGTCGCCGACCACGCTGCCGCCGCGCAGGGCGTGGATGGCGATCTCGCCGTGCGGGCGTTCGCCGGTGATGCCTTCGCGCCCGTAACAGGCGACCTCTTTGAGCGCAACGCCGCGGCCGTCGGCCAAGGCTTCGGCCAAGCCGAGCGCCGTGCCGCTGGGCGCGTCTTTCTTGAGCCGGTGATGGGTCTCGACGATTTCCGCGTCATAATCGGGGCCGAGGATGGAGGCGGACCGGCGCACGAGTTCGAGCAGCAGGTTCACCCCGAGGCTCATGTTCGGCGCCCAGACCACGGGGATCTGCCGGGTGGCGGCGAGAACGGTCTGCTTCTCTTCTTCGGTGAGGCCGGTTGTGCCGAGGACGTAGGCCTGGCGGCGGGCGACGGCGTTGGCGAGGTTGCCGGTGACGGTGGTGTGGAAGGTGAAGTCGATGATGGCCTCGGCCTCATCAGGCCAGGTTTCGGTGAAAAGCAGCGCGTCCGGGAGGGTTTCGCCCTGGGGGCCCAAGGCCTTTTTCACGGATGTGCCCAGGAGGGGGTGTCCCGTGCATTCGGTGGCGGCGACGATGACGCAGCCTTTGACTTTTCCGGCGCAACGCAACAGGTTCTGTCCCATGCGGCCGGCGGCTCCGAGGATGGCTATTTTCATAACGTGCGAAAGGAGGCGGGATTGAAAAAAAGAACCGCCCTGCGGCGGCCGGTCCGGCTACAGCAGGTTCAGGCTGCGGAGGGTGCGGGTGAGCTGTTCGCGGACTTTGTCCGCGGGCTCGCAGAGCGGCAGGCGGAACGTCGGCCCGATGCGGCTCATGAGGGCGAGCGCGGTTTTGACCGGGATGGGGTTCGTGTCGATGAACAGGTCGCGGAAGAGGGGGTAGTAGGTGCGGTGCAGTTCGCGCGCGCCGGCCAGGTCGTTCGCGAGGGCGAGCCGCACGAGCGCGGACATCTCTTTCGGGATGACGTTCGCCGCCACGCTGATGACGCCGCACGCTCCGACGCTGATCATGGGGAGCGTCAGGCTGTCGTCGCCCGAGAGCACGGGCAGTTCGCAGGCGTCGCGGATGGCGCTGACGCGCTCCACATTGCCGCCGGCCTCTTTGATGGCCGCGACGTGAGGATGTGCGGCGAGCCGCACGACGACATCGAGGGGGATCTCTTTGCCGGCGCGTCCGGGCACGTTGTAGAGGACCACGGGGAGCCCGAGGTCGGCCACGGCGGCGAAGTGGCGGTAAAGACCTTCGGCGTTGGGCTTGTTGTAGTAAGGGGTCACCTGCAGCGTGGCCTGCACGCCGACATCGAGCACCTCGCGGGTCAACGCGAGCGCTTCGGAGGTGGAGTTTGCCCCGGTTCCGGCGATGATCACGGCCTTGCCCGCTGCGGCCTCGACCGTGGCGGTGATGACCTTGATGTGCTCGTCGATTTCAAGTGTGGGGGATTCTCCCGTGGTGCCGACGGGGACGAGTCCTGTGACACCGTTCTCGGTTTGCCACTGCACAAAGGCGCGCAGGGCGGAATAATCCACGCTGCCGTCTTCGTTGAACGGTGTGACGATCGCGGTAAATGTGCCTCTCAGCGTCATAAGCTCCTTAAATCGGTTACGTGGAAAAAGTATGAAGCATGATGGGCGGTCAGGTCAACCGCCTTTCTTGCCGGAACTGAGTTTTGTGGCGATCTCCGGTTGGGCGACAACGGTCTTTATTCCCTCCGTGACGTCCCGTATGATGGCTCTGGAAGAGAGCGTCGCCTGGGTGACGGCTTCGAACGTGGCGGAGGGCGCGTCGGCGTGCCGGTCGCGGAATTGCTCGAAGAAAGCGGTCTTCAGGCGCCGGAAATACCGGGGGTCCTCCTTGTGCGCGAGAACGGTGAGCCCTTTGATGCGGGCGTCGGTGCCGACGGCCACCAGCACCGCGATCTGGCCGCGTTTACCTTTGCAGACGGGGGGTACCTGATCGGTCCGGAAGAGCCAGCCGGACGTCTGGCCGCCGAGCGACACTTCTTGGATGATCACGTTGGTGTTGGCGAGGGGCAGGGGGGTTGGGCGCGCGCTCTGGCCGAACCAGCTCTGGCAGAAAACCTCGGGCGTCTGCGCATCGCGGTCAGCCTGCGCGTGCGCGAAGGGCATAAAAAAGACGCTGCAAAGACAGCACAGCCATGTCACATTCCGGTACACGAATCGTCTCTCCCCCTTTATTGCCTGTCATTCTGCCTTAGATGGGCTGAGGCACGCAACCCAAAAAAGCGGGCGTGTATTTTGCGCGTCAGGGGGTGGCCGGTCCGCAAATCGTGTTGCCGACCGCGAGGTGACATGGCATACTGAAACCGTCGTCAGGTTGAGGGACGTGGCCGCGCGGTGCGCGCGAACGGGAAATCAAAGTCAAGGGGGCTTGCGATGCGGGTAGCGATATGGGTGGCGGTGGGCATGGTTTCGTGCGTGGGCGCGGAGATGAACGTGCATGTGGCGGCCGAGGCGGAGTCGGGCGGGGACGGGGCGCGGCGCAGGCCCTATCAGACGCTCGAGCAGGCGCGCAACGGGATCCGCGCGGCGCGTAAAGCGGGAACGCTGAAGGCCGGCGAAGCCGTGACGGTTTTTCTGGCGCCGGGCGTGTATCCGCTGGAGAAGTCCTTTGAACTGACCGCCGAAGACGGCGGCACGGCCGAAGCGCCGGTGGTCTACTGCGCTCAGAAGCGCGGTCAGGCGCGCATCCGCGGCGGCGTGACGCTGGCGCCTGCGGCTTTCAGCCCGGTTTCGGACGCGGCGGTGCTGGCGCGCCTGGACGCGGCGGTGCGCGGCAAGGTTCTGGCGTGTGACCTTTCGGGCCGCGTGCCGGGAATGTTCGAGAGCTTCAAGAAGGCCTATTCGGGCACGCCTGCGGCCCCGTGGCTTTATGTCAACCGCCAGCCGATGACCCTGGCGCGGTGGCCAAACGCGGACGCGCCGGAAGACGGCTGGGCGGGCTTTGCCAAGGCCGTTGAGACGGGCAAGCCGATTCCGGACTCGCCCGATCCTGCCTTGCGGAAGGCGCGCCCGGGGTCCTTCGAATTCGACGATCCGCGGCCGGCCCGCTGGAATCTGGAAGAGGGCGTTTGGCTGCTGGGCTACTGGACGCACGACTGGTGCGATGAGGTGATCCGCGTGGCGTCGTACGACAAGGAGAAGAAAGTCGTCGCCTTGGCGGCCCCGCACGGGTATGGGATCGCGGGGGGCACGTGGGGCGCGGACAAGCGCCGGTTCTTCGCGCTGAATGCGCTCGAGGAGTTGGACGCGCCCGGCGAGTGGTATCTGGACCGCGCGCGCAAGGTGCTCTATTTCTATCCGGACGGGGCGATGGAAGACGCGTTGGTCGTGCTGGCCACGCTGACTCAGCCGTTCGTCAAACTGAACGGCGCGAAACATGTGCAGTTCAAGGAGCTGTCGTTCGAGTATGGGCATAACAGCGGGAACGGCATTGAGATGGCCGACTGCGAGAACGTCGAGATCGCGGGGTGCGTGGTGGCGAACCTGGCGGGCAGCGGAATCAACGTGAGCGGGCGCGGAAACGCCGTGCGCTCGTGCGATGTCTTCAATCTGGGCAGGGGCGGAATTTCGCTGAACGGCGGCGACCGCAAGACGCTGACGCCGGCCAAAAACTTGGCGGTGAACAACCACATCCACCACTACGGGCTCTTCCAGCGGACCTATGCGCCGGGCATCGGCGCGAACGGGTGCGGTCAGATCGTGCGGAACAACTGCATCCACGACGCGCCGCACAATGCGGTGCTGTATGGCGGCAATGAGCACCTGTTCGAGTTGAACGAGGTCTACCGCGTGGTGATGGAGACCGGCGATGCGGGCGCGTTCTACACCGGCCGCGACTGGACCAGCCAGGGAAACGTGCTGCGGCACAATTTTATCCACACGCTGGGCGGCGACTCGAAGCACGTGAACACCATGGGCTTCTACTTCGACGACTGCGACTGCGGCGACACGGTTGAGGGCAACATCTTCTGGAAGGCGGGGCGCGCCATCATGATCGGCGGCGGCCGCGACAACCCGGTGCTGAACAATCTGATCGTGGAGTGCCCCATCGGGTTCCACATCGACTCCCGCGGCATGTCCTGGAAGCACTGGAACAACACCAACGACCCGAGCTGGTGCCTGGATGCGAAGGCGCAGGCGTTCAACTACACCAACCCGCCGTGGAGCGTGCGGTATCCGAAGCTGGCCGCGATCATGAACGAGTGCCCGCGCGAGCCGCTCAACAACCCGGCGCGGCGCAACGTGTTCGTGGACTGCTCCAAAGAGGTGTGCGCGTTCGACGGCAACGTCAAGAAGCTGATCGATAAGCTGGAGATCGCCGACAACCTGGCGGTGAACACGGCCGGCGCGACGAACGGCATCGCGAAGGCGGTGGAGTACAAGGGGTTCACCAACCTCTTCGGCACGCCCGGGGAGCCGGTGGATCTCGGGTTCAAAGATGCTGCGGCGGGCAACTTCGCGTTGCGCAGAGAGGCGCGGCTGTTGAAAGAGCTGCCGTCTTTCCAGCCGATTCCTTTCGAAAAAATCGGGCTCTACAAGGACGACTACCGCCGCAAGCTGCCGAGGCGCTGAGGCGCGCGCCGCGGGAGGCATCCGGGACGGGCGGGCGTTTTCCGCCGGGAACCCTGGGTTTTAGCCTTGCTTTCTCTCGGCGGAAACCCAATAATGCCCCTCCATTTCATTATCTTTAGAGGCGAAAACCATGAGTCAAGCGACGAGCGACGCACAAAACACGTCAAAGCCCACCCTTGCGACGATCCCCGAGAATCTCCCCGAAGAGATGCTTCCGCTGTACGATTGGTGGAAGGCCAACGGCAGCCAGTTCCTGATCACGGTGGCCGCGGCGGCCGTGCTGATCGGCGGGGCGATTGCGTTCAAACAGTACCGCGCGGCGAAAATCGCGGGCGCCAATCAAGAGCTGCTGAAGGCCTCCTCGTTGGAAGAGCTTGAGACCGTGGTCGCCAAGTACGGGTCCACCAAGGCCGGTAACGCGGCCCGCCTGCGCCTGGCCAAAGCCTATTACGATGCGTCGAAATACGATGAGGCGTTGACCGCCTACGACGACTGCATCCGCAAAGGCGCGCCGAACGGCTTCGCGGAAATCGCGGCGCTGGGCCGTGCCCATGCGCTCGAGGGCCTCAACCGCCTCGACGAGGCGCTGGCGGCGTATCAGGACTTCGACAGGGCCAGCGACGGCCACTGCATGCAGCCCTATGCCAAAATGGGCGTCGCCCGGATCTATACCTTGCAGGGCAAAAAAGACGAGGCGAAGAAGCTGCTCGAGAATCTGAAGGCCCAGAAGACCGGGAACTCCGCGTGGGAAATGGTGATCGCCAATCTCGAAGGGGTCGTGGACCGCTACGAGCCGCGCGCCGCGCGCTCGCTGTTCGATGCCGCCGACAGCGCCGCCAAAGCGGCCGCTCCGGTTTCTGTGCCCGCACCGGTTGCGGTTCCGGCGGCTCCTGCGAAGTAAGCCGCTCGGCTTCGTTTATTATATCTCGTAATTGTCGGCCTTGGCCGGCTCCGCACAGCGCCTAAGGACTGCGGCGAGCGTGATCCCACCCAGCGTCTTTTCGATGGACCTGTGCACTTCCATCCAGACGGTGCGCGCCACACAGCAATCGACTTTGTCGCAGTATTTCGTGTTGGAGACACAGTCCACCAGCGACATGGTCCCCTCTAAGATGTTCACCACCTCCAGCATCGTGATCTTCTCCGGAGGCCGCGCCAACACGTAGCCGCCTTTGGCCCCGCGCGTCACGCTCAGCATGCCTGCGGTTTTGAGCGGGTTGATGACCTGCCAAAGGTATTTCACTGAGATTTTCTGCCGCGCCGCAATCTCGTTCAACGTCACCGCGCCTTCGGACTGGTGGACGGCGATGTCCATCAGCGTGCGAAGGCCATATCGGCCCTTAGTCGAAATTCTCACGTTTTTTTCCTATGCTTGTCAATTTGAATGGCCAATAGTCTACAGGGTTTCTTCATTTCAGGGAACTGGAAAATGGGAGGCGCAAGAAACGGCGCAGAACAAGACATCCCGCCTTCCCAGAAATCCACGGGGCGCACGAAGCTTCGATTGACTATCCGGGGGGCTTGGTTTATTATACCACATCCTTTTTTAATTGAGGTCATCGGTTTGTTTGAAAAACTGCATGTTAGCAAGGGAGCTGTCCCCATGATGGATCAAGCAGGAATCTTTAGAGCGAGCGTGTGTGTGGTTGTCTTTTCCCTCTCGTCGGCGTACGCGCAGGACAACGCACCGGGCGACGCGCAGCCGGCCGCAGCCGCTGCGGAGACGGCGGCACCTGCCCAGCCCGCGCCTCCCGCCAAGCTCTTCGAGCCGCTGGTGCGCGTGATGAACATCCAGGGGAGTTGCGAAGTGAAGAACCCGGACGTGGGCGAGTTCGCGCCGGCCCTCAACAACAAGGCTTATCCGCTGGGCACCGTCATCCGCACGGGGCTTGGAGGTTCGGTCCTCATCGTTTTTTCGGCGCAGGAGAGCGTTCAGTTGCTTGAAAAATCGGAAGTGACGGTGGCCTGCCCAGAGAAGAATCAGGAAGGCCGCCTCGTACGCTTGTCCTCAGGAAAGATCAAAACGTTCTTGCGCGACAACCTTCCGGAGGGCGCGTTCGGGATCGAGACGCCGAGCACAAGCTGTCAGAATGTGGCCGGACGGGGCGAATACACATTGACGGTTGACGCGGCCGTTGAGACCTTCCAAGTGGCCACCATCACGGGGTCCGCGCGGATTCTGGGGCCGCAATATCAAATCCCCGCCCTGCGCGCCGCCAACACGGTCAATATCCAAACCTCGCCCGACCGCTCGCTCAGCCGGCTGACCAGCGTTTCCGGCGACTTCCCCATCCACCTGGAGAACGGGACCGAGACGCCGGTCAACTTCGGCATGTCACCCAAAGCCGTGGTCAAGATTTGGCGCGAGAACGCGCCGGTCGGCGGACGCCCCATCATCTCCACGCTCGTCGTGAGTCCCACCGGCATCGCCCGCCACCGCTTCGTGTATGCCGAAGGCCGCGCCGACCTGACGACCGGCGAACTCATCGTTCCCGTGGAGGCGGACAAGAAGGAAGAGGACCTGCCGCTCCTTCTCACCGTCGGAGAGAAACGTGACGTCAAGCCGGAAGCCAAGGAGGAAACCGACGTCGCGCAGCCTCAGGAAGAAAAGAAGGACGCCGCCCAATAAGCGCCCGAGCGGCCTGTTTTGAGAGAACCGTCGGCCTGCGCAGCCCCCGGTATTTCTTGTAAAAAGTGTTTGCGCGTGTCTCAACCCGTTTGGATAACCAGCCGTGTTCATCTACCACTTCAACCGACTCATCCGCAGCCGCATCCTCTGGGGCTTTTTCGCCATCATCATCGCTGTCGCGTTCGTCGCTGTCGACTCGTGTTTCCAGAGTCCTCAGGATAACCTGACCGCCGGCAGAATCAACGGCAAGAAAATCACGGCCAGCCAGTTTGACCAGACCGTCCAGGCGATCCGCGGTTTTGGGCGCAACCGCGACAACGAGACCGCTTCGAGCGTGGTCGACCGTCGCGCCTGGGAACAGATCGCCGCCCGCCTGACCGTAGAGAAGAACGGACTGGTTGCCGGCAAGGAGGAGGTCCGGGCTGTTCTGCGCGAAGCGCCCGGGTTTCAAGGCGCGAACGGGTTCGATCTCAACCGGTACCGCATGGTGCTCGCCGACCAGGGCCTGACCCCGGCCCTTTACGAGAGCCTTGTGGGACACCAGCTCGCCATGATGAAAGGCGCCTCCATGGTCGAGTCGGCCACGTGGGTTGCCCCCATGGAACTCGAGGACGAGCTTGCCGCGATGACGGACCGTTTCACCGTGCAAGTCGCCTCCGTCAGCAATCGCTTCGCAGGCGTCGAGATGCGCCTCACCGAAGAGGAGTACCGCAAGTTCTACGAAGAGAACAAGGAGTCGTTTGCCCTGCCCGACCGCGTGGCCGTGCGCTACGTCGCGATCCCGGTCTCCAATTACCTGGCCTCCGTCACGGTGCCGGAGGAGGATCTGCAAGAATATTACGACAGCCATTCGGAAACGTTTACGAGGGCCAGCACCAACAACACGACCGTGCCGATCCCGTATGCCGAGGTGCGCGGCAAAATCCTCGAGGAGCTCCAGTTGGAGGAGGCCCGCTATTGTGCGGCCACGAGCGTCACCTTCAATATCTACGGCAAGCTGGCCAACGCCGGCTCGAACGCCCTCGATATCGTGGCCGCTCAGGCGAAGCTGCCCATCAAGACCACCCCGCTCTTCAGCGCGGGAGAGCCGCTCTACTGGACCGAGAATGCCAAAGAGTTCGCGGATGCGGCGTTTGAGCTGGACCCGGACCGCACGGACTCGCGCTTCGGCATCGTCAAAGGCGACGCCCAAATCTACGTGATCGAGCCGGTGCAGCGCTCGGCCGCCCACACGCCTTCGTACGAGGACGTGTTGACCGACCTGCGCCCGCGCGTGCTGGCCAAGGCCCGCACGGACGCGTTCCAGAGCTACACCAAGGAGCTGCGTACTGACCTCAAGAAACGGGTCGCCGAAGGCATATCTTTCGGCGAGGCCGCCAAAGCCAAAGCGCTGAACGTCTCGACCTCCATCACCTACACGGTCAGCGACATCCAGAACCAGAAGTTCGAGAACAGCTTCTCGATCGCCTATGGCGCGATGACCCTCAAAAAGGGAGAGATTTCCGAGGCCGTTCCCGCTTCGGCCTCGCAGTCGCTTTTCATTTACGTGCAGGACCGCCAGCCGGGCGACAGCCTTGCCGCCGAAATGATGCGTTCGCAGATCCGCGCGGGCATCGCCCGCCGCCGCAACAGCAACCTCTTTTCCGACTGGATGACCTGGAACCTGGCCCGGCAGGATTTCAATCCGACGCGCCCGCTGACGGATGACGACGACGACGTGGTCATCAAGGATGACAAGAAAAGCGACGAGTAAGCCGGGCAGGGAATCACCCTGAGCTTTTGCGTTTCTCTGCGATGGCCTGCAACCCGGCGAGTGTTGCGGGCCGTTTGCTTTATGCGTGTCTGATGCGCATTCCCTCGGGGGGCGGATCGCCCGGGCCGAGTCGGATGGACGTTTTTTATTGGGGGATCGAGAGATGAGCAAGCGACACTCCTTCTGGATCGGGCTGGGCGTGCTGGTGTGCGTGGCGGCCGGCATGGGCATTGAACAGGTGCGGCAGGGCCTGCTGGCGCCGGTGCCGGCGGAGAGCCCGGCCGTGGCGGAGGCTCGCCCGGCTCCGCCGCCTCGGATCGTGAAAATCCGCGACGAAGGTGCGGAGCGTGCCGCTGCGGCGTTGCGCCAGCGCGTGGCCGAACTGGAACGGGCTTTGGCCGAACGGTCCCTGTCCATCACGAACCCGCCGGTTCAGACCGCGGAGCGCCCTCAAGAGGAGCCGGAGCGTTCCCGCCGGCAGTCTTTCACAGAGCGCATGGAGCAGATGCGGAAAGAGAACCCCGAACAATACGCCGAGATGCAGAAGCGGCGCGAGGAGTTCCGTCAGAGGATGGAGCAGCGGGAACAGGACCGGGCCAATTTCCTGACCGCGGTCGATGTGCAGAACATGAACGAGCAGCAGCGCGAGAACCACGAGAAGCTGCTGGCGACGGTGGCGCGCGTGAATGAGCTGATGGCGCAAATGGGGCAGCCGGGAGCCGAGCGCACCCCGGAGGCGCGCCGCGAGTTGGGCGAGACGTTCGGCGTGCTGAATGAGCTGTATGGGGAAGAGCGCCGCTATTTGTTCGAAGAGACGGCGCGGTCGGTCGGTTACGAAGGCGCGCAGGTCGGCGAGTTCGCCGAGCACCTGCAAGCCGTCATCGACAACACCTCGATGATGCCGCCGTCGGGATTCGGCCGTGGGGGTGGCCGCGGCGGTCCGCCCCGGCCGTGAGCCGGGCGCCGTAATCCGTAAAAAAATCGCTTGTTTGCGCATTGACAAACAACGGCCGATCAGGTAAATTCACCCCCACTTTTGTCCGGCCGAAGGACACGTTGACACGTTGCTTTATTCCGGCGTAGCGCAGTGGTAGCGCAGTTGGCTGTTAACCAATTGGTCGCAGGTTCGAATCCTGCCGCCGGAGCCACTCTTGAAGCCCGCAGTTGTTGATTAAACCCAATGATTGCGGGCTTTTTCGTGCCCTGATTCGGTAATCTCTGGCAACTGTTACAAAGTGTGCTGAAACGTGTTTTTGTGCGACGAAAACAAAAACAACTACAAAAACGCTGCCCGCCCCTGCATCGCCAGCCCCGAAGCTGTGCCCGCCGAAACCTGCCCCGTAAGCATAACGAAAAAAAACTTGGTTCGAAACCACACTTTCAACTGCGCGACCGCTTGATAATCGCACAGTGTCGCTGCGGACGTTGGCCATTTAGAGAACGAACAGACAAGGCGGACGGGTGGCGTACACGGCGCAGAAGAGCCCGCAACCATACTAATCCATGGAAGCGGGAACCGCGTCACCCGGCCGCAGCCAATATGGGCACGAGACCCGCCTCGGGTCGGGGGCGGTCGATCATTTCGCCGGGGGTCAACGTGCGGGCACGCGCCGCGCCAACAGGGGCTAGTCGATACCCCTCCGCGTGTGTAGCATATAGGCAAAAAGGGGGGCTGTGCGCGGTCGCGGTCGCTTATTTGCCTCTCGCGCGCGCGCGAAGACGCGACAATCCGCCCCGCCCTCCCACCCCCGGCCCCGGCCCTATGGGGGGCTTGGGACTCCGGCGCTGAGGCGGGGGCCGAATGGGAGCGGGGGACCCCATCCGCTCCCTCCCCAAGGCGCTCTTCTGCATCGAAAGCGCCCTGGGACACGGGCTGCCTGGCCACTTGTCCGGCTTCGAGTGTGGAGGGCGAAGGGGGGAGGGTGAAAAGTGGGTATTAAGAGGGTGGATTGGGTACCGCTAGGGCACGAAGGGGGGTACAAAACGGCGGAAAGGAGGGGGTAAATAATCGTGGCGAAAGGCAAGGAGGCGGAAATGGTGGCAAAGAATGAGCGCGGTGACGACAAGGGGCTATGGGCCGCATGTTCACCATTCGCCGCGCTTCTCGCCCTGCAACCCGCGCTTGACGCGAATTACCGCGCCGTGGCGGGGGATACCTACGCTTTCGGCGTCAAGTCAACGTGACGGGAAGCGGCAGCCGCTTTTGATTTTGGAGTTTCATTTCGCACTTTTGACGAGTAACATATCGGTGACTTTGTTGAAACGAGAGGAACGCCGCTTAACGATCTAACGACTAACACAATTACAATCTGACGTGTTCAAACACGTCGCGCTGCCGACGAAAACCGCGAATTTTCAACCAGGAAGCGAGACTTGCGAGCACGCCCCCC
>CAYZQL010000092.1:13288-13886 GCA_964480555.1 uncultured Lentisphaeraceae bacterium | reverse complement strand
GAGGTTCTGCGTTACGGCAAAGTGGGGCTTTTTTTTCAGGTTGGATTTAGAAACGGGCAAGCAGGGATCGGATTGAATGAAACGGATCGGGGTTATATTTCTGGGGATTTTCGCATGCGGTGCCGCGGTCGCGGCTGAACGGCCTGAGGTGACGGAAGAGGCGGTTGAGGAATTGGGCTCTTTGTCGGGCGTGCCGCAAATGGCGGGCTTCGTGTTTATCGGGGGGCGGTATTTGCCGCCGCCCTATACGGTGTCTCGAAAAGGAAACGGACTTTTTATCAACCGGATCCTCGTGGAGCTGCCTGTGGCTTGGTCGTCCATGAGACCGGAGGCGGGCGGGGGGCAGAAAAAATCAGTTGATGCAGACGGCGACTCCGAGAAGGTGGCCCCTCCTGCCGAGACGTCCGAACCGGCGGTGGCCGAAGAGACGAAAACGGTGAAGAGCATCGATGATCTGTTTTCTGACGAGGAAGATAAAACCGCTGCGGGCGCAGCCGCAACAGGCGGCGCTGCGGGGGCCGCGGCAGCAGGTTCGCCGCAGCAGGGCAGGGCGTGGGCGACGCCCGAGGAGGCGCAGCAAAAGAAGGATGAACACAGG
>CAYZQL010000092.1:0-13278 GCA_964480555.1 uncultured Lentisphaeraceae bacterium | reverse complement strand
CGCAAGGCGAAGTGTTTTTTTTCAGCCAGCGGTCTAACCGCGTGAACGGCAATTATGGCACGGCACGCACGTTGATGGGTGTTTTGCCGAAGGCGCTTCGGTACGCGCAATCGCCGCAGGACCTGATGATGCGCCTTAAACAAGGCGGCGTCTACTTCATTGATCTGGGCATGTGTTCGGAGCTGTTCATGCACAAAAACACGTTCCCGCTCTTGGAGGAACGCTTGGCAAAAATCGAGGAAGCGGAGGCCTTTGCGGCGATGAAAAGCAAGCCGGTGACGCGCTGGTAGCGGGGTGCAGGGAGGTTTGAATGGTCAGGGCCAAACAAGAAATGGATGTTCGGGCGTTCGAAACCGTATGTGGGGTGCTTGCGTCGATCACCTCGCCTGTGGAGATGCGTGCTTTCCTGAATGAATTGTTGACGCCCGGCGAAGTGAGCGACATCACATTGCGCTGGAAACTGCTGGAGTTGTTGGCCGAGGGCGTTTCGCAGCGTAAAATCGCGGAAGAGCTGAAGATCAGCCTGTGCAAGATCACTCGCGGTTCAAAGATTCTGAAGCAGAAGGGCGCGGTGACAGCGCGGGTTCTGAAAGCGCGGGCGGCAAAGGTTGGCAGAAAGGGGTGAGCGGATGCAGGTGATCGCAAGAGGGATTCAGGCGCAAATGGCGGGCGCGTCGTGGATCCGCAAGATGTTCGAGAAAGGGCTCGAGCTGAAGCAGCAGTTCGGTGCCGAAAACGTGTGTGATTTCAGCCTTGGCAATCCGGACATTCCGCCGCCTCCGCGTGCGCGCGAGGTGCTGCTTTCGCTGGCGGACAGTGCGGTGCTGCCGTTGGGGTTGGGATATTGTCCGAATGCGGGATTGCCCGCCTTCCGTGAGGCGCTGGCGGTGTTTCTGTCGGCACAGCAGCGGGTGCCGGTACGGGCGGAACAGGTTGTGGTCACCTGCGGCGCGGCAGGCGCGCTGACGGCTTTCTTTCGGGCGGTGCTTGAGCCGGGAGATGAGGTGATGTGCCCCGCGCCTTACTTCGTGGAGTACGGCGCGTATTGCGGCCATTTCGGTGGCGTGCTCAAGCCGGTTCCCGCGTTGCCGCCCGATTTTCAGCTGGATGTGGCGGCCATGGAGGCGGCGGTCACGGACAAGACGCGCGTGATCATCATCAACTCGCCGAACAACCCGACCGGGTGCATCTACACGCAGGCGACTTTGGCTCGGCTGTCCGCATGTGTGGACCGCGTGAATGCGACACGCGAGCGGCCCCTGTTTCTGGTGAGCGACGAGCCTTACCGGTTTTTGGCCTATGACGGTGCGGTGGTTCCGCCGATTCTTCCTCTTTCACCCTTCGCGCTCGTGTTGGGGTCGTTTTCAAAAAGTCTTTCGCTTGCGGGAGAGCGCATCGGGTATGTTGTGGCGAACCCGGCCATGCCGGATGTCTCGTTGCTCGTGAACGCGCTGACCATGACCAACCGCACGCTGGGTTTCGTGAATGCGCCCGTGCTGGGACAACGGTTGGCGATGGCGCTGCTGAATGAGGGCGTGGACCTTTCGGTTTACGACCGCCGGCGCAAGGCCATGGCGAATGTTCTGGCCGAAGCGGGAATTCGGTTCGCAATGCCGCAAGGCGCGTTCTACTTCTTTCCGGAGGCGCCGGGAGGCGATGACCAGGCGTTTGTCAAGGCGCTGCTGGCACAGAACGTGTTGGCCGTGCCCGGGGCAGGATTCGGTTTCCCCGGATACTTCCGCCTGAGTTTCAGTGTGGATGAGAAGGTGATCGCGCGCTCTGCGGCCGGTTTCAAGAAAGCTGTGGCAAGCGTCCGTTCTTAAGGGAATGTCATGAAACTGGAAACTGGAAACTGGAAACGTGCGATCGCGCTGTTGGGGCTTCTGGTTGCGATGTCATTTGCCCGGGCAGGCGCATTCACAGGGCCTGACGAGTGGCGTTTGGTCAACACCAACGCGGTCCGGACTTGGCAGGAGGCCCAGAGAAGTCGCGCTTCGGCGACATTCAAAGTCTGGCCGGGCGTTGCCGTTGACGTCCAGAAGCGTGAGGTCCGGTTGTTGGCGGAGGCGGTCGGACATGCCGTTGGCGTTACGACGGAGTTTCTCCTGATCGGGCCGTTGAGCGACCGCGCGTACGAAGCGGCAGCGGTGGCGGTCGCCATGCCGGGTGACATTGCCCGCGCGGTCGAAAGCATGGGGCTGGCACGCGGGGGATGCGTCGGCAGCCAGCCTTTCCGTTTCTGGCCGGTCGGTGAGCGGGTGACTGCAACCGTGCGGCGCCTGGATGTCCCCAATGCGGTCGAAAGGCCCTTGCAGACGCTGGTCCGCGATGCGGCGGAGGTTGGGCCGCCGCTTTTCGGTGAAGGCGGCTTGGTCTTCACAGGAGGACGGTGGGAGAACGGCGACTGTCAGACGGACACCAATATGCCGGCCGCTCTGATTTCGCTCTACAACGCGGGCGAGACTGTATTCGACGTGCCGTTCCAAGTGGGACAGAGCGAAGTGTACGGCCGGCTGTCGTTGGCCGAGGCGTTGCCTTACGGGGCGCTGTTGGAGATCGTGTTGCGGCCGCTGGAGGCAGACGGCAAGCCGCGTGTTCTGCCCCTGCGGGTGGTTGCGGCTGTTGACGGTGGCGGTGTGGTGTTGACGTGCAAGGGGGCGGATGGCAACGTGTCACATAAGGCCGGATTGGCGGACGCGGTCACTTGGCTGCGAAGTCAGGCGGAGACGGGGCGCGAACTGTTTGTGACACTGGGCATGGATGACGCGTTGCCGCTTAAGCGGGCGGCTGATGTTGCGCGGTTGTTCGTCATGATGGACGGCAAAGGACTCAAGCTTGACGGGAAAATGGAAGAGGGGTTGTTTCCTCGCGCGTTCATACCGCTGGAGAAATGGCGCGAGAGGGAGGGACGTAACCCGCAACCGTTCGAAGTGTATGTGACTCAGCGTGCAGACGGTAAACTGGCAAAGAAACTGGTCTTTGTCGAAGAGGATTGGAGTGTCGAAGGGCTCGACCCCAAACTCACGCCGCATGAATATCCGTTTGAGGCGTGGGAAGAGTTGCCGGGGTTGGTCAACAAGGCAGGGGGTGCGGATAACAACGTGCAGGTGCTGTTTGTCTTTGCGCCGTTGGAGATGCCATTGGGTTGCTTCATGCCAGGTGTGCGTGCGGTGTCGGATCGTTTTTCCGTGGTGTACGTGTTTGGCGGATGAAGGACGCATACCCTTCGGGGTGCGGTTGAGATTTATGTCGCGCCTTTTGTTCGTGACGGCCGCTCGGGCTAAAAGTCCTATCGAGGTGGGCACGTTACAGCCGGCCGAAGGTTGATTTTTCGTGCAGACATGCATTCAACGAGAGGGGGGGCGATGAAGCGGATTCTGGTTAGTGCGCTCACATGTTTCTGCCTTGCCACGACGCTCCGCGCCGCAACTCGCGTCGATCCATCTTTGCTGCTTTGGTTGCCGCTCGACGAAGGGGCCGGTTCTTTTGCCGCGGACCGTTCGCCAAACGGGCTTGAAGCGGAACTCGCAGGCATCCGGTGGGCGACAGGCACATTCGGCAAAGCCGCCTTTTTCGGGGGGACCAACACCTTCATTGACCTGCCGCCTGTTCCTGGGCTTAACGGCGCAACGCAGTTCACCTTCTCGGCCTGGATCACTTGGGAAGACTCCTCCCGCCGCCGCTACCCGAACCTCCTAACCTCACAGACCTGGAGCCCCGGCGGCCTGATGCTTTTCGTCTCTGATGACACCTGCTCTTTCCGGCTCGGGCGTCCTGGGCAGCACGCGGGGCGTCCGGGAAACATCTGGACGGAGACGAGCGTTCCGGTTTTGACCGCTCTGCCGCAGCACCAGTGGGTTCATCTCTGTGTCACGTTCTCGCGTCCGCAGATCACCACCTACGTGAATGGGAAACTTGTCGGCCGCGGGTCTTGGCCCTATGCGGTCGAAGCCGATGCCTTGTGCCTTGGCCGTTGGAACACGCCCGTCTGCCATAAGGGGCTGATCGACGACGTGCGGATTTATGCGCGTGCCTTCACAGAGTCTGAAGTGGCCACCCTTTCAAATGATCCGACGCGCGCCAGCACCGCGTATGCCTTGGTCGATGGATCCAAACACGAGCAGCACCCCGCAGCGACCTTCGAGAACCGCCACGTCACACTCACCCTGGATGCTCAGGGCTCGATGGCCTCGCTTCGCACCAAGAAGTCTCGGCGCGAGTTGCTCGCACGGCCGCAGCCGATGGTCACCGCACGTCTCAAGGACGGTCGAACTCTTGCCGCACGCACGGTTGTCCGCAGCGGCAACACCCTGAATTTCGGCTTCCCGCGCGGACTCGGTTCGGCCGTGATCTCTGTCGACGAGCAGCGCGATTTGTTTACATTCACTCTCGAATCGCTGACTCTCAGCAATGTCAGTTCGCTTGTCTTTTGCCAAGTGCCGGTTATCACCACAAAATATCTGGGCGGCATGGCCAACATGCTCTCCGATGACGCCGATGCAGTCTGTCTGCGCGGTTATGAGTTGCCGGTTGAAATGGGGGCCGAAGGCAACGTTCTGCGCGTGTGGGCAACGGCTGAACGCGGTCTGTCGGGATGGCGTGCGGGACTCGCTGCCGGAAGCAAAGCCGAGATGCCCGGGATGTTGCGCGCCATGGCACACTGCGCCGGCGTGCCGACTTCGCGGCTTGGCGGGCCTTGGTCGCTCGGCGCTGAAGCGAACAGGGGCTCATATCTGTTCGCCGATCTCAAGCACGCCTCGACAGACGACTGGATCGAACTCGCCCGACGCGGCGGATTTTCCACCGTCCACCTGCACGCCTGGTGGCGCAGCCTCGGTCACTACGAGGTCAACACCAACCTCTACCCGCGCGGCCTTGTCGACATGAAGGACACCGTCTCCCGCATTCATGACGCGGGCTTGCGGGCAGGCATCCACACCCTTACCGCGTGTATTGAACCCCACGACCCTTGGATCACCCCTGAAGCCAGCCCATACCTCATTCCCTTTGACAGCTATACGTTGGCACGGACATTTTCACCCACCGATACCGTCCTCTACGTGACTGAGCCGCCTTCACTCCGCCACGATGTGGTCTTCACCTACATGAGCAACGGCAACGCGATACGCATCGGCTCGGAGATCGTTCAGTATGCCGAGGTCGCGCGCGAACCGCCCTACGCTTTCGCGCGGTGCACGCGCGGCGCCTTCAAGACCCGGCCCGCAGCCCATGCCGCAGGCGAACGTGCGGATTATTTGCAGCAGCGCTACATTTCCTTCTATCCGCTGCCCGATTCGCCCCTTGCCGCTGACCTTGCGGATCATATTGCGCACGTCTTTAATACCTGCGGCCTCGACCAAATCTATTTCGATGGGTCCGAGGGCATGATGAGCCGCTACGGCATTGACGCGATGCGCCACACGATCTTCGAGCGGCTCGCCGGCGACCCGCTGGTCGAGGCGAGCTGTCACGGAGAGCACAACTGGTGGTTCCACTCCCGGCTTGGCGCTTGGGACCATCCCGTTTGGGCCGCAAAACGGTTTCACGACAAGCACATCGCCACCTCTTCGCGGTATCGTGATTCGGACCTGCTCGAGCCGCAGATGGGGTGGTGGGCACCGCGTATGCCCACTGCGCAGGCCCGCGGGCACTTTCTTGACGAGATCGAGTATTTTGCCGCAAAGAACCTGGGCCTCGACGCCGCCATGTCGATACAGGGGGTGAATGTTTCCTATGCCCCGTTGCCGTTCCACATTGAGAAGCAGTTCACGCTTCTCGGCTGGTACGAACACCTGCGACTCGCACGGTATTTCGACACGCAGACTGTTGCTCGTGTAGCTGTGCCCGGCGATGAGTTCCGCCTGCGTCAGAACCGCGACGGCCAATGGCAATTCACGCCTGTGCGGATGACCGCGCACCGCATCAGCTGCCTCGGCAACGGCTCTGAGCAATGGGTCTTCCGAAATCCCTACGCCGAACAATTCCCCTGCGCACGCATCGAGGCTCTTTACGCTGTGGCGTCCTACGACAGCGCCAAACGGATTCCGCTCGTGGGCGCGGCAGACTTCTCGTCTTTCAAGACCGCTTCGGCCAGCTCCGACGTTTCCCTTAACCTTGCCGAAGAGGTCGCCGATGCGAAGGGAGGCGGCCGCAACGTGCGGTTGTGTGCCTTGAACAAGGGTTCTTCCCGTATTGGCGCATGGGCACGTGCCAGCCTCGACTTCCCCGCTCCTTACCGCAACTTGGGTGGCGCAGGTGCGTTCGGTGTGTGGATTAAGGGCGACGGCAAGGGCGCATTACTCAATCTCCAGCTCGGCACCCCGCGCGAATTCATGCATGCGCTCTCGGATCACTACATAACCCTCGACTTCACCGGCTGGCGCTATGTTGAGCTGCTTGTGCGCGAGCGCGACGTGGAACGGATGTCCGATTATGTGTGGCCCTATGGCGGCGCCTACGACATTTACCGCAACACCCTCGACATGTCGCATATCTCACACGTCGCCCTCTACCTCAACGACCTGCCGCCGGGGGAACGTGTCGAAGTGGCTGTGAGCCCGATCATGGCGCTCCCAGTCCAGCCCGCCGCGCTAAAACGCCCGTCCCTTTCGCTGAACGGTCAGACCGTCGTGTTGCCGCTGACTCTCAAATCCGGTGATTTCGCGGAGTTGGAAGCCGACGGGTACTGCACACATTACAGCGACAAAGGCGATCTGATTGCGCGTGTGCGGCCCTTTTTGGCAGGTGCCCCTTCATCTGGCGTCGCGCCTGCCTCAACCGTGCTGCGCGAAGGTGAGAACGCCGTCATTTTTGATTGCGAGAAGCCGCTGGGTGGTGTGAGCGCCCGTGCAGAGGTTACGCTGAGCACCTTCGGCACGCCCTTCGGCACGCCCAGGCCGAGCCGCCAGATCGGGCGGGAACATCTGAAGCGCGAATACGAGATGCCTCGCTTGATCACGGAGCCAGTCGGTACGGATGACGACGGCTGGGATGTGGCCGTGCGCCCGGGAGAAAAGGCGGATCTGGAAGTTGAGCTCTGCGGGGCGATGGGCTCGCCGGTGTTGACCGTGTGCGGTCGAGCTTTACGTTTCCCAGTCACATTGAAGGAAGGCCAGCGTTTGATTTGTCGCGACCAGCGCCGCTGGGCTGTCATCGACTCCGCCCGAGTGACGATCGCGGAAGGCAAACTCAGCGAGAAAGTGCCGGTTCTCACCCCTGGCCTGAACCGCGTTTCGTTCACGTGTCTCGCGCCGGTCCGGTGCCAGGTTAAGCTGGTCAAAGTTTATGCGCGCTAGCCGGCCTGTGTGAGGCTCTCTTTTGCCACATTCTGAAGGGTGATGCCGAGCGGAATTTTTCCGCTTGTTATTCAGAAACCGCTTGCATCAGGCAGGCTATAGGAGTACAAACTAAGCCGTTTAGCGGGCAAAGGAGGTGGCAATGGTTACAATCTATCACTGGGAAGGCGGCGGCTTGAAAGAAGTGCCCGCGCTGACCGGTGCCTGTTGGATCAATCTTGCCGATCCCTCAACGGAAGAGATATCCCGCGTTCAAGAGCTGACTCGCGTCCCGCGCGAGTTTCTGACGGATCCTCTCGATAAAGACGAACGCCCCCGCCTTGAGATTGACGAGGGCGTCACGATGCTGATTGTCCACGTTCCGTACCACGAGCCACACGAAAACCTCATTCCCTTCCATACACTGCCTTTGGGTATCGTCCTCACACAGGCGAACGTCATCACAATCTGTAATCGGCAGACACCGGTGACCAGCACGTTTCTGGATCAGATCCGTCGCGTATGCCCTCCCGAAGACCAGTTCCGGTTCGCCTTTCAACTCCTCTGGCACTCCGCCATCCTCTATCTGCGCTATTTGCGTGATATCCGGCAACGCGCCGATATGGTGGAGCAAGACTTACATGAGTCGATCTCGAACGAGGCGTTGATGCGTCTGCTGAACATCGAGAAGAGCTTGGTCTACTTCACCACCTCACTCAAGGCCAACGACATTCTGATCGGGCGCCTCGAGCACACGCGCCAGCTCGACATCCCGGACAAAGACCTCGACGTTCTTGAAGATGTGGCTGTGGAATACCGTCAGGCGTTGGAAATGGCAACCATCCACAGCAACATCCTGACGGGCACTTTGGACACGTTCGCCTCGATTATTTCGAACAACCTCAACAACGTCATGAAGTACCTGACGTCCATTACGATTGTGCTCATGTTGCCCACGTTGGTCGCCAGTATCTATGGCATGAACGTGAAACTGCCGATGGGGGGGTACGAGCATGCTTTCGCGATCCTCATGGGGGTCTCGGTCTTGATTTCCCTGATCGTGGTGATTGTCCTCGCCCGCCGCCGCTTCTTTTAGCGGAACTGCACTATGTGTACAGCAGCGCTGACGCGCGTGCGGCAGTGAACGCCCGACGTTCGCGCGCCCATGTGGCAAAGAGGTTCTTAAGCGGTTCTTCCGATCGCACAAATGAGCGCGCGCGCGCGGTGCCGTAAAGCGTGTCGAACCACCGCGGACGCACGCCCTTGTGGTGCCAGATGCGCTTGTCCCCGTACTGTTCTGCGAGCGTCCGCAAGACCGTGAGTGAGGTTTCGGCTGGCCTGAACCGCTTCGGATCGACCACGGTCAACCGGACACCGTCGAGCTCCCGTCCGGCATATTCGCCCGTTGCGGCCACATAGCGATAAGGGAAGAAGGTCACGCCTGCGGGTCGCGCCTGTTTCAGGCGGTCGCAAAGGTGCTCCGCATGCAGCCATGGCGCGCCGAGCACGCGGAACGCCAGATTGGTGCCGCGCCCACAGTCGATTCCCGGCAGCGCCTCCGCAAACACGGTGGCGGCATATGTCATGGCGCTCTCCCACGTCTTGATTCCCGGTGAAGGGGGCATGAAAGCGGGGCGTGAACCGTCCCACGCACCATCAGTCCGGCGCCATCCCTCCATCGGCACAACCGTCAGATGTAGTTCCGGAAAGAGCGCGGCCTTCATCCAGCACGCGCTCTCGGCGGGCGTCATGCCATACACCAGAGGTACGGGACAAGGCGCGACAAAACTCATCAGATCCGGTTCTGGCATAGGCCCATCCACCACCTGGGGGAGAGGAATGGGCCGATCTGTGACAATCACCTCGGTCCCGGTCTCGGTGCACGCCTCAAGCATATTGCGGAGCGTGGCGAGGTAGGTGTAACAGCGCACACCGAGATCCTGCAGATCGCAAACGACCGCGTCGACTCCCTCTAACATCTCGCGCACGGGTTTTCGGCGCTCACCGTACAGAGAGTAGACCGGAATGCCCCAGTCGGGATGACGCCGCGTGTACGTGTGTTCGCCGGCGCCGGACTGTCCGAAAAAACCATGCTCCGGCCCATATAAGGCAACGAACCTTTTATCCAGGAACCGCCGCAGCAGCTGCGCGGAAGTGGCCCCGTCGGCGGTCAGCGCCGCCTGATGGCTCAGCAATCCCACGCGTTTGGTCCGCAGTTCATCGAAGCGCCGCCCGCGCAAAACGTCCATGCCGGTCTTCATGCCGAAGTTTCCCCATGCCGCAGGCGGTGCGACAACACGGCGAGACCGGCAGCAAGATCCTCGCGTTTCACGATAACGTCTGCGGGCACGGATAACTGCACGGGCGTGAAATTCCAGATGCCGCGTATGCCGCCGGCCATCATCGCATCGGCAACGGGCTGCGCCTGCCCTGCGGGAACAGTCAGGATCCCGAGCGAAACATTGAGTTTCCGCACGGTTTCCGCGATCTGATCGGACGGATAGACCGGGACCCCGCCGATTTTTCCGCGTTTTTTCGGATTCGCGTCGAACGCAGCAACAATCCTGAAGCCTTGATTTTGAAAGCCGGAGTACCCCAGCAACGCCGACCCCAAACGTCCCGCTCCCGCCAGAACCGCTTCGGTATTGGCATTCCAGCCGAGATACCGCTCAATCGCGGCGGTGATTTCGGCTAAAGGGAACCCGACCCTTGGTTTGCCGCGCACACCCGACTTGGAAAGGTCTTTCCTCACAACGATCGGATCCAGAGACAAGGCTTTTGCGACCACGGCACCGGATGCGAATTTCTCGCCTTGCTCGGCCATTTCGCCGAGCACGCGAAGATACAAGGGAAACCGCTTCACCATCCTGTCGCCGATTTCGGCTTTTCGCGCACCACTCATAAACCGACACCTTTCTCAACCCATGTTTATGTATGATGTTATCCCATCGGTATTAAACAATAAAGCATAGAGTTTCTCCCGCGCAGTTCAGGCGGTCTGCTGCTCGACGTTCAGCAGAAAAGCTTTGAGTCCTGCCTTCTTTCCGACTGTCGCGCGCAAGTGCTCAAAGGCACGCATGACATCGTTCGCACGCCCGTCGGGCAGTACGAAGAGCGTCAAGGTGTTCGCCCCCGGCCACACCGCATCGTCGAGCCGAGGCCCCGTCGTCTTTCCTTTGCCCGTCACGCGCGGCATTTTTGTGAAACAGGTCACTCCCATTTCGTCCATGGCAGCCATGACCTCTTCGTCCACTCCGATGTTATAGACCGCCATCACCATCTTCATTGTAGGATCCTCTCGATGGGCGCTGCAGGGAACGATGGCGAGTGGGGGGTGTTTAACCACGCATCGCCCGCTCGCCCAAATGCCCCAAATTCGCTGCTAGGCGCGCCGCCTCCGGCGGCGCGAGGGTCGGCCGCCGCGACTTGACGCAATCGATGAAATCGCGGTATAGCCCATGACGCGCGCCTAACGCGTCTGTATCCACATCCTCAAGAATCTGCGGGCTCGAGGACTCCATCGCACCGCGCGTGACCCACACCCAGTCGCCGCTCTGTCCGATCCAGCGCACCCCGACACCTTTCTCGAGTCGTCCGCCATCCGACACCAGCAGCTCCATCCCATCTCGATACAGGCAGCGAAACCGAAAGGCGGTGGCCGTATCGTAGAGCCCGTCCCGTGGGTAGAGCCCTTGTCCCGTGACAGAAACGGGGTCGTCGCTGCGGTTCGCCCCCCACAACGCAATGTCACCATGGTGGCCGATCCAGTCCGCAAGGATGCCGCCGCCCCAGGTGCTCACCCAGCGCCAGTGGAAATCGCAGACTCCCTGATAAGCGCGCTCCAAGGCTTTTCCCTGCCACGCCCGCCAATCCAACGCCACCGGAGGCGCAATCGGCGTAGGGCTTGCCGCAGGACCGCGGCCGCCCCCGGGCAGGCCGACCTCAATCCGCACGACGTTGCCGATCCGACCGCTCTGTACAGCCGCGACTGCCTTTCGGAACTGGCCCTGCGAGCGCTGCCAGTTTCCGGTCTGCCAGACGCGCCGGTGATGCGTTATCGACTCTGCCAATACGCGCCCGTCGGACGATGTGTGCGCGAAGGGTGTCTCAGCGTAAATATCTTTGCCCTGTTGCGCGGCCAAGATACCGATCATCGCATGTGAATGATTGGGCGTGGCCAGCATCACCGCATCGATGTCGTCGCGTGAACAAAGTTCGCGGAAATCGCTTAGCGTCGCACAGTCTCGGTTCCCAGTGTGCCGGTCCACCCGGGCCTTTGCGTCCTGCATTTTCCGGCTGTTCACGTCGCATACGGCCCTGACCACCACGTCGTCCAGATGGAGGAAGGCGTCCATATTGACCGTGCCCATGCCGCCGACACCGATCATGCCCATGACGATCTTCTCACTGGGCGCAGCCCTTCCCAGCACATGTGAAGGCACGATGTTGAAGGCGGCAAGACCGGCCGTGAGCTGAAGAAAACTCCTTCGCGAAATCTTCATGTTCGCGCCTCCAAATGGGTCCCGATATCCACCGATCAACGCGGAGTGATCCCGCCCGCAGGAGGCTGACCACTCCGTGTTGAATGTGGCGTGCTCGCCATCATTTCGCCGCGGGTTTGTCGTCGGCCTTCAAATCGCCGAGCGTGTACTGCAAACCGTCGAGAATGTGCCAAAGACGGGCTTTATCAAGGAACGCGCGCTTGTCGTGCGCGAACGAAGTGTAGAAGACGCGGCCTTCACCGTAGGGGCGTATCCAGCTCACCGCAAAATCCTTGTCAACACGCTTCTGGCCTTTGGCGGCTGCGGTTTTCTCGTCCGACAGGTCGAGCGAAACCAGCACGCGCAGTTTTGCGCGGTCGTAGGGCGGCGTCTTCTGCTGATAGATTTCATCCCCGGCTTTGAAGTCTTTTCCCTCGAAGGCCTGGTTCAGCGGGTGGGAGGGGTCTTCCACTTTGAACGCCCATGTTCCGCCGCCACCCCAGGGATGACCATCGAACAGTCCGCCAACCATCTCGGCCGCTTCGGGGCTTTCATAGAAGTTGTCCGCGCCGGCATGGATCACGCAGAGGCCACGACCGCTTTTTACGAACTCGATCAGGTTCGGCACGAGCAAAGGATTGCCCGTGGTCTTCAGCCGCGTGGTGTTATTCAGAACGACCGCGTCGTACTTGAAGAGGGTTGCCTTGTCTGTAAGCGACGCGTAGTCCGTAGAGAAATCAGCACGGAAAGCGCCTGTCTTCGCGGCGAGTTCCAGCGCCTTGTTCCCGTATACGATGCCTTCGCCGTGCACAAATCCTTCGCACTTGCTGAACACCAGTACGTTGCGGGCCTTGGCCGGTTTCGCATGCAACGCGCCGCCGATCAGAGCCTCGAGTTGCGCGGCACCTTCCTGGGTCACGACAGGGGGTGGTTTCGGGGCCGCCGCCACGGGTTTCGGCGCCTGTTGCGCCTGCGCCATGATTGAAACCGCAGGAATCACCAAAGCGGCGCAGCCCGCCATCACTGTTCTTTTCATAGGACACTCTACCTTTCTGTTTGCTGAAACCCGTCCGGCAACAGATGCGCCTTTTTCCGCCGCACGTCGCGGCTGAACAGGCTATAAAGCACCGGCACGAGAATCAGCGTCACAATTGTCGAAAATGTCAGGCCGCCGATCACAGTCACACCCATCGGTTTCCACGTCTCGGAGCCTTCACCGCCCGCCAAAGCGAGAGGCATCATACCAAAAACCGTGGTGAGGGTGGTAATCAATACCGGGCGTAGCCGCTGCCGTCCGCTGTGCCGGATCGCGTCAGCCATATTCTCGCCGCGAGCCCGCAGCGTGTTGATGTAATCCACCAGCACGATGCCGTTGTTCACCCCGGTGCCGACCAGCAGGATGATGCCGATAAAACTGAACATGTTGAAGGTCATGCCGAAACCCAACAGCGAAAAAAGCACGCCCGAAAAGGCGAAGGGGAGCGCGAGAAAGATCACGAACGGGTAGAGCAGCGACTCGAACT
>CAYZQL010000091.1:0-14015 GCA_964480555.1 uncultured Lentisphaeraceae bacterium | reverse complement strand
CCTTAACCCGAGACGTGAAAAGCGGAAAAAAAACGGACGTCACAAACGTGATCACAGCCAGACCACCCGCCGCACCCCATCTGAGCCCGCGAAGCCGCCTGGGCGTAACCCCCATCGAATTCAGGTATTGACCGAGCCAGACCAAAGGCAGAGCCAACATGCAGAGGAGAAACAGACCCAGAACAATACCGCAGAAGGCATACACCAGATATGCGTCAGGCCTTTTCCGGTCGCTGAGCCAACGGACCGTCAGAGCCCATGGCAGAGACGTCACGGCCATGAACGTGAACAGGAACAGCCACTTGCCGATGGTCGGCTGGTCGAAACAAGATCCCGCATGACGGATGTCGAAGCGCTCGGCCAGCAGGCTTCCATTGCAGAGCGAAGCCAACCACGTGGACCTGCAATGGAAAACGGACTGGACCGGGCCTCCTGCTGCAGTCCACACCCACGCCAGAGCCGGAAGCATCAGCAAGGCCGTCGCCAGCCAGCCGCAGCTGTGACGAAGGCGCATGACGCGTGTGACACCGTTTCCCATGGTGAAAAACCTCCCGTTCAGCCTGACCCCTTCACCAGCACCCAGCCGCCGAACAGCTCGCCCAGGCCGAAGACGAGCCCCATGGGACGCGGATCGGTGAACGTCACATCGGGCCACAGCAGAAAGAAAATCCCCGCCGCCAGATACGCCAGTCCGCCGCAATAGATCAGAAACGGCAAGCTGCGACGATGCACCATGTGCGAGGCACCGTAGAGCGCCATCCAGACACCGAACAGCAGATCGAAATTGCCGGTCCGGACCAAGGCAACCGAGAGCGCCGCTCCCACCGACAACGTGGGAAAAACCTCCCACACCGGCCACAGCCCGGTGAGGCTCAACACGCGCCGGTTCTTGACCAGCCAATAGAAAAGCGCGGCGAAGTTGGTCGCCAGTGCGACCGCCAGCAGCAGCCCCCAGCCGACGAGATGAAGGCGGGGTTCCGCCGGAACGGCGTGCCTCAGGACCAGCGCCGTCACCAAGGCCGCGAAACCGCCGACCATACGGGCGGCGCCGGAGAAACCTTTAAACCGCTGACGATCCAATACCAGCGTTTGCATTTCACGCACGCTTTCAAGCGCCTGATCAATTTCCGCTTTGTTCATAGTGTCTAAGTCTCACATGTGATGCGGCATAGGATATCAGAACGAAGAGTACTTTGCAATACAAAGTCGAAACGTCTATTGTCAACTTGTCACAGCGCCGTAGTAAGGCTATTTAACGGCAGCGGCCGTTCCGACCAGATCCGCATCATTGGCGTACGTATACGTGAAAAGTTGCGGGGTGTCCACGTAAGTCAAAGCAGGCGGAGCCCCCTCAACACCCGTTTGACGAGGCATATATTGCATTGCGCACGCCTTGACCGGTCGGTTCACCTTGTCGGTCCCCAGGACTTTATGTCCTCGATACGTGAAACGTTCCGGTTGTCCGGCGCTTCGAGTGCGGTACCATCCCCTCATGCGTCCGCTCGCATCGTACTCGTACAGGTCCTTCCAGCCCTTTTGCATTGTCAACACGGGGTCAGCATAGCGGTGCGCCGCATTGGTGTAGTCTACCGAAAGGATTTGACCGTCATCCCGGTACACGCGCTCCTCGTTGGGCAGATAGAAAAAGGAAATGATCGAGGGTGCCGAAAAATAGGGCCCCTTCTTCACAAAACAACCGATGTCCACACGGCTGCTCGTCATCGGCTGAGGTTCACCTTGGGCATTCTGCAGGCGAAACACACCTTGATAGGTGACGGTGATTTCAACACGTGAAGAGGTTATGTTCACGGGTTTTATAGCGACTTTCTTGGGGTCACCTTGCAAGACAATCCATTGAAATGATAAATCGTTCTGACCTTTCGAGGCGGCGGCCTCCACGGTCATACGCCGCTCACGCGCGACACCACGTACGACCCTTGCAATACAACAGGGCGTGTCGAACAATCCCTCAGGCCGGAGGTCAAAAAAGTCCACTCCCATTTCAGGTTGCACATCTTTGACGGTACGAAGCGCAACCAGAGATGGCACCTCATCCGGTTTCATCGCGTGCGCAAGCTCTACCATTGCAACTGCGTCGAGATTCGCCGCATCGAACACCACTGGGTGTGCTGTCCCGCTCAGATAATCGCTTGGGCTCTTGACCGTTTTCTGCGTCGCCCGCAGAATCATTTGGAGAGTCGGGCCCATCAACTTCTGGCTCACAATAACACGCTTAGTGGCAGGCATAAACGCCGCCATTGTCGCAGCGAATGCCTTCAAGAAAGGCTGGTCAGAACCGGATGAGCCTTGGCTGATCACATAGTAAGGCGCATTAACGGGGAATAGATCGCCTGTACCGGGATCGTGATCCTTGTGCTCCGGAAAAACCCAGCATTGGTTGCTGACATAGTACCGGAATGCCGCAATCGCTTGAAACGGATCTGTAACGACCGTGCGTGGAAGACTGCGCCAGTATGGTCCGCTCACCATCGACATCGACGAATTTCCCAGCGCCGGTGCAGGTGTTTCAAAAAGACCATTGGGCAAGCTTATATGAACCCTTTGCCGCCGAGCTTCATCACCGTACACCACAGGCGTCAAACCAGGAAAATTCGTTACGGCCAGCGGCGAATGCCCGCCATCACGATTCACATAGAGATCTCCAAAATTACCCGATGCCGTTTCCTCCTTCATCCACTTTCGGATCTGCTCCGCTGCGGGGCCCCGATACGCTTCGGCATAAGCGGACGTTTTTCGCATGTCAGGGCTGATCAGCCTCAGCAGTGTCCGGAAACACCCCGCTTCGAGATCCCAAAGCGTATTTCCCGCATTCACCTCCGCCGGGTGTCCCATAACGACAGACATGATCTTGACCGGTTGTGCCCCATCGACCGGCTGTCCTTTAAGGCGCTTCGCCTTTTCGACCAGCTCAGGAAATCGGTTTAGTTCGGCGAGTTGCTTGAGATCACCGTCTGCCGCGATGGCAGCAGCATCCCGAAAGCCCAAGTCGATCGCCCGTTCCAGCGCTACCAGAGCATCCTCTTTCTTTGCCCGATACGCTAGAGCGCAAGCCAAATTGTACTGCCACGTCGGATCGAGCGGTAGTAGAGCTACCCCTTCGCGACAGATGATTTCCATTTCATCGGTTTTACCCGCACGAACCGCTTGAACGAAACGTTGCTGCAACTGCCAGTGCTTGGTCTGGATAAAGGGCATTTCAAATACATTCGTCATCGCCTGCACGCCCAGTGCAGAAGTGAGCATCACCATCAGCAATATTCTGTTCATGCACCTCTCCTGATAAACAGCCTGTCGCACAAGATCGTCTGCGCATTCCTACCAAACGCGCCACCAAGGCCTCTTTGCACGTGTCTGCCGCAGAAGCCATCCGATCACTTCGGGATTTGCGTAGGTTTGATCCCACACGTTGTGTTCGGAGTGTTCGTACTCGGTGTACAGCACGTTACGGTTGCCGGCAACTTCCAACGCCTCAACCATCCGGCGCGAACATTCAACGTTCACATTCTTGTCGTTCTTTCCGTGAAAAGCCCAAACCGGCAAATGTTTGATTTCCTGAACGCGACGGATGTCACCTCCGCCGCAAATCGAAATTGCCGCAGCAAAAAGTTGGGGGTCGCGCTGGATTGCGTCCCATGTGCCGAAGCCGCCCAAAGATAACCCGGTGATGTAGAGACGGTTCGGATCGGCATGGCATTCAGCCACCACGAATCGGCATATTTCCAAGGCTACCTCCAGTGACGGGGAGGGCTCTTTAGAGGCAGCATAGTCAGAAGTAAGCGCCAAACGCTTCACCCACCAATTGCCGGTCTGGCACTGTGGCGCAACAACGATGACCGGTTCAGGGGTCTTGAGCAATGTGGCCATCAACGAAGGCAGCCCAACACCGATCTGACGCAGATTATCGGTGCCACATTCGCCCGATCCATGCAAAAACAGAATCATCGGGTACTTCTTGCCTGCTACCGGAAATTGCGGCGCACGCATGCGATAAGCAAAGATTTCACCGTTTTCATTCGTATACGTGTATGGCTTGAGCATGTCCTCGACAGAGAATTGCGCGCATGATGTCAAGACAAACAAGAAGTATCCTAGAAACCATTTCATGTGACCAGTATGCCATATTCACCGTTCAGCAAGAACCACTTTTATCCAATAACTGAGTCGACAAGTCAACGCCTGTCAGTTCACGGCAAACTGCATGATGCGCGCCGCATGTCCCGCGCTCTGGGTCTCGCTGGAGACCCGTAACGTCAGCGTGTGCGTGCCGGGCGGAAGATCGGTCTCGAACATCACGGTGCGCGGATAATGCAATCCTTTGCTGTAGGCGTGATAAAGGTTCACCGCATGAGACGGGCCACCGTCGACGCGGACTTCGACGATCCCCGCATCCGGCCCGGCAACGATGTATGCGCCGACCGATGTGCCCTCGAAGACAAGCACGGCCTCGGCGCCAGGTTCAGTCGCGCAGAGCATGGGAATCGACGTGAACCGCGCGCGTTTGCCGCCGGACAGCCCTTTCCATTCCGGAACGCCGAATGTCCACCCTTGCTTGATCTGTGCACCGTGAGGATCAACAAATCGCCCGGTCGAATAACTCAGAGGATCGAGCGGTGTCAGCGGGACCAGGTTTGGCGCAACGGCGGCTCCTTTCACGAACGGCTTGGCCCATGCGCGGCTGAACAGCTCGTCGATCATGCGCGCGCAGATCGCATTGCCGAACGGGGCCGGATGCACGCCGCCGAATTTCTCCCATGTGAGCGTGCCGCCCGTGATCTCGTCGGCAACCTCCTTTGCAAGGTTGATGGTCGGGATATCGTAATGAGCGGCCACCGCTGAGTGAGCCTCAAGCGTCAGCGGTGTTTTGCCCTCTTGGAGGGTTTTCAGGATATACTCGTTGACAAAAAAAGTCATCACAATGTCCATCTCGGGATTCGCCTGCCGCGCATGACGCACGATCCCCTCCATGCCGCGGATACACATTTCGCGGCTGTGGTGCGCATCTTGGTCATCATTCACCGCAAACTCCACGAACAGAAGATCCACATGCCCCTTGCCGAGCACATCCGCACCCAAGCGGAACGCGCCGGTGGTCGAACAGGTGGAGGATATCCCGGCCGGAATGAACGTAAAGGCCGTGTTGGGAAAACGCTTCCGCAAGATATCGCAGACCATCGGCCGGTAGCCCTCCATTTCGGTGATGGATCCGCCCAAGAAAGCCACGGTTCCTTTGCCCGTCCGTTCAAAGGTGTTCCGGGCGTTTTGAAAGCTGCCGCGCAGGCACACCTTGTCGCCAAAGCTTTGGCTTTGCGCCATAGGCTCGACAGCAGACAGGGTGAGAACAGTCGCCAAGGTGAAAAGAGAATAACACGCCTTCATCGCCATGATCAGAGCCCTTTCATAAGAGGATGTGCTCATCGTTTATGAGGTTAATACTTGATCGATCTCGTCGAACGTGATCGCCCAGACAGACACGGGCTCACTCTTGCCCTTTACGGTGACCGACTGGAGGTCCCGCTCCCAAAGGTTTTTTGGAAGGTGCTTGTACGCGTCGGGGCCGATGACAATGTCTTTGCCCAACCTTTTGGATTCGGTCTCAAAGCGGAAAGCCAGGTTTACGGAGTCACCGATAGCCGTATATTCCCGATACCCGGCCCCGCCCATGCTGCTCAGCACGGCTTGCCCGGTATTGATGCCGACGCCGATCTTGAAAGGATAAGGGAGCTGCTTGTAGGTCGCGGTAAAATACGTGCAAATCGCAGCGAGTTTCTTTGCGGCTTTCAGAGCGTTTATGACCGGCTCGTTCCCGCCCTTGCAGACATCCGACGACCAGCGGACCATAATGGCGTCGCCGATGAATTTATCGATCGTTCCGGAGCACTCCTCAATGACCTTTGTGGCCATTTTGAACCACTTGGCCATGAGTGCCGCCAGTTCGTTCGGGGCCATGCTTTCACTGATCGGAGTATAATTGCGGATGTCACAGACAAACAGCGTTATCTCCTCCGTTTTTATGCCCATGGAGGTCATGGTGAGCGTGACTTCCGCATCATCCCCATATTCCGGCGCTTTGGCCACCTCCGGTGCGGCGAGGAATGTCAGCGTACAGTCCTCCAGAACAATCACATCGCGGTCGCTCAACAGCGTCGGCATCACAATGCGTTTCCCGTTCAGAAAAGTCCCGTTCGTACTGCCGACATCGATCAAGTAATACTCCCCGTGCCCAAGCATGCGGATCATTGCGTGGTTCCGTGATATTCTGGGGTTCGGGATGACAATGTCGTTCGGCGGGGTACGCCCGACCGTCATGAGCGCAACACACGCCAGTTCCCTTTCTTCCTGCCCCATTTTCAAATGGATTCTTGCCGGCATATGCTTTTCCCTGACGCGGAGAGGGTGTGGCGTTTCAGATGATATCCCGCATGAAAATAGGTAGCATAGCAGGTACGACGGATCGGTTCAATCGTGCTCCTTCCGACTTCGTTTCTCTTTCTGAATGACGTTTCAGATTTTCACATAGCGGCGACACTTCACGCCCGCCTCTTTGAGCAACCGTTCGGTCTGTTCCGTAAACGCGTAGTCGCCGCCGTAAACCACCTCTTTGATGCCCGCGTTGATCATCAGTTTCGCGCAGGTCAGGCAAGGGCTGATCGTCACATAGATGGTCGCCCCCGCTAGGCGGATGCCGTAATACGCAGCCTGACAGATCGCATTCTGCTCGGCGTGTACGCAGATACACTCCTCCAGACTCGACCCCGACGGTGCCGTACCCGCGCACCGGGCGCACCCTCCCTCGAAACAGTTGGTGACCCCGCGCGGTGTCCCGTTATACCCGGTTGAAATGATCCGATTTTCTGACACCACCACGGCGGCCACCTTGCGTCGCGAACAGTTCGCACGCGTTGCGGTCACCTGTGCGATTTCCATGAAATAGGTGTCCCAATCCGGTCGTGGATCACCGTCTTTCTTTTTTGCGGCCATGCTGACACTCCTTGAAGTTTTCTGTTGCCTACAGTGTACGTGCTGTTCCTCCCTGATTCAATCCCAATTCCCGCTCGCGCCACGTGCGGCCCACAGACCGTCCGTTCCATTTTGTCGGAGAGGCCGCCATAATTACTTACCCACCGGGAAAGCCGTATGCTATTCTAACGTTCATGAAAAACGCCATTTTTTCTGGCCTCCGCTTCATGACGCTTGGATTTTCGCGTTGCGTTGCCGCCGCACTCGCCGTCGCCGGGTGTCGCACGACCTACACCACGCTGGTGCAGGACCGCGACACCGTCACCCAACTCGCCCCCTTTCTGTACGTGCTCAGCGGCAATTACGACGGCGCACTCACGGTCGCGCAATTCAAGGCCGCCGGCAACTTCGGCATCGGCACCTTCGAAGGGCTCGACGGCGAGGCTGTCCTGCTGGACGGGGTTGTCTATCAGGTGAAAGGCGATGGGTCCGTGAACATCCCGGAGGACACGCGCCACATGCCTTATGGTGCCAGCACGCTCTTCGATGAAGACCTCCGCCGTACCATGAAGAACATCGCCTCGTTCGAGGTTTTCGCTAAAGCGCTGGAAGCGCATTTCGAGGACAAGCAGATCTTTTACGCCGTGAAAGCCCGCGGCGTCTTCTCAGCCATGCGCGTGCGCAGTTGCGATAAACAGGAGAAACCGTACCGCCCTTTGGCTGAGGTCACCAAGCAGCAGCACGAATACACCTACACGCAGACCCGCGGCACACTCATCGGCTTCTGGACACCGCCGTTTGTGCCAGGTGCCATGGGCGTGCCAGGCTTCCACCTGCACTTCCTGTCTGACGACCGCACGCAAGGCGGACACGTCCTCGACTTTCAGGCTCCCGCGCTCGCGATAACCCTCGATCCAACTCCCCGCATCACCATCGATTTCTCAACACCGGTAGGCGTCCCGCTCGTGGACCGCGACATCGACCGCCAGGTGCACGACTCCGAGCGTAAACATTGACCCGTGTTCCGTGCGGTTGCCCCGACGGCATGCTTGACGGATGTGCCCATTCTTCGTATGGTGTAACACATACTTTGCTAGACGCCAGAGTGGTGGAATGGCAGACACACCGGACTTAAAATCCGGAGCGGGGTTAAATCCGCGTGAGGGTTCGATCCCCTCCTCTGGCACCAGATGTCGACATGTTACACACTCCCGAAATACTTGCTCCCGCCGGCGACATGACGTGCCTCCAAGCCGCACTCGACGCAGGCGCAGATGCGGTCTACCTCGGGCTCGACACGCTCAACATGCGGCAAATGGCTACGCGTAATTTCACGCGCGAGGCGCTGCCTGATGCGTCTCGTCGCTGCAGCGAACGCGGTGCGCGGCTTTATCTCACACTCAACACGATCCTCTTTGAAGACGAGTTGCCGACGATGGAGGACATGCTTCTTTTCGCCAAACCTTTCATCGACGCGGCCATTGTTGCAGACTGGGCCGCGATCGAAGCCTGTAAGCGGTGCGGCATCCCCTTCCACGTCTCCACGCAGCTGTCCTGCTCCAATTCTGCTTCGGCCCGGTTTCTGAAAAGCCAAGGCGCAAGCCGCGTCGTTCTGGCGCGCGAATGTTCGCTGGATGAGGTCGCCTCTGTCGTAAAAAAAGCGGGCATCGAGGTCGAAGCCTTTGTTCACGGTGCCGTTTGCGTGGCGGTTTCAGGCCGCTGTCTGCTTTCGCATGACGCGTACGGCTGCTCAAGCAACCGAGGCGAGTGCCACCAGCCTTGCCGCCGTGCGTTCCGGATCCAAGAGGTTCGCGAAGGAGAAAACGCGAATGCAACCTTCACCGTCACGCCCTACACGGTTCTCTCCGCACGCGATCTTTGCTCGCTGCCGTTTGTCGACAAGCTGATGGAAGCCGGTCTCTCTTCTTTCAAGATCGAGGGCCGTGCGCGGAATCCGGAGTATGTGAAAGCCGTTGTCACCGCCTACCGTGCCGCTGTCGCTGCCGTTCTCGACGGCAGCTTTTCACAGGAACTCGCCTCGCGCCTGACGGCCGAGTGCGCCAAGGTCTATCACCGGGAGTACAGTTGCGGCCTCTATTACGGCCGGCCAGGTGCGGACCAGTTTGCCAACACCGACGAAAATCAGGCCACCACCAAGAAGTCCCATGTGGGGATTGTGCTGAACTATTATCCGAAAGCTCACGCCGTTCAGATTGTCATTCAGGACCGCCCCATCGTTGTCGGCGACATGCTCACGATCCACGGACCGACCTCCGGTGTCGTCGATCTGACCGTCACCAGCCTGCGCCGCGACGAAGAGATCTGCACACACGCCGAACGAGGCATGTGGGTAACCTTGCCCTGCGCGCAGCGCGTTCGCGTGAACGACAAAGTGTTTGTTGTGAACCGGATCGGCACTGGCTGAAGGCGGATCGTGCACGAAGGTTTCTGACGCGGTGACGCCAACCGGAAAGTTCCCGTTTCTAATACGATTTTCTAAAAGTTGCAAAACGTTGTGCCCGAAGCGACATTTTTTAAAGTGTGCCGAAAAAATAAATTAGCCGTTTATAGCCCTCCACATCGCGGCACACATGCAACGCATCTCGCATCACGCGATCAGGCAGATAGCCCACATTGGCCGACACACTGCTGTGGGCTATCAGGGCAGACGCCGCATGCTTAACGCGTCAAAATGGTACGACTTATGCTTGAATAATTTTGAAGCATAAGAGCAGAACAAAAGGCGGAAGGGGCTGCCGGCCTTCGGCGAAAAAGAGAAAGGGGGAGGGTATGGCGAAAATCTTGATAGCCGACGACGAGCGGAGTGTACTGCTGACCATACAACACCTCCTGAATGCGAATGGTTACGAGACGGTTGAGGCAACGAACGGGTTGGCGGCACTCGAATTATTCCAAACCCAATTCTTTGACTTGATCATCACTGACCTGAAAATGCCCCGGATGGACGGAATGACGTTTTTATACGAGGTCAGAAAACTGGATCCGACAACTCCGATTGTTATCCTGACCGCCTTCGCCTCAACCGAGATCACCGACGAAACACTCATAAACAGCTCGTTCATGTGTTTGACCAAGCCTTTCAAGGCAGACGAATTGATCAACCTTGTCAAATGCTCGCTCAGAACCGGCAAAAATAAAGACCCTGTTCAGGATGGCTCACCCTGCAAGGGAAATGACGTTCAGCGGGCTTCATGACTTCATTTCTTCCAACTCTGCCGAACGTCCTGAAACGAGCCATCACCCGTGCCGGTTTTTCCCTCGATGCTGTTCACGTCCAGAGCGATGCGTGCGGCGGGATTGTCGATCTGAAAAGCCACCGGGAGTTCTGAAGCGGTATTGACGGGATACCAGAAATAGGCGTGGTTGCGACGCAGCACAATGGCATCGCTGCCTTCGGCCGCGCGAAAAGCAACCGGCGCGTCGCGAACCACATTGAATTCAACGACCGTGCCGACAACAGAGGCAGACCGGTCCGCACCTCCGAGGTGGGCTTTTCGGCTGGTGATCACCACTCCGTTTCCGCGCGCACGGACAAACGTGTTGTGCCGTAACACGTTGCCCAACGCCCGCGGAAACTCGATGGGCAGGTTCGCAGCGTCGCCGCTTGTGACCAAGGCGCCGTCGCTGCACTCATCCACGCGGTTGCCCTCGGCCAGATTCCAGAAAAGTGGGCTGATCCCCCGATTCCATGTGCGCGGCATTGATGAGGCGAGCGTCGAACCGTTCGCATACAGGAATAGTCCCGGCTTGCGCTGCCGTTCGATGGTGTTGCCGGAAACCACGTTCTCCACACACGAGATCCAGAGTTGCACGCCGGTCATGCCGTCCGGCACGTGATTTCCGACAATTAGATTCTGATGAAACATCGTCCCGACTGCCACCACTGAGCCCGCCTGCGGCGCGACGCGCCATGGTCGGTCAACCGCAAGACGCCCGCTCGAGCGGCCAACGACCCGTCGCGTTTGTCCCTGTCCTGTTCCCGAAAAAACCGTCACGTAATACTCGCTCACAGGCGGCTCGCCCGTACCGTCGTCCATGTCCGGCGGCCAGAAGGGGGTCTCGCGTCCGTCGCCGTCATGGGCTAATTGCTCGCGCTTAACGCTCCCAAGCCGCGCCTCCGGCGTAGGCGGCAAGGTCTCCGGAAGCGTCACTCCCCGAAGGTCACCCCCGGCCAGCGGCCCGAAATACAGGGTGCGGTGATTGCCCTCGAACAGGATCATCTCGCCGACATTCTGATCCGTGCCCGCCACACCGCCAAACCTAGCCTGACCGGACGCGCCTGCGTTCTCGACGCCGTTATTCGCCAGCCAGTTGTGCGCAACCGATCCGTGCCCGGTCGATAGCCAGATCAACCGGCGCGCCGTCGGCCCACCCGATTCCGCACCGGGGGGCGAGGCCACACGGTTGTTTTCGATGACGCACTCCTCGAGCGGCTCGGTGCGCCCCAGAATCGCCGCCTCGGAGTTGCCGCCGAAACGGGTGACCGACACCAACCGGTTATTGGCGAACACCGACTGGCGCACCCCCGAGAGAAACAGCGGCGTGCGCCCCCACAACTCGTTGTCGCACACCGAGCCACCCCGCAGGTTGCGCACGTGGACCGCGCTGTTCTCCGCCTGCTTGCCCTCACAACCAATCAGCCGCACGCGCCGCACCGCGCACCCGTCGACCCACTCCGTTGTCGCGGCCCCCTGGATCGCGATGCCGATATTCACCTGCTCGGTGCCGTACACGGAAAGGTCCGCCAGCGATGCGCCGCTTCCCGACAGCCAGATCGCCGCACGGGTCGAGCCTGCCAGTTGCCCCTCTTTGCTCTGGAACGTGACACACTCCTCTCCGTGAATAACCACCCGCTCTCGCGTCGTGGTCGGCCACGGCTTATCGGAAGGCGCATCCCCCTGTTTGCATGTCAGCACGAATGCATCCAGTGAAAGCCCGCCACCCTTGACATTGCGCCAAGTCAGCGTGTGCTTGCCTTCCTTGATCTCCGCTTCCGCATTCCGCGCCCACCGGTAGGACCCGAATCCTCCGGTGTTGGGCAGATTCTCCAAGACGACCGGCGGCTCGCCGTCGACTTGGACTGTCATGTTGCTGCTCACGCCAGGCATTCCCCAGCGCGACATGTCCGTGCCATAGCGCAGCCAGACCGTCCACCTCCCCGTTTGAGGAACCGAGAAGGCGTATGTCATTGCATCCCCGGGCGAGTGGACCGCCCCCGGCGCGATCCCCCACCCGACCGCCTTGAAGTTGGCGAAGGCCGCATCTGGGCTGGTCTTAAGTTCGAGCACCGATTTATCGCGCCCCGCACCGGAGAGCGTAACGTGCGCCGGAATGCGCAGTGTCCCTGCGAACGCGAACCTCCCCTCCGGCAACTTGACGGTGCCGCCTCCGCGCTCGGCCATGGCGTCCACCGCCTCCTGGATTGCGAGTTTACCGTCCTTCGAGGGACGCACTGACTTGACGCGCGAGGAGCGCTTTTTCGCCCGTACAGCCAGACGTACGGGGCCACCCCACCCCCACGCCCCGCCCCGCCCGGCGTGCAGCCAGACCTCGTAGGCACCGGGCTCGAGGTCAGGGGATAGCTCAAACGCCACGACGTATTTGTCCGCCGAAGCGACCTTGAGCCAACGTCCGGACTTTCCCTCTGCTTGCATCCAGACGAACGCACGCCCCCCGTCGGGACGGCACGCCAAGTTACGCCCGAACACGCGGACGGTCTCGCCCGCGGAGGCTGCCGCAGGGCTGCACCACCAAGGCTGCGGCGCGTTGATCACGATCGGTTCCGAATACCCGGCCGCATTCTTTACCGACACGACCATCGGCCCATCGTAAGCGCTTTGCGGCACCGTGAAGGCCGCATACGCATCGTCGGCCAGTTGGACCTTGGCCTGCACCCTGCCGCCTTGCGTCTGCCCCGGCTGCGCCCCCCACACGAAAACCTCTCCCGTCAGGCGGGCACCCACCATAAAGAGCGTTTCATCCGGCCCAGCCTCCTGGCTGTGCTCAAAAATCTTAGGCGCCTCTTCCGCCGAAGCGAGAACCGGCACGTCGAACCGGTCCCCCGGCGGCACGACACCCTCAGGCACTGCGCCACGCACAGGAAAACCGCTACAGGCCAACACAAAAATAATCCCCCTCATCCGCCCCAGAAACGTCATAGGATCGCCCTTTCCAAAAATTGTCTTAAAGTGTAGCAGAATCACCCTGCCGCGTGCCACACCTCCGTTCGATAAGAGACGAGCGCCTGCTCGTCCCATCTGCACAGAAGCGGTGCATGAGCCCCAGATTCCCGCGGATGCAATCTGATGTTGTCCCCCGACAGATCCGTTGGTATAGTGACGCAGAACATCGGAAACCTGACTGCACGGAAACGGAACATGAAGTATGGCAAAAGTTCTGATCGTCGATGACGACCCACGCGTCCTGCTCGTGATCCAGCGTCTTCTGGAAATGAACGGGCACACGTGTGTTGCGACCGAAAGCAGCCTGAAGGCGCTCGAACTGGTCAAACTCGATGCGTACCAGGTGATCATCACCGACATGCGCATGCCGAACATGGACGGCTTGACCCTGCTGAGGAGACTGAAAAAAGAACAGCCTGCCATTCCGGTCATCATGATCACCGCCTACGCCTCGAACCGGACCGCCGTCGAGTCCGTGAAGCGCGGCGTATTTGACTATCTGGTCAAGCCGTTCAACGGCGCCGATCTCTTGGCCACCGTTGAGCGTGCCCTCAACACCGACGAAGACCATATCCGCGCGCTGGACCTTTACTCCGGGAAAAACCCGGTGATCAAAGAGTACCTCGAATGCGGCTCAGGGTTGTGCGCGAACCCGTCCGCTGACGCGCAGATCTGAGGTCGGAATCGATTTGCTGCAAAAATCGGCTTCCGAAAAAAATGTATCTTTGGTTTTGACTTTATGCGCCGTTCCGCTATTCTATGCGCCTGTTATCAAAACATTTCGGAGCGTAGCGCAGCCTGGTAGCGCGTTTGGTTCGGGACCAAAAGGTCGAG
>CAYZQL010000090.1:0-14160 GCA_964480555.1 uncultured Lentisphaeraceae bacterium | reverse complement strand
GACGGCGAAAAAGCCACGGTGCTGACCTCCCATGCCCAGTACGCGGGCACCCAGTAAGCGGAAAGCCGTCCGAGGCAACAGGCAAAGTACGCATTCCTCTTTTCCCGCAGGTTTGCTAGGCTATCGCTCATGTCATGGTATAGAGGGGGAGTAAACAAATGATGCGAGTGTCGTGTATTCTGGCGGCGGCTTTCTTGGGTGTGGCGCAGGGTCAGCAACTTCCCGCCGAGGTGTGGCGCGCGGGGGCCGACGCGCTGGCCCGCGAGCCAGGACTGGTCCGCTTCTATTCGTTCAAAGACGCTGCGGCGGTGCAGTCGAACCGTGCGGAGGCCGCGGCGGCGATGACCTTCAAGCCGGACGGCCGTTCGGTCCTGACCACGGAGCAGGGGCGCGTCGCGGGCCTGGCCGCCGCCGTGCTGGACGGCGAGTCGTTCGAGGCGCCGGCGCTGACCTTCCCGTCCAACGCGTTCACGGTGGCGGTGTGGCTCCGCCCGCTCGCCGCAGGCGGCAAGGCCGTGGGCAGCGGCACCAGCGGCATGATCGCGTCGAGCGGCAGCGGGTATTACGACGGCTGGCGTCTGCTGCTGCCCGACTGGAAGACGCGGCGGCCCGCGCTCGAGCTTGGCAAAGAGAAAGGCGCGTTCTCCGTCCGTGCGTCCGACGCGCTCAGCGCGGGCTTTTGGAACCACGTGGCCGCCACGTGGGACGGCGCGCGGGCGCGCGTCTACGTGAACGGGATGCTCTCGTCGGAGAAGCCGTATGCGGGGCAGGCGGCCGCGCCGAAGGGCTCCCTGCGCCTGGGCTTCTCCGGATACGGCGTGGGTTCGCTCAAGATGGCGGTCGACGAGTTGGCGGTGTTCGACCGCGCACTGCCGCCGGAACAGGTGGCGGAGCTGTCGCTGGTCGGCCAGCCGCTTCCCGCCGCGCTCCGGCCGTTGGTGCGTCAGGCGCAAGAGGCCGCGGGGGCGGGTCACGCGGGCGGGGCCGGCGCGGCGTATCGGGCCGTGGCGGCGGCGGCGGGCGTTCCGGCCGCGTGGAAGCTGTGGGCGGAATTGGCGGTCGCGCGCCTGCCGGACGCGACGCGGGGCGCGCGTGCGGGCACCGAGGCCTGCGCGGCGCTCTTCGAGAATCCTGCGGCGCCCGCGCATCTGCGCGGGCAGGCGATGGAGACGCTCGTGCAGGTCTGCTACAGCGGAAGGGGAAGCGAGCTTCCCAGCCGGGTCTTGGCGAAGCTGCCCGAGCTGATCGAGCTGGACGCCGACAGTCAGCGCCTCTTCGGGCTCGCCTTGGCCGAGGCTTACATGCGCGAGAAAAACGACAAGGCGGCGGACGGCGTGTTCAAGCAGATCCTCGCGGTCACCCTCGACGAGCCGCGCGACCGCGCGGAGATCCGCCAGCGCTATGCGCAGGCGCTGTGGCAGCTGGGCCGGTGGGGCGACGCGCGCGAACAGTATGCGCTGCTGATGGCTGACGCGCGGCTTCCGGCGCAGGTGCGCGGCCTGGCGGCGCTGTCGGTCGCGCAGGTGTGGCGGCAGGAGGGCAAACTGGCCGAGGCGGCGGACGCGTACGGGGCCGTGACAGGGGTGGTCGATCGGGCGTCGCATCTCAGGGACGAAGCCGCGGCGTGCGCCGCCGAGTGCGCCAACCAGCTGGCGGGCAGGCCGGCGCGCGACCCGGAGTCCACCCGGCAGCGGGCGCTGCCGCTGCCCGAGCCGTCCGTCCGCTACTTCGTGTCCCCGAAAGGCAGAGACGCGAACCCCGGCACGTACGGGAAGCCGTTCGCCACGCTGGAGCGCGCCCGCGACGCGGTGCGCGGGCACAAGCGGCAAGGCGCCCTGCCGCAGGGCGGCGCGTGCGTGTATCTGCGCGGCGGGCGGTACGCAGTCACGAACACGTTCACGCTCTCGGAAGCCGATTCGGGCGGCATCGGCGCGCCGGTGGTCTACCGCGCGTGGCAGGACGAGCGGCCGGTCTTCGACGGCGGCTTCCACGTGCGGGGGTTCCGGAAGGTGCGCGACGCGGCGGTGCTCGGGCGCCTGCCGCCGGAGGCGCGCGGCAAGGTGTATGTGGCGGACGTGAAGGCGCAGGGGTTCGCCGCGCTGGGCGCGCAGCCGGGCTATGGGCGGGGCCAGACGAATCAGGCGGTCCGCGAGCTGTTCCAGGACGGGCAGCCGTTGGAGCCCGCGCGCTGGCCGAACGCCGGCAACCTGAGGATGGAGAAGGCCAACATCACGAACCTCGTGTTCTCCTGCCCGACCAACCGGATCGCGCGGTGGGCCCGGGCGGACGACCTGATGGCCAACGGCTATTGGCTCCACCTGTGGGCCGAATGCACGGTGCCGGTGGCCTCGGCCGATGCGGCGACCGGCGTGTTCACGCTGAAGGCGAAGCCCTATCACGACATGCGCGACGGCCGGCCCTTCTACGTGCTGAACCTGCTGGAGGAGATCGACCGGCCGGGCGAGTGGTTCTTGGACCGGGCCGGCGGGCTGCTCTACGTGTGGCCGCTCAAGCACCCGCGGTTCAGCGAATGGGTGCTCTCGCGCTGGGACAAGCCGTTCGTCGAGGCCAAGAGCATTCAGGACGTCGTTTTCCAAGGGCTGACCTTCGAGTACGGTCAGCAGCACGGCCTCGTGTTGGGCACCTGCGCCAACGTGACCGTCGCGGGCAACGTGATCCGCCGGCTGGGCGGTACGGCGCTGACCGTCGGCGACGGTGCCAACGTCAAAATTTACGGGAATGTCCTGCACACGCTGGGACATGCCGGCATGCTTGTGGGAGGCGGCAACCGCAAGAACCTGACTTCCGGGCGGATCGTGATCGAGAACAACGACGTCGGCCATTTCGCGCGCTGCTCGCGCACCTACAATCCCGCGCTGCTGCTGGAGGGGTGCGGCGCGCGCGTGGCGCACAACCGCTTCCACCACGCGCCGTCGAGCGCCATGCGGATCGAGGGCAACGACCACCTGATCGAGTACAACCGGGTCGACCACGTGGTGCGGGAGTCGGACGACCAGGGCGGCATCGACATGTGGTGCAACCCCTCCTACCGCGGCGTGACGATCCGCTTCAACCACTGGCAGGACATCGGCGGCGGCGAGGCGCCGTGCGGACAGGCGGGCATCCGCTTCGACGACGCGATCAGCGGGATGGTGGTTTACGGCAACCTCTTCGAGCGCACCTCGGCGGGGCACTTCGGCGGCGTGCAGATCCACGGCGGGCACAACAATATCATCGACAACAACGTGTTCACGGGCTGCCGCTACGGCGTGAGCTTCTCGGCGTGGGGGCCGAAGCGGTGGGAGGATTTTCTGGAGAGCGCGCACGTCAAGAGGCTGCTGTACGCCGACGTGAACATCCGGCTGCCGCCCTACAGCACGCGCTATCCGGAGCTGGCCGACCTCCGGAGCAGGCCGGACAGCAACCGGATTTGGCGCAACCTGTTCATCGGTGCGGAAGAGGCCTTCTACAAGAAGCCCAAGGGCACCGAAGAGTGGGAGAACCGGGTCTTTGCGGAGACGCCGGACCTCAAGGCCGTCGAGGACCACACCCCGTTCCGGCCGCTGCCGCCGCTGGAGGAGATCGGCCTGTACGATGATCCGCTCCGGGTGCGGGCCGGGTTGAACGACCTCTGAACGGGATGTCAGGAGCCGGATGCTGACGGTATCAGACCTGATCTCGGAGGGCGCTCTGTTCGCTTTCGCAGCACGGCAGCGTCAGCCGGAAAGCGATCCACCCCTCGCGCGTCTCGTCCGCCTCGGCGGTCAGTTCGCCGCCGTGCGCGCGGCTGATCTCCCGGGCCAGACTCAGCCCCAGCCCGCTGCCGTCCACCCGGCGGTTGCGTGACGGGTCGCCGCGATAGAACCGGTCGAAGAGCCGCTCGCGGTCGATTTTCAGGTCGCCCGCCACGGTGTTGGCCAAGCGGAGCGTCGCGTTCCCGGCCTCTTGCCGCAGACTGCACTCGATGACGCCGCCTTCGCGGTTATATTTCACCGCGTTGCTGAAGAGGTTTTGCAGGACTTGGCGCAGGAGTTCGGGGTCGGCCATGACGCGCACGTCCGGCGCGAGGTCGCTGCGCACGGTCAGTCCGGGCGCCAGTATGGGGGCGTCTTCGAACAGGGACTCGACTTCCGCGGTCAGGCAGACGCGTTCGAGCGCGAGGCGGAGCTGGCCGGAGTCGCTCTGCGCCAGAAGCAGCAGCTTGCGGACGATGGACTTCAGGCGCTGCACCTCCTCCAGCAAGCCGGCGTAGGTGCGCTGCTCGTCCGAGTCGGACGGGGCGCTCTGCAGCGCTTGGCTGAGCTGCCCTTGCAGGATGGTCAAGGGGGTCTTCAGCTCGTGGGCGGCATCGGCGCTGAAGCGCGCGGCCTGGCCGAAGCTCCTCTCAAGGCGGTCCAGCATGCCGTTGATCACATCGGTCAGGGATTGGAATTCGCGGTCCGCGCCGGGCGTCTGCACGCGCCGGCTCAGCCCTTTCGCGGTCATGCCGGCCGCGACGCGCGCGAGGATGCCGACGGGGCGGAGCGCCTGCCCCGCCAAGAGCCAGCCGCCTGCGGCGAGCAGGAGCAGCCCGAGCGGACCCGCGACGGCGAAGGCGGTCTGGAAGCGCTGCAGCTCGGCCTGCAGCTCGGCCAGATCCGTTCCGACAAACAGCGTGACGTTCGGGTTGCGCATGGCGGCGAAGCGCCAGCTCCGGCCGTCGGCCTGGAGGGTCAGGAACCGCGGCGGGCTGACGCGCAGCCTCCGCGGCGGCTCACCGCCCGGGGGGAACGGGCGGCGCGGCGGGGGCCCCGGCCGGTCGCGCGGATCGTCCATGCCGGGCAGGGGGGGGACGGCGGGCGCGAGCGAGGCTGGCCAGCGGGGCGAGGTGTAGACCGGGCGGCCCTCGCGGTCGATCGCCCGAACCAGGAACCGCCTCCGGGTGTTCTCGCCAAAGAGCGCGGTGAGCGAGTCGTCGAAGCGCGCCCAGTGCCCGGGCGGCAAAGGCCTCTGCAGCTGGCCGACGGCCAAGGCGTGCAGGTGGCGGTCGATGCGCTCGAGCCCGGCGCGGCGCATCACGGACATGAACAGGCTTGCGAAGGCGAGCAGGATGGCTCCCGAGGTGCACAGGGAGAAAAGCGCCATCTTGAGTTTGAAGGATCGGAACATGGTCACTCCTTCTTGCGGATGCGGTAGCCGACCCCGCGCACGGTTTCGATCAGGGGCGTCTCCGACGCCTCGTCGATCTTCTTGCGGAGCCGCCGGATGTTCACGTCCACGAGGTTTGTCTCCGGGTCGAAGTCGTAGCCCCACACGTGCTCCAGCAACTGGGTGCGGGTGTAGACTCTTCCCGGCATGCGCATGAGGCGCTCGAGCAGGCTGAACTCGCGGGCGGTCAGTTCGATCTCACGCGCGCCGCGTCGGACGTGGCGCCGCATCAGGTCTACGGTCAGGTCATCGGCGCGCAGAAGGCCGGCGGGGGTGTCTTTGGAGCGCCGCGCGACCGCGTGGATGCGGGCGACGAGCTCTTCGACGTAGAACGGCTTGGTCAGGTAGTCGTCGGCACCGAGGTTGAGCCCGTCGATGCGCTCGTTGAGCTCGGTGCGGGCGGTCACGAGGATGACCGGCACGGCGCTTTTGTGCTCGCGCAGCCCGCGCAGGATGCTGAGGCCGTCCCGGCCGGGCAGCATGATGTCCAGCACGAGGACGTCATAGGGGCGCGTCGTGGCCAGCGCGTAGGCTTCATCCCCGTTGCCGCACACCTCCACGTCGAACCCGTGCTCCTCCAACCCTTGGCGGATGAAGCCGGCGATCTTCCGCTCATCTTCGACCACAAGAATTCTCATGCGTAAATCTTACCGTGGCGGGTTTGGGAAAGGCCAGCCCGGAATCATGACAGTTTCGTCATTCTCTGGGCATGCCCGGTTTTGGGCGGCCAAAACCCTCACTCGAAAAATAAAAAAAGAATCGCCGGGGGGTTGACAGATCGCAAGCCACGGAATATACTTACATCAAAGATTGGGAAAGAAGTACCGATCTTACGAGGTACACATCTGGGGAAAGGAGGACCTTTCAGGATTTACCTTTTCGAAGCACCGAGAGCCCAGAGGGGCGTGTGAGAATCGGACTGATAGGGCGATACGCCCACACAGACGACGAGGGGGCTTGCCAGACCGAGGAAGCGACCGGGCAACGGGTAAGGCGGCTTACGCCAAAACACAAACAGGTTGCACTGCGGATCCCAGTACGAACGTCGGGCAGCGATCACTCTTCGCTGATTGGAAAAAATCGGGACATTTTCTGACGGCGCGTGAGAAGAGGTAAGAGGAGGCATATAGCCCCGGACCGTCCGAAAGACGGACCGGCGACAGGACGAAACAAGACGAAAGGACGTGTTTTCTGAGTAGCGATCAAACATGCGGAAACGCATAAGGGTTCCCTCACAGATTGGAGGGAACCCTTTCTTTTACAACAAGGAGGACTGGGATGAGATGCGGCTTCATGGCGGTGGCGGGGTTGGCAGGGCTGATGGGCGTGGCGCAGTGTGCGCAGGGGCAGGCGGTCCGGCGGGAATTCGTCGAGATCCGGACGTACAGCTGTTCCAGCGTTGAAAAACGGGACGCGCTGATCGGGATTTTTGACGCGGCGCTGATTCCCGCGCTGAACCGGCAGGGGATCGGCAAGGTGGGCGTGTTCTGGAGCAGCGGAGAGGTGAACGACGGCAATGCGGTTTACGCGACGAACGTGTTCGTGGTGATCCCGCATCAGGACCTGGCCACGTTTGTGGCGAGCGACCGGCGTCTGCTGGCGGACGCGGCGTTCATGAAAGCGGCGGCGGCGATCTTCGAAGCGCCGATGAAAGAGCCTTTGTACGACACCTGCAGCAGCTCGTTGTTGCTCGCGTTCGAGACCTGCCCGCAGGTGAAGCCGGTGACCTCGTCTGCCGACCGGTTGTTCCAACTCCGGATCTACAACAGCTATACGATCGAGCGCAACGCCAAGAAGATCGCCATGTTCGAGCAGGGCGGGGAGATCGCGGTGTTCCGGGCCTGCGGCCTGCAGCCGGTCTTTTTCGGGGAGGCGCTGGCGGGCGACAAGCTCGCCAACCTGACCTACATGCTGGGCTTTGCCGACAAGGGCGAGAAAGAGGCGACTTGGAAACGGTTTCGCGAGCACCCCGGGTGGCTGAAGCTGAAGGCGGACCCGCAATACAAGGATACGGCGAACAAGATCACGAATATCGTGTTGCTTCCGTCCAAGGGTTCGCAACTCTAGAGCGGGTTCTTGTTTAACGTGTAGCCGTTTCGGGAAGGGACGCCTCCCCGAGGCGCCCGCCCTTCGGCTTGCTCAGGGTAGACGGGAGGTTCGGAAAACCGTCCCTACCTGGCATCGCCCATCTTGCAGAGGGCGCAGTGGCGGCAGTCGAGCTCGAGCGGGAGGGGGATTGCTTCCCCCTTCTTCTGGGCGGCCAAGGCCTGCAGGTGGTTGATGAAGGCCAGGATCAGGCCGAGCGTGACGAACCCGCCGGCAGGGAGGATGACCAGCACCGCGGCGTGGCTGTGGATGTTCGTGATGGCGAGATCGCCCCAGACGGTGATCGAGCCGTTGCCGAGGAACTCCCGGATCGCGGCGATGATGGAGAGCGCCAGCGTGAAGCCGACGCCCATGCCCACGCCGTCGGCAATGCTGTAGAGGACGCCGTTTTTGGAGGCGAACGCTTCCGCGCGTCCGAGAATGATGCAGTTGACCACAATGAGGGGGATGAAGATGCCCAGGCTTTCGGCCAAGGCGGGCGTGTAGGCCTGCATCAGCAGGTCGACCACTTGGACGAACGCGGCGATCACGACGATGTAGCAGGGAATCCGCACGGCGGCCGGGATGATGTTGCGCAAGGCCGAGATCGCGGCATTCGAGCAGATCAGCACGAAGGTGGCGGCCACGCCCATGCCGAGCGCATTTTCGAGCGAGGTGGTGAGGGCGAGCGTCGGGCACATGCCGAGCACCAGCCGGAAGGTCGGGTTTTCTTTGATGATGCCGCGGGTCAGATCGGAGAGCAAACGCATAACAAAGGCCTTTTTTTGAAAGGCAGAATTATGCCGCAATCGGGTCGGGAATGCAAGCGGGGGCTAAATGTCGTCGGGGACCTCGATGCGGATGGTGCGGCTCTTCATGTCCTTAAGGGCGGCGGCGTCTTTCTTGTGGTCGAGGTCGCTGCCGTGCAGGGTGCCGGGATCCGAGAAGAAGGGGACCTCGAAGCTCACGCCGCAGGCGGGGCATTCCGAAGCCGAACCGGCCATATCGGCGGGGGCTTCGATCTCCTGGTGGCAATTCTTGCAGAAGAAAGAGAGCATGCGTTTCTTCGGGGGTGCTTTCTGGGGGGCGGTCGTGCCGGCGGTGTCGAATCCGAGGGCGGCCAGGTCGATGCGGATGGTCTGGTTCTTGAGCTTGGCATGGTCGGTGGGCGGCGGCGGGGCGGCCGTGACCGGCTGGGTGCCGATGATGGGGCCGGGTGCGGACACGGGAGACACGGCGGGGGCGGGCTCGGGCAGGGCTGGCCCGTGGAGGGTGCCGGGCTCGGATTGGGACGGGATTTTAATCGGCGCGCCACAGGCGGGGCATTCGGCTTGAAGGCCTACGGCGGAGAAGGGCGCCTCAATCTCCTGGCCGCATTTCGCGCAGCAGAACGAGACGGCCTTCGCATAATCTTCCTCGACCTGGGGGATGGGGGCAGGCGCGTCGCTTTCGGCAGCCGCGGGGGGAAGAACCGTGATCAGGTTTTTCGGCGGCGGCGTGATGGCGGTACGCGCCTTTTTCAGGGCGCGCACGCGCAGGGCGTCATGTTCAGCAATGAGAATATTTTCTCCGGTTTGAGGATTGCGCATCTTCCGCTCTTTCCGCCGGATGACGTCCAGACGGCAGAGGCCCGGTATGGTAAAACCCTGATCGGCGGCCTCGCGATAGGCGATATAGCACAGGGCTTCGAGGACGAAACGGGCGGATTTCTGTGTGATCCCGGTACTGAACGACAATTCGCGTACCAACATGCTCTTTGTGTAGGTGTTTTTTTTCATTGCGCTTACTCTCGAAAAGATAAATACTCGCTAATCATAAAGCAGATGGTATGCCAAGGTATGCCACATGCAGGCGGTTTGTGTGTTGCTTGTTGGCACTGATTCTGCTAAATATGCATTTGATTTTGTCTTAGGATGTGAATCATGGCGATTAAATTCTGGTTTGGGAAAACGGGAGCGGAGCCGGGCGTGTCAGCGGGTCCTTCAGGTGACGTGCCGGCAGGCAGTTCCATGACGAAAGAGACTTCGGCGGAGAAAAGCGCCGTTTTTCCCGTTGCCGAGTCTGCTCAGACGGTCTCGGAAATGAAGGGGGAGCGCCCTGCGGCGGTTCCTGAGCGTGAGGTCAAGCCCGCCGCCCCCGGAGCGGGAACAACCGATAGGGTAACGCCGAACGCCGAACATCGAACGCCGAACGGTGACGTTATGGACCAGAAGCAGTCCGAAGGCGGTGTGGCGGGAACTGGCGCCGGGTCGGTTCCCGGTTCAGGCGTTGCCGGCGCGGCCGTGCCGGCGGCCGCGAAGATTGTCTTGAAAGCGGTCGGCGGCGGCCTGCGTTTGGCGGCACAGCCTGCGGCGGGTGCTGCTGCGGCGGCACCGCGGGATCCGGCAGCGGGTGCGCCTGCGCACCCCATGGTCTTCGGGTTGCGCCCCAAGGCGGGGGCTCCTGCGCCGGCCGGGGCGGCCGTTCAGGCTCCTGTGGCGGCGCCGACATCGGTTGTGTCTCCGGCACCGGCTATGGAGAATAAGAAGGGTGTTGTGGAGCGCGACGCCGACGAGACCATCGTGCGTCCGAAGACCGATCAGCGCGCGCTCTACTATCAGTTGATGAACGGCTTGTATGACGCGCTGCTGATTTTGGATGAGCAGGGGCATGTCGTGGACTGCAGCACGCGGGTCGAGGAGATGCTCGGATATTCGCGCGAGGATGCGTGGGATCTTCCGATCGGCAAAATCATTCCCGGGATGTCGAGTCAGATGTTCGAGCATCTGAAACGTAATCTGGCCGAGAATCACCACATTCTGATCGACGCGCGCTGCGTGCGCAAGGACGGCTCGTCTTTTTCGAGCGAGGTCGGGGTCAGCACGCTCTCTCTGACGCGCGGAAACAACATGGTGTTCGCGATCCGGAATGTCGAGCGGCGCAAGGGCGCGCTCGAGGATCTGCGCAAAAGCCGTGCGGCGCTGGAGGTGGCGCTGGTGCCCGCGTTTGTCTGTGATCCGGAAGGTTTTTTCCTGATGGTCAACCCGTCCTTGCTGGAGGCCTTTGGGATACCGGACGAGGCGCAGGCCAAGAGCGTGCGTTTCATGGACCTCCTGCCGGATGCGGCGCGTTTCTTTTTGCGTGCCGCCTGCGGCGAGAAACTCCGTGAGAAGATGCAGGTGCCGACCCCGGGCGGTGTTCCCGTGAAACTCGAATTGTCGTTGCTGCCGGTGCAGAGCGGGCAGAACGTTACGGCAGTCGCCGGTTCCATCCTGCAACTGTAGGCGGGAGCCTTACTCTTCGCGGTAGGGTTTGTTCTGCTCGAACATCGAGAGGCGGGTGGTGAGGGCGGCGGCCCGGACTGTATCGCCGGCCTGCGTGTATAGGGCGGCGGCCCGGCGGGTGGCGTCGAGCGCGCGCCGGAAAGAGCCATATTCCGCTTGGGCCACACCGAGCACCTCGAGCGTGGCGGGGTCTTTGTCGCGCAGGATCGCGTTCGCCTTCTCGGCCAGTTTGAGCGCCTCTTTGCCGTCACGCAACTCCGCGAAGGGCGAGGTGGCGAGAAGCCAAGCCACGTTGCAGAGCGCTTCGGTGTTTTGAGGTTCGGCCGCCACGATCGCGCGCGCCTCTTTCAAGTTTTCCCGCGTTTTTTCCAGGCGCGCCAGACGGGCGGCCTCTTCGGCTTTCTTCTTGAAATCCAGGCTGATGCCCGCCAGCCGGAACTTGGTCTCGATGTCCACCTTGTCGACGGCCTTGATGTAGGCGTCTTCCGCCGAGATGATGCCTTTGGCGGCCAAGCGGGTCAACTCGTCGCTGAAGGTCTGCATGCCTGCGGCTTTGCCGGTCTGCATGACCGAGGGCAGCATGTGCGTTTTGGCCTCGCGGATGAGCGCGGCGACGGGGGTGGTGACGACCATGACCTCGAAGGCGGCGATGCGGCCGCCTTCGATTTTTTTGCAGAGCGTCTGGGCGACCACGCCTTTGAGGGTGTCGGAAAGCATGGACCGGATCTGGTTCTGCCGCCCGGCCGGGAATTTGTCGATCATGCGTTCGACGGTGGTGGCCGCCGTATTGGTGTGGAGGGTGGCGAAAACCAAATGGCCGGTCTCGGCGGTCTCGATGGCGATCTCCATGGTCTCGAGGTCTCGGATTTCGCCGACGAGCACGATGTCGGGGTCTTCGCGCAGGGCGGCGCGCAGCGCGCGGGCGAAGCTTCGCGTGTCGTGGTGGATCTCGCGCTGGTTGATGATGCAGTTTTGCGGGGTGTGGACGAACTCGATGGGGTCTTCGATCGTGATGATGTGCTCGTTGCGGGTCCGGTTGATGGTGTCGATCATGGCCGCGAGGGTGGTGGACTTGCCGCTGCCGGTGGGGCCCGTGACGACCACGAGGCCTTTCGAGAGCAGGCAAAAGTCGCGCAGGATATCGGGCAGGTTCAATTCCTCGAAGGTCGGGATCTTCTCCGGGATGACGCGCAGGACGGTGCCGTACCCGACCATGTCGCGGAACCCGTTCACACGGAAACGCGCGGTGCCGGGGATCTCGTAGGAGCAGTCGGTGTCCCATTCGCTCACGAGCTGGTCGATGTTCTCTTTCGGCATGATCTCCCGGATCAGCGCGAAGACCTGGTCGCTGGTGAGCGGGGGTTCCCCGGGGACCGGGGCGACCGTCCCGTGGATACGCATGTAAGGGGTGCGGCCCGCATAGAGGTGCAAGTCGCTGCCTTCGCCGGCAACAAGCGGCAGTAGAAAACGGTCAATAGCAGCCATAGCGAATCACTCGGAGGGTTGCAGGTTAGCGGTTACACCCGGTTGCGGGCACCCCGGCGGAAGACGGGCTTCCAGACGATCCTCACTTGTCTTGCAACAGCGGCGCAACATCGGCCGGCTGCGGCGCCTTGGAAGCCTCGCGCTCGCTGACAGACGCGGCTGCGGCGGGTGCCGCGGTCTCCGTCTCCGTGTCCGGCTGCGGCTGTGCTTTTTTAAGGGGCTTCGGGTCTTCGAGGCTCATCACCTCTTCTTTGGTGCGGTCGCCCGGCTCTTTGACTTCGCCGGTGAAAAGCTCGCGGCTCAGGACCGCGTTCTTGGGCATGCCGATGTTTTCCGGAAGGTCGTCCGGGTCGGCGATGCCCACGGTGACGAAGATGACGATTTCGCCTTGGTCTTTGCGGCGGCTTTTCCAGCCGAAGAGGCGCGGGCCGATCCACGGCAGCTCGCGCAGCATCGGGATGCCCGAGTCGATGTTTGCTTCGGTTGTTTTGGAGAGCCCGCCGATGACGGCGGTGGTCCCGCTCTGCATGGTGAACGTCGTCTGGATGCGTTGCATAACGATTCTGGGATAACGGGCGACCGGCATGTCCTTGTCCAGACCGGAGGGGCGGTAATACTGTTCATCGGGGTCTAGCTCGCTGAGCGAGGGCTCGATGTCGACGGTGATCAGGCCGGTGGGATTGATGCGCGGGGTCACGGTGAGGGTGATGCCGTAGCTGAAGAAAGCCTCGCCCACGAAGGGCTCGCTCTTGCCGGGGATGAGCCCGAGCTTGGTGGAGACGGTGTCGCGCTGGCCCTCTTGCGTGGCGGCCTGGAAATCGACCTCGACGTTCGGCTGCTTGGTGGTCATGTCGATCTTCGCGATTTTCTCGTTGGAGACGATGATTTTGGGGTTACTAAAGATCGACACCCCGTCCATCTGTTCAAAGGCGCTCAAGGTCAGGCTGAAATCCGTCGCAGTCAACTGGCCGCCGATCCCGCCCGCCTTGTACCACCCCATGCTTTCGGCGAGGCGGTCCGCGCCGGGGGCAGAAAAAACTTCTTTTGGGGTGAGGATCGTCTGGACCTCTTCTGTCTTATTGGCGTTGTCGCCGGCTTGTGGGCGGACTTGGGTTCCCCCGGTCTTGAAATGGTTGGCCTGGCCGTCGTTGCGCTCGTAGCCGGCCTTGATTTTACTGACGGTGACGCCCACCTCCTTCATGCTGTTCCACTTCAGGCCGAGTTGTTTGCTGGCTTTGGCGGACAGCTCCACGAACCGGGCCTCGATGTAGACCTGAGGGCTGGGCTTGTCGATGGCTTTGATGATTTTCTCGCACTCGCCGAGCTGCTGTTCCGGGGCGGTCAGGATCACCACGTTGGCGGCGGGGAAAGGCGTGGCCATGCCGGCGCTGCCGAGGGTCGACTTGAAAAGTTTGGCGACGTCGTCGGCCTTGGCGTGGTTGAGCTCAAAGGTCCGGGTGATCTTGGGGATCTCGACGGTTTTGATGGTGACGATGAAAATGCCTGAGCCGGCGGGCTGCTCGACCAGCTGCATGCCCTGGGGGTCGAGGATGGAGGAGAGGCCTTTGCGCCAGGGCACTTTATCGAGGCGGACGCTGACGGTCCCTTGGAGGTTGGTGCCGCCGGAGATGATGTTGGCGCCGGTGGCGTCGCGGAAAGCCTTGATGACATCGGTGAGGGGCGTCTCTTCGAAGCTCATCGAGACGACCGCCTCGTTGCTGTTGGCGGCGTCCACCACGCGGACGACGGGCGGCTCGGCGGGTTTCGGCGGTTGCGGGGCCGGAGTTGCCGCTACGGCCGCTTCCGGGGCGGCCTCCTGCGCGCACGTCAGGAACGGCAAGGCCGTGAACAGGGCGGCGGTGACGAAGATGCAGACTCGGATGATACGTTTCATCGGATACTCCTGGTTTGTTTTGAGAGAGAAAAAGGCTCTTTACGGTGTCTTTTGGAGATCGGGTGGGACGTGTTGTGCGGCCGTGACGCGTTCGGCCGTGACCGGCGTCAGGCGGAGGTCGCGGTTGGCCACGGACTCGACACGCCAGAGAAAGCGGATGCCGGCGTTGGTGAGGCACAAGGTGTCGCCGGCGGTGTAGGAGCGGCGGTTGATCATGGCGAGGGTGCGGGTCTCGCCGGTGCTGGG
>CAYZQL010000089.1:0-14197 GCA_964480555.1 uncultured Lentisphaeraceae bacterium | reverse complement strand
ACCGCATCACGCGCACCTCGCCCTGCTCCATGTTCAGCTCCACGCGCGGACCTGTGCCGAGCCGCGTGCCGTCCAGCGCGTCGCAGACCGGCTGCCTGCCACCGGTGTCGAACTGCACCGGCCCGTTCGTGTGCGCCTGCACCGAGAGGTGGCCCTCTGCGGCCCAGAGCGCGGGCCCCGGCTGTGTGAAAAGGTGCACGCCCGAGCGCCGTGCGGCGGCGTGGAGCAGCTCCGGGGTCAGCTGCGGCACGCCGACAAACAGGTCCAGCCCCGCCTTTGACCGCCTCAGCGCCACGGCCGGAGAGCCGTCGGAGTAGGTCGCCCAAACCTCGTCGGCCGCGGCGGCCTCCACGCAGAAGAGCGGCCGGATCGGCGCCTGGGGTCCCCACGCCTGCGCCAGCCCGTGCTTGCGGCCGAGCGAGGTCGGCGTCGCCACCGCCGTCGGCAAGGTCACCTCCTTGGCCTGAAAACCGGTGACCTCGCGGATGCCCGCGCTGTCGGCCCGGTCGGGGTAGAGGTAGCCCGGCGCCCAGCACCAGACGCGCGTGGTGTCCGTCGCGTGAGCGACGCCCATCCACCCCGACAGCGTTCTCCACATCCCCGTTCTGCGCTGTGCCGCCAGCTTCTGGCGCTGCTCCGCCGTCAGCCGCCACGCGGAAAGGAAGACCTGCATGCGCGCGGGGACCTTGCCGTCGAGCACGTCCTGCAGCAGGTACTGCCCGTACGGCGCGCCGCACCGGCCGAGCGCGGAGCGGCCCTCGTAGATCAGCGGGCGCGCGGCCGGCGACGAGCCGCCGGCGAGGTGGCACATGCTGTCCTCGTCGATGACCGCCGCGATGTCGGGCAGGAACGGCGCCGGGCGCCGGAGCATGGCCTCGTCCACGGGCCTCAGCCGCACGATCTCGCGCCAGATCGCGGCGTCGTTGAACCAGCCCTGCCCCGGCAGGTCCATCCACCAGGTGCCGAAGCCGCGCAGCGCGGCCTGCGCCGTGTTGCGCAGCATCACCTGCCGCGTCTGCTCGAGGTCGACCAGCCCGCCTTCCTGCACGTGCTCCTGCTTGCGCGGGTCGAGATACGTCCGCGAGTCGTCCTCGTTGAGCCACAGGATGCCCGCGGCCCTCACGCTCTCCGCCGCGCTCATCGCGGGCGCGGTGCCGAGCCAGTCGCGGTCGGTGTAGGAGATCGGCGAGCAGAGGATGTCGATGTCCCGGCTCCCGAGCAGCGAGCCGAGCGCGTAGTGGCCGCTGGTCGGCGCGCCGTTGCTCAGCGGCGGGAACTCGAAGCCGTACCCGTAGAAGAAGAGCACGAGCTTCTTGCCGTCCGTGCCGCGGCGGCAGGCGGCGGCGAGGGCGCGCACGAAGTCGGCCATCTCCTGCTGCTGGAGGCGCGCGAACGCGATGAGGCGGCCCTCGCGCGCGGGATCGCGCAAGAGCCCGCCGGGGTGGGCGCGGCGCTCTTCGGGGGAGGGCGGCTCGGCGGTCGCCGCGGCGGGGTCGCCCCGCTGCTTCAGCCAGTCGCGGAACGCGGCCCGCGTGGCGGGGTCGTAGCCGCTGAGCGGCCGCTTCCACGCGTCGTAGTAGAACCACTCGCCCGTGTTCTGCCCGCACGGGTGCAGCCCCGCGAAGTGGTCGGGGAAGGCTTCGCCCATGTGGCGGGCGAGCTTTTCGAGGTGCGCGCAGACGTCGGCGCGGTAGGTGCGGTCCGACACGCAGGCGACCGGATAGGGGGTGTCGCCGTCGTACACCATGCGGGCCTCGGGGTGGCCCGCCAGCCACCAGCCGGGCGCGTCGGCGCTGAACCGCGGCACCAGCAGCACCTCCGGGTTCACGGCGATGATCCGGCGGCAGAGCGTGTCCAGCGGTGCCCAGTCCTGCGCCTGGCCGGGCGGGGTCCAGCAGGCCGGCGCCGCGAACGAGACGAGGTCGACGCCCGCGTCGCGCGCCAGAGCAACCTGGCTCAGGAACGAGCCCTGCGGCCCGCCGATGTGCGAGTGGACGCCGCCGTCCACGCGGTACACCGCCGGGGTGAGGCGCTGCCCGGGCTGGGCTTTGGCGCGGAAGGTGCAGCGGTACGTCCGGCCTTTCGCGAAGGTCAGGCCGCACCGGCTGTGCAGGTGGAAGTCCGGCCACTTGCCGTTGCCCGGAGGCGCGGCGAGCGTCACGCGCAGCGCGTTCTCGGCGAAGGCGCAGTGGCCGACGGTGTTGGCCGCGCCGACCGGCCAGGCGCTCCAGGTCTGCGCGAAAGCCTCCTGCGCGGAGAAACTGTCGGAGGGCAACACCTGCGCGCCGCTCTGCGTGTCCACGATGCGCAGGTCGGCGAGCCACACGTCGCCGGGCGTTTCGGAGAAGCGGAAGTGCAGCGTGCCGTTGCCGGGGACGTCCGCGTCCGGCGTGAACTCGAACGAGCGCTCGGCCCACGCCGCGCCGACGGGCAGGCTCCCGCTGTTCTCCGACCCCCAGAAGAACCGCGGCGGCACGGGCTTGCCGTTGACGTGGATCTGCGGCCCGCCCGGCGTGCTCTGGACCCGGACCTTCAGGGGCTTGGCCTCGCCCGCGAAGACGTTGAAGTTACCCCAGGCGTCGGTTGCGGAGATCTCCTGCTCGCCGGTCTTGTCGATGATCGTCTCGCCCCCGCGCGTCAGCACGAAGCGCTGGCGGCCCGGCGCGAACGGCAGGGAGAGGTGCCGGACGCCCGCGTCAACATCAAAGGTCTTCTGCGTGTCGCCGCTGTGGATCGTGAGCTGTGCGGGAGCGGTGAGGAACACCGTGGCGAACACGCTGTCCTCCAGCCTGTCCGCGCCGCCGGGCCGGCCGGTCTCGCCGCCCGGTGCGCCGGGCTTGCGGAGGCCCGGCACGCTTTTGGGATGCGTGCGGTAGAAATAGTAGACGGCGTCCTCGGTGATCGCGGGCCGCTGGCCGGTCTTGTACCACGCGATGTAATAGCGGCTGGCGCTCAGGTAGGCCGCGTGCGAGAGCATCGGCCCCCAGTGGTTGTCCCAGAAGCGGGTTTGGAAGGGCGCGCCGAAGGGGGAGAGGTACGACGCCTCGCCCCAGTCGTTCCACGTCACGAGTTCGACCCAGGTGGCCCGGTCGCGGATCGCGCCCTCCCACTGCCGCGCGACGCCCTCGAAGCCGCCCGAATCGTACACGCGGTAGTTGCCGCCCAGCCCGCGGTAGTACGGCGTGATGCCGGCCATGAAGAGTTTGCCCGCGCCCAGCCACTTCTGGGCGAGCAGGCGGTTGCTCTCGGTGATCTGCGCGGGCGTGCCCGCCGCGCCGAAATGGAAAAAGCCGTCCAAGTCCGAATGGTCGCGGAACACCTGATCCACCTGGGCCTGGTTCGGCATTTCGGCGGCGGGTTTCGGATAATAGAACGGCACGTAGACGATCGCGCGGTCGCCCTGAAACGCCGCGCGGATGAACTCGGTCTGCGCGCGGCCGCCCCCGAAGGTCGAGAGCACGGGCTTGCCGCCGTGGCGGAACTGGTTGGGGTGGCTGCGGAAGCTCTCCACCATGTCCAGCGTCTCTTCGGAGGTCAGGCCGGTGGCATAGTCCGCCGAGATCAGCAGCTTGAACCCCGTGCCCAGCTCCTGCGCGGCCTGATAGAGGAGCTGCGCGCGCCGCTTGTAGTGCGGCTCGCGCAGGGTCCAGCCCCCGCAGTTCAGCGCGAAGCCGTCGATCCCGGCGGCCTGCGCGGCGCGGATCTCGCGCTGGTACTCCCCGATGCCCGACCCGCCGCCGTACGTCGGGATGCAGACCATGTAGTGCGCGAAAACGAAACGTTCGGCGTCGGCGGCAAAAATGCTCTGCCCCAACGCCAGCAGGACCAGCGTGACCCGTGATCGCATGACTGTTTCCCCCTGTCGGCCGTCAGTACAGGCACATCGCGGTGCCCGACGGCACATATTTCACGCCCGTGTTCGCGGCATCGAGCTGGATGTAGACGGCGCCCTCAGCCTTGCTCCCGAAAGCAGAAAGGGTGTCATTATGTGGGACGGGGCAGGGGCCGTCAATCCTGTTTCATTGACCTTGTCGGTCGAGATCCTGCGCGACGCCGCTCCAGGAGCCGGCGAACGTGTCTTCTGTGTGTCCGGCGCCTTTCAGGCGCGCGCGTAGATACACGCGCAAAACGCAGTGTCAAAGGACGGAGATTCGCGTGCCAGGAATGGTCGCTGCGACCCCGTTTCCGGCGGCGTCCAGTTGAAGGTAGCAGTTGTCTCCCATGACCGCGCTCTGTCCCTCGCCCAGCGAGAGGCCGGATACGGGCCTCCAGAGCCGGCCGCCGACCTTCCGCGCCTGTCCGGTCACGAAGACGTTGAACAACTCCAGCATCTGCGTCTGGTCGAAGCCGTTGATCGGGTCATAGAGAGCGATCGCCATCCCGTCTGTCAGCGCGGCATGCCAGAGGGACACCTCATCCAGACAGCCAATGAACTGCCCCCCGTTGTTCATTTCAAGCGGGAGCGTATTGCCGAACCCCGTGCCGTGATTGTACGTCTGACTCAGCACCAGCTCCCCATCCACGAACTTCTTGGTTGTCCCGTTTGCGGTCGTGCCGCTGCCGTTGTCGTAGGCAACGATCACCACATGGTGCCATGTGCCATCGATCTCGCTGCCGGAGCCGCCGAGCCGGTTCTGGTTGAACGTGCCGCCGCCGCCTGCCGTGTCGTACCGGATTCCGATGTTGCTGCTGCTGCTGTCGCGGTCCACCAGCCAACTGTTGTGCGTGTTGCTCTCGTCGCCCTTCCTAAGAAAGCGCGTCCAACTCGGGGTGTTGGTGTCCATTCTCACCCAGAAACACAGCGTCATGGCGTCATCCACCGCCATCGTCTGGCTGTTGGGCACATTGATCTGGGCGAGGCTGTCGCCCCCCCCGAAGAAGGCCGCGGATCGTCCGGTCCCGCTTGGGGTGTCATTGGTGAACGCCACGTGGGACTCGACCGTGCCGTCGTTGCCATAGACGGAACGGTCTGAGGCGTCCTCGCCGTCGAAGGTCCAATAGCCGATGAGTTCGAGCGCGGTGGTGGCGAGGTTGGTCGAGGCGACGCCCTTGCCTGCGGCGTCCAGCTGCAGGTAGCACGCGTTGCGGTTGGTCCACACTAAACTCCGTCCTTCGCCCAGCAGCAGGTTGGTTACGGTGTGCCATTGCCGCTCGCCGATCGTGTCCGTCACGCCGCTGTTGTAGACATTAAACAGTGTCTGCATCTGCGACACCGTGTATCCGCAGATCGGATTGTAGAGCGCCAGCGCCATCCCGTTGCTCAGGGCCGTGTCCCAGAGCGCCACGTCGTCCATAAGCCCGTCGTACTCGCGGGAGGCTTCCTGGAAGCTGCGGCCCATGACAAAATTGGCGGTGTTGTCAAATCCGCCGGCATGGAAATACGTGGCGTTGTTGACCGTGCGCACACCGTTCAGCCAGACATTGGCCTTTCCGTTGTCGAGAGAGCAGATGATGTGGTTCCACGCGCCGTTCCAAATACTGCCGATGGCGAAACCCTGGTTGTTGGTGGCCGTGTCGATGCGGAACGTGGCGGTGGCGCCGTCTCCGTTGCGCTGGACCTCGAACCCGTACGATCCATTGTCTTTGTTGATGGCGCGCAGCCAAGGGCTCGGATCGGCCGCGTTCGCCTTCATCCAGAAGGAAACGGTGGCCGTTCCTCCGGTAAAAGCCAGGGAAGAGGAGTGGGGGACTTGGACGTACGATCCGTCGTTGTCGCTCCCGTTGAACGAAATGGAGCGCAGCGAGGAGATCGTCGCGGGCACGTCGTTGGAGAAGGCGGGGGCGTTTACCAGCGTTCCGTTGTTGCCGTAGGCGGAACCGTCCGACGCGTCGTCGTCCTCGAAGGTCCAGTAGCCGACAAGATCAGCCGCGGCCTGGGTTCCCATGAGTAGCTGTGCGAAGCAGAGAAGGCCTACTGCTACGTTCCGCCCCGGGCACCGAAGTTCCGTCGCGGCGATGGGAGAACGAGTTTCTCCCTTTCCATGGTGGCGACGTCGTACGAACATTAGCTACTCCTTATCTTGTGCTGTCACTGCTCCGCTCGCGGTTGAATCAACCGCATGCACATCCGGCCTTCCGCTGTTCTCCGTGCAGGCGTAACCACTCCCAAACGTCCTGCCGATTTGTCCTTCCCGGCCTTTAAAGTGGCCTCATTATATGGTTTTCGCCACCCGCCGTCAACGCCGGGTCTCGAAATACGCCCGGGCGGGACGCGGGCGACCCGGTCTGCCGGGGAAACAGACCCAATGGAAGCGCCCTTCGGGTTAAGCGCCGGAGGGGGCATTCTGACAGAACGGGGGTCTCGTTGTGCCGGAGTGGCGCGGGCGAGGCGCCGCACGAGCTGGGCCTCGCTCGGCAGGCGACGGCGGGCGTCGTATTTTCCGGACGAAATTTCCTGCTTCAGCACCTCAAAAACCTGCTGGTGTTTGGGCATGTCTGACGAAAGGTTCACGGGTTCCGTCGTGCTCTGTTTCCGAGTCATGAAGATTCGGGCGGTCGGATTCAAGTTGATCATGCAGCGCTATTACAAAATGCAGTTTTTTTATGTGGCACTATTGTCTGATAGCTGTCAAAATTTGGCCTCCGAGTTCGATTATCTGACTTGTGCGGCAGCCGCCTATCCCGAAGGGGACGAGCGTGCTGATGAACGAGGTGTTCACGGGCGACTTCCGGTCTATGGACAAACGGATATCCAGCCTTGCGTTGTAACGCGAAAAACAGGGTGAATGGTCCCATGAGGCAAAACAAAACACGATGGGTTGTTGGCTTGTTCAGCACCCTGTGTTCCGTAGCGGCCGTCGGCGATGGACAGACAAAATCCGTTCAAGCGGGCAATGCCGTTCTCAATGCGGAAGCGTCCCGTATCAAAGCGGTCCTGAAAATAGATCCTGCCAAGCGGTTTGAAGTCGCCCTGCCCGCCGGTTCGCCCACGGGCGAGGCGAGTATCCGCGAGCACGCCGTCGCCTGGCATCCCCTGAAAAAAAAGTTCTACCTGGTTGCTGACGTGGTGCCTTTGGACAGTCCGCGCCATCCGAACACCTACAACACAGAGCTGTATCTTTGGAGCAGTCCGGACTTGACGGTCTGGACCTTTCACGGTCTCGCGGTGCCGAAGGGGACTCCGGAGGAAACGTACGACGGTTTCGGGGTGGCAAGCCCCGCCGGCATGGCCTTTTTCTGCGGCAAACTCTGGGTCCCCTTCAGTGCCCGCCGGACCCCGCAGTTCACCCGGCGCTCGATCGGCTTGGCGTGGTCGGGGGACGATCCAGAGCAGCTTCCTTGGAGCAAGACCGCCGCCCCCGTCAGCGACCTTGACGGCGAGGACGACGACCCGGCGGTCGTCGCTCTGGAGCGGGACGACCGGCTCCATCTTTACCACCGCACCACGGCCGGCGGATACCGTATCGTGCACGCCGCATCTTCCGAACCGGAGCAGCCGGGCTCGTGGCCCAAGGCGCGCCCCGTGACCGTGCGCACACCCGATGTGCGGGCGCAGGAGTTGACCGGTGTGGCGTACAGTCATGGCTGGGTGCACTTGTTCGTCATCGAGCATCTGTTGCCGAGCGGGATAAAGATCGGGCATTTCGCCGCTCGTGAGCCCGATGCGATCTTCTCTTACGCCGAACCTTCGCATCGTTTCGTGGAAGGGCAGCCTTCGAACATGGCCTATGGCGGACACCTGACGCCCATCCTTCAAGAGGGCGAGTTGATCGGGCTGTCGTGGACGGTGAGTCAGGCCGGGAAACGTTACGGGATTGAAGGACATGCCGCGAACTGGCAGGGGGATGGGAACCCCCCGTCATCGCTTTTGCCGAAAAAAGAGGTGACGCGAGCCGTGACCGTCGATAAGCGCTGGCTGCTTTTTCCGGTCAAGAACGGCGGGACGAAGTGCAAGATGGAGGTCCGCGACGGCGCCCGCGTGCTGCGCTTCTTCGACATCGAGCTGGCCGAGGGCGAGCCCGACTGGTGGGCGCCGCTGGATGTGAGCGGGCTCGGAGAGCCCTTGGTGCCGAAAAGCGGGCTCGGAGAGCCCGCGCCACCCGCTATGGACCGCAAAGGTAAGCGTCTCACGCTCTGGGCGGACAAGCTCCCGGCCAGCTCAAAGGGGCTGGCAAACGTGCGCACGGCCGACGAGGCGGTGCCCAAAGAGGGGCTCTATCGCGAGGCGCTGCGTCCGCAGTTTCACTTCTCGGCTCGTCGCGGCTGGCTGAACGACCCGAACGGGCTCGTTTTCTTCAGCGGCGAGTATCATCTCTTCTTCCAGCACAACCCGTACGGCATAGGCTGGGGCAACATGCACTGGGGACACGCGGTGAGCAAGGACCTCGTGCACTGGACAGAACTCGGCGAGGCGCTCTACCCCGACGCGCTGGGGCCGATGTTCAGCGGCAGCGCGGTGGTGGACCACGCCAACACGAGCGGCTTCGGGAAAGACGACGGCAAGGCGCCGCTGGTGCTGATCTACACGGCTGCGGGCAACCCGGCCACGCAGTGCATCGCGTGGAGCCTCGACGGCCGCACGTTCACGAAGTACGCGGGCAACCCGGTCGTCAAGAACATCACGGGTGGCAACCGCGACCCCAAGGTGTTCTGGCACGCGCCGACACGGCGCTGGATCATGGCGCTCTACGTGCAAAGGCCCGAGAAACTGCACACCGTCGAGCTTCTGTCCTCGCCCGACCTGCGCGCGTGGCGTGCGCTGTCGGCTGTGCCGGGCGACGCTGACGGCGGCCGCTTCCTCTACGAGTGCCCGGACCTTTTCGAGCTGCCTGTCGCGGGTTCGGCGGAGCGGCGGTGGGTGCTGTTCGGCGCGGACGGTCAGTATGCGGTCGGCGCGTTCGACGGCGTCACGCTCAAGCCCGAGGCGGAGCGGCTGAAGGGCCATTGCGGAACGGCGGCCTACGCCGCGCAGACCTTCAGCGATATGCCGGACGGCCGGCGCGTGCTGATCGGGTGGCTGCAGGCACCGGCGCCCGGCATGCCGTTCAGCCAGTGCCTGAGCCTGCCGCAGGAGCTGGGGCTGGTCAATACGCCGGAGGGTGTCCGGCTGACGCACGCGCCGGTGAAGGAGCTGAACGGCTTGCGCGAGCTGACGCGGGCATTCGGTCCGGCGGATTTGGCGGCGGGCGGGGCGAACCCGCTGGCAGGCTTCGAGGCGGAACTCGTCGAGCTGCGCCTGGCGTGCGAGGTGTCGGCGGATGCCGTCATCAACCTGTCGCTGCGCGGCGTCCCGCTGCGCTACAACGCGGCGAAACAGGAATTAACCCTAGCCAGGCACACGTCGCCGTGGCCGGCCAAGGACGGTAAGCTGGGGCTCATCATCTACCTGGACCGCACCTGCATCGAGGTCTTTTCGCAAGACGGACTGCTCTATGCGCCGGCGGCGGTGATTCCGCAGGCGGATGCGCGCAAGGTGACCATGACGGTGGAGAAGGGGTCGGCCAAAGGTGTGCGGGGCGAGGCGCACGCGCTGCGGTCGTGCTGGAACTAGGACTGGCGGTCTTGCCAATGGCTGCGCACGAACCACGCTCTTTTTCCCGAAGATGGTGGAGGCCTTTGAGCCGGGCACCATTTTTGCGATCTTCTGCGGGATGATGGTCCTTCAGCTCGTCTGGGTCAGGCTCGTGGTCCCAGAGACAAAAGGCGTCCCGCTGGAGCAGATGCAGAGAAAACTGGGCACTCGGGAGGCATGACTGAGAGCAGGCGCGGGCCTTCGGCGTCCATGTCAACGGACCCGCGTCCTACGGGGTCATCCGCAACGTGCGGGGCGTCACGCATGACGACTTCGTGGCGCTCAACGCGTGGGAGTGGCGCGGGTACACGCCCACGTTCGGGACGATTCACCCCGTGCTGGTCGAAGACGTGAGCGGCACCGGACGCGTGTCGGCCGATCCCGCCAGCCCGCGGGCGGACGGCACGTCAACCGTCCCTCGCTCGCCTGAGAAGCCGGGGTGACAATCGGAGGCGGTGTGTGTTACACTCCCTCATCACTTTTACGGAAGGAAGACGAAGAGATGTCAGAGGAACAGCCGCTTTCGAGCAACGAATACCGCGAACAGCGCATCGCCAACCTGCGCAAGCTGGAAGAATTGGGCTTCGCCCCGTTCGGACAGGCTTTTGAGCGCATCCGGTTGTCGGAGGTCCGCGCGGGTTTTGAGGAAAACAAGATCGTGCGGGCGGCGGGGCGGCTCATGACCGTGCGGCGGATGGGCAAGGCCTCCTTCGCGAACATCAGCGACGGCACGGGCAGCTTTCAAATTTTTGTGAAAAAAGATTTGCTTACCCCGCAGCAGTTCGAGGGTTTTGCCTATCTCGATTTGGGAGATTTCGTCGGCGTCGAGGGGCGGCTTTTCACCACGAAGATGGGGGAGCCCACGATCGAGGTCCACAGCTGGACGTTTCTGGGCAAGGCGATCATGCAGCCGCCGGAGAAGTTCCACGGACTGCAAGACGTGGAGGAGCGTTACCGCAAGCGCTACCTCGACCTGATGATGCACCCCGACTCGCGCGACCGCTTCAACAAGCGCAGCGCGATCCTCGCTGAAATCCGCAACTTTCTGCACGCCCGTGGCTTCATTGAAGTCGAGACCCCGATGATGCAGGCACAGGCGGGCGGCGCGGCGGCCAAGCCGTTCTTCACCCACCACAACGCGCTGGACACCGAGATGGTGATGCGCATCGCGCCGGAGCTGTACCTCAAGCGGCTGATCGTGGGAGGGTACGACAAGATTTTCGAGCTGGGCAAGGACTTCCGCAACGAGGGGATCGACCGCACGCATAACCCCGAGTTCACGGTGCTTGAGATCTACGAAGCCTACGGCGACAGGAAATCGATGAAGGCGATTATTGAAGGGCTGCTGCCACATCTGTGCGAGAAGGTGCTTGGCACGATGAAGGTCGAATATGGCGAGGCCAAGGAAATTCTCGATTTCACGCCGCCCTACCGCGAGATCACATATCGTGACGCGGTCAAAGAGGTGATGGGCGCCGACTGGTTCGATCTGACCGCAGCCGAAGCGCGAGCCAAGGCAGAAGCCAAAGGCGTGGACATCGATCCGTCGTGGAACCATCTGATGGTGACGCACGAGGTTTACGGCAAAGCAGTCGAGAAGACGCTGCGGCAGCCGACCTTTGTGACGCGCATTCCGCGGCAGTTCGTGCCGCTTGCCAAGGCGTGTGCGGATGACCCTGAACTGGTCGACGTCTTCGAGTTTGTGGTCGCTGGCAAGGAGTTGTGTCCTGGCTATACCGAACAGAACGACCCGATGGCGCAGCGTGCGGCTTTCGCCGATCAGGCGGGTGACGACCCGGAGAAGATCGACGAGGATTTCATTTTGGCGCTGGAGCACGGCATGCCTCCGACCGGCGGGCTAGGCATGGGGATCGACCGGCTTGTCATGATGCTCACCGGAACCGAGGTGATCCGAGACGTGATCCTCTTTCCCCAAATGAAGCAGCAGGGATGATGCCGGCCGCCTGCGACGCGGCAGGCCCACTCCCGTATACTGAGTCGGGAAATAATATGAACCCCTGCTTGAGGGGCCGGGGTCAATCTGGTATTTTTAGCCCTCACAACGTTTAATTGTGTGTGTTCTGGGTGCGGGTGCAGGGTGTTCCCGCAGGTATTGAGATGGTCGGGCCGCCATCCATTCAAGCGCGCGTCGAGCGCAGACATGGATGGTGTGCGATGCAAGACCAGCCGGGTGGTGAACAGGACAGTGGCGCAGGTTGCCTCACTCGTCTCTATTGGATGTTCTTGGGCAATGCCCTTTTGTTTATTCTTTTCGGCCTGTTGATTCAGAATCGTCCGAAAGGGCCGTCTTTCCTGGATGCAGGTTGCCTGATTGCGGTGGCCTCTCTTGTGTGGATCCGGTACATCGATGTCCGTCACTTAAACGGCCAAACCGGCGAAGGTGTTCCCGCGACCTTGGCCCATTGGCGGCGATATTCCGCCATTCTTGTTTCTGGAAGCCTTGCCGCTTGGCTGGCGATCCGTTTCCTGGCACCCCTGGTCATGGAGTGACCACACCGCGTTTGGAGGTGGTTCCCCGTGTGGGCGAAATTGACATCGCCAGTTTTCGGATCGTCGTTAAAGGAGGCTCAGGATGTTGATGCAAGGTTTGGTTCTTTTGGTCGTCGGTGTGGGTATCGTGTTTCTGTTTCTCAGTCTGTTGGTGTGCATTTTATCGCTCAGCGCGAAAATCATACCGAAATTCAATTACATTCTGCCAGATGAGCAGCCTCGGGCAAAGGCCCAGAAAGCAAAAACATCCGGCACGAAGTCCTCGCCTGAGGAGGAGATCGCCGTTGCGATAGCGGCGGCCGTCGCGCACCAGCAAGATTAGAAGAGGCCCGTGTGTGGCGACGACCGTCGTGCGGGTGTCACTTGAAATGTGTCAGCGCCTCGCGGAAGCGGATTGCCAAGAGTTGCTCCATGGTGTAGAAGCCCCGCGGGCACTCCATCAGCCATTCCGCGCCTGCGAGGGCGCCGCGTCCGAACGCACCGCGGTTGAGGCTTTCATGCGTGATCCGCAGCGTCTGGTTCGGCATGCCGAACAGGACTTCATGCTTGCCCACAATGCCTCCCGCGCGGATGGACCTGATGCTGTCCTCCGGGTCGACTTTCAGTTTCTTTGCGATGCGCAGGGCTGTTCCGGAGATTTCCGGTTTCTGGCGGAAGTGCTCCTCGAGAATCGCGACGTCCGCTTGCGGGATGACGCTGCGGACGACCATGGCGGTCAGCAGAAGCAGATTGACGCCGATCGAAATGTTGGGCGAATAGAGCACGGCCGTTTTCCGGGCCAGTTTTTTCAACTCCGCTAGATCGTCCCGCTGGTAGTTTGAAATGGCGGAAAGGATGCGCGTCCCCTGGCTTGCGGCCGGCTTGTAGAGGTGGACTGTTTCAGAGGCCGAGAAATCGACGATCACATCGACGGGGTTGCTTTCGAAAAATGAACCGTCAATATCGCCCAGCCAGTGGATGAGGCCCTCGTCGTGGCCGAAATCGTGAAGACGGCTGGCATACTCGCCCGCATGGGCATCGCTTTTGCGGACCACCCAGACAAGTTCCGAATTCGCGGAGTCGATCATTTCGCGCGCGACGGTAGCCCCTGTTCGCCCGAACCCGAAAAGGCCGATTCGTGTTTTCCGTGTAAGTGCTGGCATAAGAAGATCCTCTTTATGGTTTACGTTCTACCTTTTTTGGCACGCAAGGGTCAACCCCAAAAGCGGTAGAGTCTAAATTTAACGCTTAGCGCTTCGGAGGGTTGACAAGCAGGTCAACATTTGGTTATTATGCCAATCAACAAAACGAAAGAGGGTCTGTGAACAGTAAAGAAAAATCAGTTCTGGCGGCTAAGACCAAGGTGCTGAAGGCGCTGGCGCATCCGGCCCGGCTGTGGATGGTGGAGCAGCTTGCCAGCGGCGAGCGCTGCGTGTGCGAGCTGGTGGACGGGCTCGAACTGGATTTCTCGACCGTCTCCAAGCACCTGCTGGTGCTGAAAAACGCGGCCGTGGTGGCGGACGACAAGCGCGGCAAGCAGGTGTTCTATTCCCTGAAGGTGCCGTGCGTGCTGAATTTCATGCACTGCGTCGAGGCGGTGATTGAGGGAGCGTGAGAAGGTGTTTAGGCTGTAGGCTGTTAGACTGTTAGGCAAATAAACGTGCCTGTTTATCGAGTTGCGTCAAGCCTAACAGCCTAAACCGCTAAACTGCGAAAAGGCTGTACTTATGGACTGGAAGAGCGAGTGGAAGAAATTGGCGTGGATCGTGGCGGGTTTCCTGGCCTGCTTCTATCTGCCGGTGGGCGTCGCGCGGTTTGACCATGCGCTGCTGGAGGCGGCGCACCTGGTGAAGTGGTACGCGCAGGAACATGTGCTGCTCTGCCTGATTCCGGCGTTTTTCATCGCGGGCGCGATCGGCGTGTTCGTGAGCCAGGCGGCGGTGATGAAATACTTGGGGCCGAGCGCGAAGAAGGTGCTGGCGTACGGCGTGGCCGCGGTGTCGGGCAGCATCCTGGCGGTGTGCTCCTGCACGATCCTGCCGCTCTTCACGGGCATCTACCGCATGGGCGCGGGGCTGGGTCCGGCGTGCGCGTTCCTTTATTCGGGACCGGCCATCAACGTGCTGGCCATGATCATGACCGCGCGGATTCTGGGGCCGGAGCTGGGCATCGCGCGGGCGGTCGGCGCGGTGGTGT
>CAYZQL010000088.1:0-14292 GCA_964480555.1 uncultured Lentisphaeraceae bacterium | reverse complement strand
ATTGGGCGTGCTAGGCTCGGTGTTGGCTTGGGTCGGCGTGGCGCTGTTGTTCAGTTTAGCGATCTTCATTCATGAGTTCGGCCATTTTCTGGCCGCGCGCTTGCTCGGCTTGCAGGTGGACGCGTTCGCGATCGGTTTCGGCCCCGCACTTTGGAAGCGGACGGTCAACGGGATCGAATACAAGATCGGGTGCGTGCCGTTCGGAGGCTACGTGGCGTTGCCCCAGCTCGACCCTTCGGGGATGGAGAAGGTCCAGGGAGCGTCGCACAGCGGCAGCGATGACGGCGAGGCCGGGCGCGAGCTGCCTGACATCGCCGCGTGGAAGCGGATCGTCGTGGCTTTCGCGGGCCCTTTCGGCAATGTGGTGTTGGCGATCGTGTTGGCCTACGTGATCTTCTTGACGCCGGGCGTCAAGACCGGAGTGGTGGACACGCGGGTCGGCGCGGTGTCGGAGGATTCGGCGGCATGGAAGGCCGGGTTGCGTCCCGGCGACCGGATCATGACGGTGAACGGCAAACGAATCAGCACGTGGAATGACCTGCAGGTGGAGTACCAGTTGGCGGGCGAGTCGGGGTCTGCCACATTCGGCGTTCAGCAGGGGGGGGCTTCTCGTGAGCTCGTGCTGCCGTTCCAGACCAATAATTTCGCCGAACTTCGGGTTCTGGCCGGCGTTTTCCCTGAGGCGCGGTGCGAGGTGTTCGAAGTGATCCCGGGCTCTCCGGCTGCGGAAAGCGGCCTTCAGACCAACGATGTGATCTTGGCTGTCGGCGAGATTCCGGTGATGGGCGCGTATCACTTCTCGTCGATCATTTCACGGCAGGGTGGGGTTCCGGCCCTGTTGATGGTCAAGCGGGGCGAGGCGCGCATGAACGTTTCGGTGACGCCGCGCTACGAAGCGGCCGAGAAGCGCCACCTGATCGGCATCCGGTGGCGAGACGGCAGAGAGCACGTCAAGGCATGGATGATGTACCGCGATCCGTGGCAGCAACTGAAGTGGGACTCGATGTCTGTGGTGCGCGTTTTGCAGGCGTTGATCCTGCCCGACTCCAAAGGCGAGCGTAAGGCGGTAGCCAAGAATGTGGGCGGTCCCGTCGCGATTGTGATCGGCCTGTACCATACGGTGCGAGGCGGAATGGCCGACGCGCTTGGTTTTCTCCGCATGATCTGCGTAAACCTCGCGATCCTGAATCTGCTGCCGTTGCCGGTGCTGGACGGCGGTCATATTCTTTTTGCCCTGTTCGAAATAATCACGCGCCGCAAGCCGCACCCCAAAGTGGTATCTGTGTTGGTGAATGCCTGTGCGGTGCTGTTGATCGGTCTGATGGCGCTGCTTTTTTATCGCGACATTGTGAAGCAGGTGAAGTACGCCAAAGCGTTCCGCGCCTACGCGCGCGACGCGGCGGCGGAAGCGGCAAACCAGGCGGCGGCGACAAACGCGCCTGCGGCGCCGTGACGGAAGGCGGTTTCGGGATGCTTCTTCGTCTTCGGACAGAAACGCGGCGTATCTGGGTGGGGCCGGTGGCGGTCGGCGGCGGGGCTCCGGTCAGCGTGCAGACCATGACCAACGCGCATCCGCACGACGAGGCGGCTTTGTCACGGCAGATCGCCGAAGCGGCGGAACTCGGCTGCGACATTGTGCGCCTGACCGTGCCCGATCAGACTGCGGCTGCGGTGTTCAAGAGGGTTCGGGCACAGTCGCCGGTGCCGCTGGTGGCAGACATCCATTTCGACTACCGCCTGGCTCTTTCGGCGCTGGAGGCTGGCGCGGACGGGCTGCGAATCAATCCCGGAAACATCGGGGGCGCGGAGCGTGTCCGGGCTGTGGTGGCCGCGGCGAGAGTGCGGAACGTGCCGATCCGCATCGGCGTGAATGGCGGCTCTCTGGAAAAAGACCTTCTTGCCAAATTCGGCTCGGCAACCGCCGAGGCTCTGGTGGAGAGCGCGTTGCGGCATGTGGCCTTGCTGGAAGCCGAGGATTACCGCGAGATCAAGCTCTCCGTCAAGGCGTCAGATGTGCCGCGCACGCTGGCCGCATACCGGATGCTTTCAGAGCGCACCGAATACCCGCTCCATCTGGGAGTGACCGAGGCGGGAACGTTTATCCCCGGCACAGTCCGCTCGTGTGTCGCATTGGGCGCGCTGTTGCTGGACGGCATTGGCGACACGATCCGCGTCTCGCTCACCGACACGTCGGCGAAAGAAGTGCGCGTGGGCGTGGAGCTGCTGCGGAGCGTGGGGCTGCGCGAGCCCGGCGCGGCGGTGACCTCCTGCCCGACCTGCGGCAGAACCCGTGTGGACGTGGCCGGGTTGGCTGCAAAGGTCGAGGAGCGGCTGGAACGCTTCTACCGCGAGCACCCGGGCGCGGCGCGCCCGCGTGTGGCGGTCATGGGGTGTGTGGTCAACGGCCCAGGCGAGGCGAAAGGCGCGGACATTGCCGTGGCTGGCGGTAACGGAACCTTCGCCCTGTTTGTGCGGGGCGAACAGGTTAACGTGCTTCCCGAGGCCGACGCCTTGGATGCGATCACCGCGCTGGTTGCCGGCTGGACGGCCGTTTAACGCGCTTTCGAAGCTACAGCCCGTAGTCCTTGGTCTCGGCCTTCAGCAGTTTCAGCGCTTCGGGATCCGTCGCGGCTTTCTTGAGCGCGGTGATGAAATAGGCTTTGGCTTCGGCGCGTGCCTTGGCGGCCTCCGCCTTGTCCGGGATGGCGTCGAGAATGTTGGCGATCCGGTTCGCGTTGCGCCCGAGGATCCAGTCGCGGCTGTAGGCGATGCCCGAAGTGGGGTCGAATTCCTCTTCCTGTTTGGAGACAATCCAAGCGTTCATGAATTCCCGGAAATACTGGACAGCCTCGCGGGGCTGTTTTTTGGCCATGGCGCGATGGGCTTTGACTTTGGGGAGCGACATATCGTGCCAGATCTTGTCTTTGCCGGGGATGCCCTGTTCCAGCATACTGACGGCGAGGTCGAAATTGTCGGTGATGAAGGCACCGTCAAGGACTTTCACTTTGACCGTGTTGACGGTGGCCTCGTCGGAACAGACGGCAAGGAGTCGGTCGCCCAAGGCGCACAGGTTGCGGATCACGTCGCGGTCTTCAACCAGTTCATAAAAATACCGGTCAAAGAGGTTGCCGATCTGGACGGGGGAGACTTTGGCGTTAAGCAGGGCATTCAGCCTTTCGGGCAGCAGCTTCTTGTTGGAGGCGACCCCCGATTCCACCCAGACTCGCGCGGCATAGTTCACCGAGTTCGTTTTGTCGATCGCGTTGAAAATCACCTGTTTGCTGGTCTGCTCTACGAGCTCGGGCTTGTTGTTTTTCTGAAGTGTGGGAAAGGCCACCCGGAGGAGCCGCAGCAGTTGCTCGTCGGGCAGTTGAGCGACACAGGCGTTGAAGGACGGCGTTACGCTGGCCCAGTCGTTTGCCAGCAGCACACACCGCAAAGCCAAGGAGGCGAGCATATTGCTGTAGAGCGGGTCAATCGGTCTTTTGCCCTCCAAGTGGCGGATCAACTCGCGTGCCTCAAGATGTTGCCCCGAATCGACCAGATTGCCGAGTGCCTGCTGAAGCAGGGGGACGGCCTCGTCCGGCTTGAGCGACGCCATCAGGCTGTCGAGGTGTTTTTTGGCAGCATCAAAATCCTTCAGGGCCAACGCCGTGTTCAACTGCCAGTTCAGCACCTGTGACCGCAAATCGTTCGGGAAATCTTGTCCGAGATCCTGCAGGCGTTTGCACCAGACATTGATCTCCTGATGCGCGTTGCGCTGTTGGTAATATGTGTAGATGCGGCCGAAGGCCGCACGGGCAAGTTCCGGCTCGGTTTTCCAAGCTTGTACAACCAGTTCAGTGGCGTCGTCGACTTTGTCGAGTGAGAGCAGAAGATCGATCTTCTGTGCAAAGAAGCGAGGCTTTTCGCGTTTGTAGCTCGGGTTGCGCAAGGCCTCGTTCGCGAGCTCCAGCGCCTCTTCAATCCGGTCAGTCGAATAATCTTGGATACGTATGAAAAGTTGCTCGATTTCGTAGTTGAGAAGCTCTTCGCGCCGGGCGAGCTTCTCGGCAGAGGGTTTGCACCCTGCAGGAAGAAGTAAAACCAATCCAGTCAGAAGCGCGCAAAAAAAACGCCCTCCCGTCGCCATGTTGATTGTCGCTTGCATGCGCCTGCACTCCTTATGTGGTCTTCATTTGGGCACGTTCAGCCGCTACTATACTAATCTTGACTTGTATAAGGCAACTCTATTTCATCGAGGAAATGAAAAATCCGGGGCACTATTTGGCTTTTATTTGTGCTGCACGAAGGTGCGATTGCTGTCTCGCAATCGTGCCCGACTTCTTCTATAATCCGCGCCCATGAACGGGACATTGTGTCTGATTTGCGGGGATGATGATTACCTCGTCGATTCGGCTGCGCGCGAGCGGGTTAACCAACTCGTGCCTGAGCCGGAGCGTGCTTTCGGGGTCGAGATCATCGATGGTCGCAAAGACACAGGCGATGAGGTCCGCAAAGCGGTTGACGCCTGCATCGAGGCGGTTCAAACACCGGGCTTTTTCGGGGCGCACAAAGTGACGTGGCTGCGCGACGCCACCTTTCTCACGGGCGGAAGCCGGGTGTCGGAGACTCTCGCCGCCAAAGAGGCGGTGGAACGGTTGGCGGCATGGCTCAAAGGCGGTTTGCTCGACGGGCAGGTTTTCCTGATTACCGCCACCAAGGTCTTGCGCACATCGGTTTTCTTTAAAGTCTGCCAGAAGCAGGGTGAGGTCGAGGATTTCGGTGGCGGTTTCAAGGGCTGGGAGTTGGAGAAGTTGGCCTCTCAGCGGTTGGACGGACTGCTCAAAAAAGCCGGTCTCTCCATGGACGGCGACGCGCACGGCGAATTTCTGAGCCGGGCGGGGCATGACACGCGTTTCCTGGTCCAAGAGGTGGAAAAGCTTCGCACGTATCTGGGGGGCTGCGGCCGGGTGACGGTGAACGATGTGCGCGAGATCACGTCGATCGGTCGTGAGGCCGAGGCCTGGGATTTGTTGGACGCGTTTGGGGATAGAAACCCGTTGGGGATCTTGTCCACACTCAACCGCATGGACGGGCAAAAGGGGATCGGCATCATGCTCGCGACCATGCTGGAAAAGCGGGTGCGCGAACTGCTGGTTTTGCGCGAGGCGCTCGACCGCAAGTGGGTCACAGGTGGTACAGGCGGCGCATGCGGTTGGGTGGCCAACCTGCCTCCCGATGCCTCGGTGTTACTGAACGCGCTGCCCGTCGGACCGAAAACCCTGAGCGCGTGGGTGTTGAAGACACGCTTGCCGCAGGCGCTCAAATACACGTTGCAAGAGCTGCGGGTTGCCCGGTTCCGTTTGTTGGAACTGCGCGAAAAGCTGGTGTCGACCGGCTTGCCCGAGCGTTTTCTGCTCGAGACCACGCTTTTGCGGATTATCGGCAACCGAAGCCGCGCAGGGATGGGTAAAGCCCGCTCGAAGACAGGAGCGCGATGACCCGTTCGGCACACAGCTCTCTTTGTCTCGCGCTGGCCGCGGCAGGAATAGCGCTGTTGACGCTCGACATGTCGGCGGCCGATTTGGATGTCAACCGTGACGGGGCAGTCCGGCTGGCCGTGCTTTCCGTCCCGATGCATCCCGGCGGCGTCGAAATGGGTCTTGTTTGCTCCGATCTTGAGAGCATGTTCAAAGCCTCCAAACTGGACCGGCCGGTCCGCGTGGCGTTCGACGCTGTCGGCAACAACCGAACGCTGATGGGGTGGTGGTACGACCCCGAGAACCAGCCAGCCCGCGCGCGATTGTTCGGCGGGCAGTTCGATTACCTGTTGCTGGCCGAAACGGATGAGATCGTCCGCGGTTATCCCGAGTTTTTTTTTGAGGGCGTGCGGGCGATCACCCGCGAGGCGAACCGCAAGGGAGTCCGGGTTGCGCTCCTTCTGATGTCGAAGCCGGCCAACTCGTTCCGCGATACGCGTGTGGAGACGGTTGCCGGAACCGTCTATCGCGTGGGCGACGGGTGCGGTGTGGACGTCATTCCGGCTGCGTTCGGCTGGCAAGAGGCGTTGCAACGCAACCGGATGTCCGGCGATTCACCGGTCAAGGCTCGGGCCAGTGCTTATCTGTCTGCCGCTACGGCCTATTGTCAGTTGACAGACTCGCGGTTGCCGAAAGCGGCGCTCGAGGCCTACTGGACGACGAAACGGACGACGTCTGTCTTGGCGGTCTCGGCGCGTGATGCGGTCGTGAATGCGCGGGTTAAGAAACATTATGCGGGGCCGTTCCACGGCGTGGTGCGCATCGACGCGCGCATCAAAAAGCGGCTCAAGGTCTATGTGCCGAATACGGTGAAGGACGACCCCCTCCGGCAGAACCTGCAGTTCATCCTCGACACGGCCTTTCAGGATTGGTTCTGGAAGACGCCGTCCGATTGGTACAGCTCGGGTTTCGACCGCTATGCCGCCGCGTTCGACTTGGTCTACGGCGACCGGCAGCAGATGGAACAGTATCTCGATCCGACGCTCTACTCGTCGGTCGGCGTTCCCCCCGCAGACCGGGCGCAACCCTGCGTGGCCGTTTTCTGCCGCACGCCGGAAGGGGATGACGAAGGCCGGAATACGCTGCGGACATTGGAGACGATGTTGCTGGAAGGGTATGATTACGCCAAGGAAAAAGGGCTGGTTTTCGTCCCCTATCCGTTGGCTTGGGCACGCGTACGACAAGAGAATCCCGCACTGGTGAAGGAGTCTTTGTCCGGACACGACAACGATTGGCTGACGTACATGCTGGCCAATATGCTCTACACGCTGGTGACAGACCGCTGCCAGCCGCCCCCCGAGAAACCGAAACCGCGCAGCGTGAACGAGACGCATCCGCACGGCTATCACGACACCTGTGCGCGGATCGGGTACGAGACCGTGATTCAACTCGCCACGCTTTCCGAGCCCGTCAACACGGTCCTGCTGCGGAGCGAGACCTACCGGATTGACGCGGCAAATCCCGGCTTCGCCAGTCTTCGGCTGCTCAGCCGGCCCGCCCGGGAGGTCCGTGTCTTTTGCGCAACGGATATCCCCGGTGTGGCCGCGCTCTCGCGCGAAACGCTGGTGTTCACCCCCGACACGTTCGATATCGAGCAGACGGTCCGTATTCTGCCTGCCACGAACAGCCCGACGCTTTTTTTTCATTTTATGGCCAGCGCACAATCCGAGGACAAAGCGGTTGATGGCGCAAATGACTTGCGCCCGTTTCTGCTGAATTACAGCGAGACCGATGCGGGCGAACTGAAGTTCTTGCGCGACAGCGCCTCTCCCGAAACCGGGTTTCAGGCGATGCTGGCCCCGGTCCAGCGCCCCTGCGACATGGTGTGTGCCCGCATCGAACAGCATGGCCAAGTCTCGCAAGAGGTCTACTTCGGCCAAGATTTCTTTTCGGCCGCACCGGTCAGGTTGTACCCGACCGAGGCCGATTTCAGACGGGGCGTCTTGCCTGTCGCGGTTTCCTGCACCTCCACGGACCCGCGGTTCAACGGCAAGCGGTTCGAATACTCGTTCCGGATCGCGAGCAACGGTTTTCCGGTGCCGGGTCTGCGCGTGACGTCACCCACAGACGGGAGCGTGATCGACGGCCCCGCGTTTGTGACGGCCCGCGCTGAGGCAGACGTGACGAACGGGGTCGACAGCGTGGGCGTGTTTCTAGGACCCAAACGTCTGGGACGGTCGTCCACACCGGTGTGTTCTGTGGCCGTTGAGCAGGGACCGCCGCAATCGCGGCTTGGCGGCGGCGTGTACACGCTTTGGGCTGTTGCCACCACGTCCCATGGCGTGGTCGTTGCGTCGGATCCCGTCACGTTTCGCGTGCGCGGCGAAGTCAAGGTCGCCGACCTGCCCTGATTGTCATTTGCCCGGCCGGTTTTTTTTGTTATTTTCATCCCGTCGAAATAGAGGACGCCGGGCTGGTTCCGTGTGGGGGAAAAGAATGATTGGCATTTCAAAGTTGTATGTTGGCAAAGTGGAAGTTTCTGATCCGTTGCGCTACGGGCGCCGTTCTGCGCAGCTTCCCAGTCACCTGCTTCAGTTTTCCGAAGACAAGAAGCCGGTCGTCGTCTGGAACGTGACCGCGCGGTGCAACCTGAAATGCACGCATTGTTATGCCGCGACCGAGGGCACGCCCGATGAGCTTTCGACGGGTGAGGCGCTGGGGGTCATTGATGACCTGGCCGCTTTCGGATGTCCGGTCCTGCTGTTTTCCGGCGGTGAGCCGTTCGCCCGGCCCGACATCCTGACCTTGGCACGTCACGCTGCGCAGAAGGGGTTGCGCGTGGTGTTCTCCACGAACGGCACGCTCATTGACGCGCGGCTCGCGGCCGAAATCAAGGCCATCGGCGCCTCGTATGCGGGCATCAGTATCGACGGCATGGAGCAGGTGCATGACCGGTTCCGGGCCTGCCCAGGCGCGTTTCAACGCTCTCTGGCCGGGATCCGTCACTGTCGCGAGGCCGGGGTCAAAGTCGGCCTGCGCGTGACCATGACCCGCGACAACGTCGGGGAGATCCCCGCGATCTTCGACCTGATGGAAGCCGAGCGCATCCCTCGCATCTGCCTGTACCACCTCGTCTACTGCGGGCGCGGTGCTGAGATCGCGGGTCACGATCTTGCGCCGGAGGTGCGGCGGGCCACGTTGGACCTGATCATCGACCGCACGGCGCGGCTGCACGAGCGGGGGTTTCCGGTGGAGGTGCTGACAGTCGACAACCACTGCGACGGACCTTACCTTTATTTGCGAATGACGAGCGAGGGCAAGCCGCGCGCCGAGGACGTCATGACGCTGTTGCGGATGAATGGCGGCAACAGCACCGGGCACGGGCTGGCGTGCATCAGTTGGGACGGCACCGTCTACCCGGACCAGTTCTGGCGCAACAAGCCGGTCGGGAATGTGCGCGCGAAAAAGTTCAGCGAGATATGGGGCAGCCCAGAGCCGGGCAGCCTGCTGGCGCTCCTGCGCGAGAAGAAAAAGCATGTGACGGGGCGGTGCGTCACCTGCCGTTTCCTCGACGTGTGCGGCGGCAACTTCCGGGCGCGCGCCGAGGCGGCCACGGGCGACCTCTGGGGGGTTGACCCCGCCTGTTATCTGACGGACGCCGAGATTGCGCAGGGGAATCCGTGAGTGGGCGCGGGACGCATCACCCTGCGCAGCAGGGGCACGGGCCACGCGTGGTCGCTTGGGAGGTGACTCGGCGTTGCCCGCTGGCGTGCCGGCATTGCCGCGCAGGGGCCAAAGACCGCGCCTACGAGGGAGAGTTGACGACGACGGAGTGTCTGCGCGTGCTCGACTCCCTTGCGGCATTCGGAAACCCCATGATCATCTGGACCGGGGGCGAGCCGATGTACCGCCCCGACATCCTCGACCTGGTGCGCGGCGCGGCTGCGCGCGGGCTGCGGTCGGTGATGGCACCCTGCGGCACGCTGGTCACGCGCGAGGCGCTGCTGGCTCTTAAGGATGCCGGCGTGACGGCGTGCAGTTTCAGCCTCGACGGCGCCACGGCGGCCTCGCATGACGCCTTCCGCGGCGTGTCCGGCGCCTTCGACAACGTGAGGCGCGCCATGGCGGTGGCGGCCGAGACCGGCATGCCGTTTCAGGTGAATACGACGGTGTCTCAGGTCAACAAGGGCGAACTGCCCGCGATCCGCGAAGCGGCGATCGCCGGCGGCGCTCGAACGCTCGACCTTTTTTTTCTGGTGCCGGTGGGGCGCGGCGCGGGGTTGCGCGACCTTTCGCTGACGCCCGAAGAGACCGAGGCGGTTCTCGCGTGGGCGTTCGAGATGGACCGGCTGGGTCCCATCCATGTGCGCGAGACCTGCGCCCCGCAGGCCGTCCGGATTTGGCACACGTTGGGCAAGCCCGGCCTGCCGCCCGCAGGCTGCATGGGCGGCCGCGGTTTTGTCTTTATCTCGCACACGGGGCAGTTGCAGCCCTGTGGCTTTCTTGATGTGCCCAGCGGGGACTTGCGTGCGGCCGGCTTTGATTTCAGGCAGGCCTACGAGGCTTCGCAGGTGTTCCGTGATTTGGCGCAGCCCGACCTTTATGGAGGGGCCTGCGGGACGTGCGCGTTTCGGTTCGGGTGCGGCGGTTGCCGCGCGCGAGCCTACGCCGCAACCGGCGACTACATGGCTGCGGAGACCCGCTGCCCACTCTGTTCGCGCCCGCACTGAGGGCGCGTGATGCGCCGGCAGGCCTTGATCTCCGCATTTCCCGCTTGTCATGTGGGGAGGGGAACGTGTACAGTACTGACATCGTTATGCAACCGTAAGGCGTCTTTTTATGGTCTTTGACCCTTGACGCCGATTGCTGGTTCCGGTGTTTTCCGGACACAAACTGACACGATAAGAAGTGAGTTGGCACATCGCCGCATCGCTTGCGAGGCGGCGAGCCTATGAATATCGTACACTGTGAAAGACCCGATCGGGTCTTCTCTTCGACAGGCCAAAGTGGCCTAACGTCTGACAACGCGAAGTTCTTCGCTCTTCCGATACAATCAGAGAACACGAGCCGCAACGTTTCCGGCCGCGGACACACGTCAGGAATGGCTGTGGACGAGGTTGCCGATTTCCGACGGTTCGCCTGTAAAAACCGGCCCGTCTGCGGGGCGGATGGGATTTGTTTCTCTGCGCACCTTGCCGAAACGGACGCGCTGTTCGGGCAAACTTGGGCCATTTATGCCGAAGCGTTCACGGGATTCGAGCGGCGCACGCGCCGGGAGCAATCGCGTGTGATGCGTCATCCACGCTACCGTTTCTCGGCGATCATCCAAGGCGGGGTGGTGGTGGGCGTGTTGGCGTGGTGGGACCTTCCGGGCTTTTGCTTCGTCGAGCACTTCGCCATTTCTTCGGCTCAGCGTTCCGGCGGCCTCGGCCGCCGGGCCATGGACTTGCTGAAGACGCATGTGTCCTGTCCGGTTCTGGTGGATGTGGCGCCGTTCGGCTCTGAGCGGCTGGCCTCGCGCCGCGTGGCGTTCTACGCGCGCTTGGGCTTCAACTACTGCGCCACGCCGGTCACGTTGCCGCCGTATGCGGGCAAAACGACCGAGCCTTCAAACCTGATGGCTTGGCCCGTGGTGCTGGACCGCGCCGAAGGAGAGCGCGTGCTCGACGCCATTCGCCGCGACGTGTACGGACTGCACACTTTTCTGCCGCACATCCGTGCGGTATGATGGGGCCGTATGCCGGGACGCTTCTGAGTTTCATCGGCAGCGACTCAACGCCGTTGGACCGCTGCCGGGATTCTGCTGATACGTGCTTTCTCTCTGAACCCGCAGAGGGTATCATGCCGGTGTTGTTTTCTGTTTCGTGAGCGGAAGGAGGACGCATTGGCAAGGAACCGACCGGAAGGGCAGGCCGATTGGATCTTCACGAACGCCGTCGTATGGACTGGCGACGCGGAAGGGACCGTTGCGTCCGCTCTGGCTGTCAAAGGCGGATGTGTCGTGGCGGTCGGCCCCGATGCTGCGGTCATGGCGTATGCGGGCCGCACGACGGAGGTCGAGGATCTGCGCGGCTGCTTCGTGATGCCCGGGTTCATCGATTCCCACACGCACGCCCCCGGCACGGCGCTTTCGGATCTCTACGACGTTTCGCTCTACGCCTGCAAGACGCCCGAGGCCTGCCTGCGTGCGGTGCGTCGCTTCATGCGCGATTTTCCCGAAGCCGAGGAGATCCGCGGTGCGGGCTGGGACATTGCGGGCTTCACGGACAAGGAACTTATCCACGGGCCCCGCAAAGCGCGGCTCGATGAGGTCTCCGAGGTGCTGCCCATTATCCTGCGCTCGTATGACGGGCACATGGTCTGGCTGAACAGCGCCGCGCTTGCCCGCTACGGTCTCACGCCGCGCACGCCCGACCCGTCGGGCGGCGTGATTGAGCGCGACCCGCATACGGGCGCGCTGTGGGGCACGCTCAAAGAGGAGGCGGCCAAGTTGCTGCCGCCCAAGCGATATTCGGCGCAGCAGTACCTGCGCGCGCTGACGCTCTACCAGACGCGCATGCATCGGTATGGCATCACCGGCATCGTGAGCATCCTCGGCTCCGGGCTCGGGGCTCCGGCCGAGGCCTTCGCTCGGCTGGAGGATGAAGGTGGCCTCGCCCTGCGGGTGAACTTCGCGCAGGAGATTAACCCGGAGCTTCCGGTCGCAGAGCAGGTGGAGTTTCTGAAGGATCTGAAGGCGCGTCATGACCGCGAACGGTTCCGCGTCACGACGGCCAAATTTTTCGCAGACGGTGTGGTGGAGGGCGGCACGGCCTTCCTGCATGCGCCCTATGCGACGAAAGCCGGCCGGGAGAGCGACGAGAACAATGACGCCGTGTGGGGGTTGACGGAACTGGCGGCAGCGTACTCCCGCGTTCACCGGGCAGGGTTCCAGATTTTCACCCACTCGATCGGCGATGCGTCAACGCGCCGCGTGCTCAACGCCTTGCGGTTGGCCGGGGCAGCGGGCTGGCATGACGCGCGACCGGTCATCACGCATCTGCAAGTGGTGCGCGCTCACGACATCCGGCGCATGAAGCGGTTGGGCGTGATCGCGTCGGTGCAGCCGTTTTGGCACATGAAGGAGCCCAACTGGTGGCGGCGCGTGGATGCGACCATGCTGGGTGTCCGGCGTGCGACGCGCGAATACCCGCTGCGCGCGCTGTTTGATGCGGGCGTGGTGGTGGCCTCCTCCTCCGACCACCCGATCACCGTCGAGCCTGATCCGCTGGTCGCGGTCGAGATCGGCGTGACGCGCAATCTGGCGGCGGCCAAGTGGTACGGCGTGAAAGACATCACGCGTGCCGACAGCAAGCGCTATCTGCTCGGCAAGCGTCAGCGCGTCAGCGTTGAGCGCATGTTGGCCAGCTATACGCGGCACGGTGCGGCGCTCATGGGCCGCAGCGCGGCGTGCGGCTCGTTGAGGCCGGGCATGGCGGCAGACTTCGTCGTGCTGGACCGCGACCCGCGTGCCGTGCCGCCCCTCGACATCGAGCGGTGCGAGGTGCTGCGTACCTACTTCAACGGCAGGATGGTGTGGGATAGCGCCAGCGACGCGTAGTGGCATAAAGAAACGCGCCACGTTTGCGCTATTTTGTGGGGCACTGATTCAGAGGCCGAAGCCGGCTTCGGGCGAGAAGGTCAGAGGGTGCTGGCAGGTCGGTATCTCCTGCGGCTCGACGCCGATCAGCGCGAGGGGATTGTGGAAGCCGATGCGCAGCAGCTCGTCCAGCGTGAAGCATCCGAGGCGATGCAGGACATTCATGCAGGCGAGCAAGGTGGCGGAAGAGCCCACCAGGCACTGTTTCTCGGGGTTGTGCAGGCGGCCGTCCTCTTCCAGCACAGCCGTGTTTCCGAGCACGTGATAGGTGCCTGGCGGCAGGCCTGCTGCGGGCGAGGCGTCCGAGGTGGCGATCAGGCGGTCAGGACCGGCGGCGCGGGCAAAGAGGTTGAGAACGTGGCGCGGCAGGTGGTGCCCGTCGGGGATGAAAAGGATCTTGAGCCGTTCCTCGGCGAGTCCCGCCAGCAGCGGGTTGTTATGGCGGTGGACGAGGTTGGGCATGCCGTTGCCGAGGTGCGTGAGCGCCGTCGCGCCGGCTTCGGCCAGGCGTGCGAGGTCGGCCGCCTCCGCGAGCTGGTGGCCGCAGGAGACGGCGACGCCGCGTGACACGGCGTGGTGCGTGAGCTCCGCCGCACCGGGAAGTTCTGCGGCGAGGGTGAGCAGGCGCAGGCGGCTTTCGGACCACGCCAGAAAGCGTTCGAAGAAAGCTATGTCTGGCGCGCGGACGGCCACCGGGTCATGCGCTCCGACCGCACCGGGTTCGCCCGAGATGAAAGGCCCCTCCAGGTGAAAGCCCGGGATGTGGCGGGCGAGCGTCGCATCCTTTCTGAGAGCGGACGCCATCAGCGTGAGGTTGCGGCGCAGACGCGGCTCGCCGCTTGTGATGATCGTGGGCAGAAAAGCGGCCGTGCCTCTTGCCAGAAGCGTGTGGCAGGCGTGGCGGAACGACTCTTCCGTAAGCGTGTCGCTGCTGAAGTCGACTCCCGCGAAACCGTTGACTTGCAGATCGATGAAACCGGGGATGTGGAGCGGTGTGGAGAAACTCATGTGACGAGCCTTCAAGTGTTGTGGTGACGATGAAAAAATGGCGGGCATTTATGAAGGAGGCTTCTGCTTAAGCTGTTCGACCGCGCGCATGCGTTTGGCGAGGGTGTCTTCGTAACCTTGATGGGTGGGACGGTAGTAACGCTTATCCACGGGCAGATAATCTTGCCGGACCGTGTGCTGGTC
>CAYZQL010000087.1:7131-14550 GCA_964480555.1 uncultured Lentisphaeraceae bacterium | reverse complement strand
GCTTGCCCGCGCGCATGGCGTGGGTCGCGATGATCGTGTGGTTGTGGTCGGGCACGGCGACGTTGACCGAATCGACGCGGCCGCCCTCCTTCGCCAGCAGCTCGCGCCAGTCGGTGTAGGTCCGCGCGCCGGGAAACTCCCGGGCGGCCTTGGCGAGCCGGTCCCGGTCCACGTCGCACAGCGCGACGATCTGGGTGCGCGGGTGGGTCTTGAAGTTGCTGATGTCCGCGCCGCCCATGCCTCCCACGCCGATGCAGGCGTGGCAGAGCTTGCTGTTGGGCGAGATGCCGCGCGGGCGAGATGCCGCGCAGCCGGAGAAAAACCCCGCAGTGGCCAGCGCCGATGTGGCCAGAAATGCCCGTCTGTTCACCGTTATGCCCTCCCCGCCTTTTTCATGAAGTCGATGCAGCCGCGCACGTCGTCCAGCGTGTCGGGCCGAGCCTCGGCTTCGACCACATACCACTCGGTGATGTCCGCCTCGCAGGCCGCGAAGGCGCTCTCCCAGTCCGCGCCGTCCGCACCGATCACGCCGGTCGTTTTGGAGGCCGCTTTCACATGGACGGCGGGGTTGCGCTTCGGATATTTCCTCAGCCAATAGGCCGGTTTTTCCCCGGCCAGCATGCAGTGTCCGAGATCCAGTTGCTGGCAGACGTCCGGCGAGGTGCTGTCGAAGAGAATCTCCCACGCGCACGTGCCGTCGAAGCGGTCGAGGAACTCGTGCTGGTGGTTGTGGTACCCGAGGCGGATCCCGGCCGCTTTGAACGCAACGGCCGCCGCCGCCATCTGCCCGCCGAAGCGCTTCCAGCCTTCGGCGCTTTTGGCGGTGAACGAGGGAACAAAGAGATACGGAGCGCCTAGTTCACGCGCAAAGGTGACGGAGGCTTCCAGATTCTCCGGCCTGACGATGCGGTCGGCCTGCATCTGCACGCCCGCCGCGGCCAAACCGTGGTCCTTGAACAGCGCGCTCAGCTCCTTGGCGGTACGGCCGAAGAATCCGCCGCACTGCACGCCTTCGTATCCCATCGCTTTCAGCGCCTTGAGCGTGCCGGGAAAATCTTTATCGCACGCGTTCCGCACGGAGTAGAGCTGCACGCCGGTCTTCAGCCTTCTCGCGGGCGCCGCTCCGATTCCTGGCCACGCCAATCCGGCCAGCGCCGCAGCCGCGGATTTCAGAAAAGCTCGCCTATCCATGTGCATCTCCCCTTCGATTGATGAAGAGAGTAGCACAGGCGGCGATCTTCCATACGGCCGAATGCGAAATAATAATACTGCATTTTGCGCAATCACAGTGGAGAGGAAAAAAGCTCTGCGTGCCGTTTGAGAAACACGCGCCGTAATCGGTTATGCTGAAAACGTCGGCGGGCGACACGGAGGTCGTCCCTCCGGTTCGGAAAAGAGCGGTTTCCCGAAGTTTTGGAGGGCCGGGCTCTGTCCCGGCCGCATGGGGCAGGACTTTTTCAGCGGAATCGTTAGTCGAGAAACAGGACCGTGCCGCCGGGGATCTGGCGCAGGTAGCCCTGTGCATCCAGCGTGACGGGGCGGTCGCGGTTGGAAATCGCGGCGAGCTGCGCGGCGGTGAGGCCCTTCGCGTCCGTGCCGAAGCGCAGGGTCGTGGCGGCCAGCTTGCCGTTGATGGTGAGCGTGCCGGTCCAGGTCTTGGCGCTGCTGTCGGCGAAGGCGAGCGTGGCAGAGCCGCTGCCGGCCTCGATGACGCTGTCGGTGAGCACTTCCAGCGTGTCGAAGGTGTTGCGAGCCGTGCCCGCGTCGAGGGTGGCTCCGCTCAGCACCAGCGCGTTGGTCCCGCCCGCGAAGACGTCGTCCGCGCCGAGGCGCAGGCCGCCGCCGATGACCGAACAATTTCCCCGGTATTCTTGCTTGCCGGTCAGTTCCAGCGTGCCCGCGCCGGTTTTGGAAAGTCCCGCCGCGATAACACCGCTTATTTTCCCGGACATGCGCGCATCGATGTCAGCCGAACCGTTCTGAACACGGATTTCACGCGTGCGGCTCGACATGTTAATTGGGTTCTCAAAGATCAGCGTGGCGTTCGCGTGGGGCGAACCCAGGATGAGCGGCTTGCCGTCAACAGGCCATGAAAGGACGGCGCTGCTGCCGCCGAGATTGACGATCCGGTCGGCGCCGTATGCGCTGAAGCCGCCCCCCGCGACGAGATTTACAGTTGACCCTAGGCTCCGCGTGAAGTCGCCGGCTGTGGCTCCGTTCAGATCCGCGCCGATTTCGAGCACGCCGTTGCCGTAGAGATTGACCGATCCTTCGGTGTAGTTCTTTGAAGCCGTGAGGCGCGCGGTTCCCTCGTATATGTAGAGGTTCTGCGCGAGACCTTGCGTATATTCGGTCAGACCGGGCCCCGCGCAGACGTAAGCGCAGGTGCCGTTGGTCAGCGCCCAGGTCAGTTTGGCTGTGCCGTGGTTGAAGATGAAGCTCGACCCCTGCGCTCCGTGGGCGCCGCCTTGCACGGTGACGGGGTGGTCGCCGTAAACCGCGACGCCCCGGCCGACGGCCGAATTGTTGTTCTGGAAGGCGTAGCCGGCCATGTCGAGCGTGACGTCGGCTGCGGTGGCGTCGATGGTGAGGGTGGAGACGGCGAGGTTTGCCGTACGCGTCAGGCTGGCGGACAGGGACGCGTGTTCGGAGACCGCGCCGTTGTCGGCGGTCAGCGCGACGGTGGCGGGGTTGCGCACGATCTCGAGCGACCCGTTCTGCACGGCGAAGCCCACGCGGCCGTCGGGGTCTTTGACGAGAATGTCGCTGCGCGTGCCGCTGGCCGCCATCAGCACGCCGTTGACGGCGCGGACGGTGCCGGAAGAAGTTGAAAACGCGTTGGTGACCGTGAGCGTGGCGTTGCCGGTCTTTTCAATCCTGAGCAACCCGAGGCCACCGCTCATCACCAGCGTGTCCCAGACCACCGCGGTGCCGTCACCTCCGTTAGCGTCGATCGCGAGGACGTTGGCCGTGCCGTCCGAGACCGTGTTGGTGCCGAACGACTGCCATGTGGTATTCCCTTCACCGGTCTTGCCGCGGACCACCAGTCTGGCGTCTGAAAACAAAACGTTACGGTTGGCGGCAAACACGCGGTTGCTCCCCGCCCCCGCCACGTCGTTCGCATAGTCGGCGATCAGCGTGCCGCCGGCGAGATTAATGTGATGGGCGCTGCTGGTCCAGCCGGTAAACGTGTTTTTTCCGGTCAGCCTCCATGTGCCGGAATGCCGCTTATCCAGTTTGGTGAAAAGATCTTTCTTCGCCCCGGCGGCGTCGTACCCGAAGTCATTAAGGTTCCCTGCCAACAACGATTCCCCCGTCGAGATACCGTCGAGATAAATGTCGGTGTTGACCCAATTCCCGATGTAGACCGTGCCTGTGAAACATAGCCCTCCGCCACCGCTGTCATTCCGCAAGATACAGCTGGTGTTTAACAGGGAAAGGCCGCGATTTGAAAAACTGTCACGCGCGCCGATGTACACGATCGCAAAGTTATTGACTCCGATATCTGTGGTTCCCGCACCAAAGGCGGAAGGCTTTCCTTTGTTGGCGACTGACGTGAAGTGGAGAACGCCGCCGTCGCCCCAGACCGACCCCGTGAAGTTGTTGTCATCGTTGCGCAGGATAACTTACGGGGTCCCGCTGTAGGCCGCAGAAAGAAAGTTTCCCGTGCCCGTCATCTTGGCATCAATGAACAGCGCGCCGATACCTCTGAAGTTGCAGTTGCCGGAGAGGACCACGTTGAGGCCCCTGGCAAACGTCACGGTGCTCAACGAATTGGAGGGAAGCATGACCTGTCGAGGCTGCGTGTTGGTATACCCCGGCACGGCTCCCGAAAGTGTCAGAGAGTTGGTGCCGCGAATGGTGAAATGGCGGACAAGCCCACTGACCGGCTCGACGAGATTGATCCCATTGGTCGCAGTGTAGTTGGCGGTCATTTGAATCGTAACATTCGACATGATGGTAGAGAAGTTGCCATCGATGACCCCGCTTGCCCAGTTGGCGGCGTCATTGAAATTCGTTCCGCCCGGATCACCGCCCGCCGTGCCCGCGCCGGTCCACGCCGCCTGCGTCCACAAGGCCAGACCACCGGCCGCCAAGGTGATGACCACCGCTTTTCCGTTTCCGACTCCGTTCTTCCGCAGCATGACTCTCCTCCTTTTCATAACGACGCCTGACGGCCGAGGGCAAACCACCATGCGCCTCCGCCAAAATTAAACGTATTATGGTGAAACGATAGCACACCTTGGGGTCTCGCTCATATACTTTTTTTGAAAGGCCCCGTTGCTTGCCGTCCCCGCAGGGAATGACGTATACTGACATGAAAAGGGGATTCATCATGCCGAAGGGGTCATGTTTTCCGTTGGCGCTGTTCCTTGCGCTCAGCGCCGTCGCCGCGGAGGAGTTCGCGTTTTTTGTCTCGCCCCGCGGTGACGACCGGTGGTCGGGACGGCTGGACGCCCCCGACGCCGCTCAGACGGACGGGCCTTTCGCCACGCTGCGGCGCGCGCGCGACGCGGTCCGGGAGCTCAAAAAGGCAGGCGCGCTGCCGGCGGGTGGCGTCACCGTTGAGCTGCGCGGCGGGCGCTACGGACTGTCCGAACCGCTAGCGCTGACGGCGGAAGATTCTGGAACGGCGGCCGCGCCGGTCACGTATCGCGCCCGGCCGGGAGAGCCGGCGGTCCTGAGCGGGGGACAGCGCCTCACGGCGTGGCAGGCGGTGACCGAGCCGGCGGTGCTCGCACGGCTCGACCCTTCCGCCCGGGGAAGCGTGTACCGGGCCGACCTGCACGCGCAGGGGCTCCGCGATTTTGGCGATCTCGGGCTGGACGCGGCGGCGGAGCTTCAAGCGTGGCTGGCGCGCGTGGAGGGTCAGGGCGAATACACGATGGGCAGCGCGGCGGCAAGCGCCGGCAAAAAGGTCCGTCCGCGCCTCGAGCTTTTTTTCGACGGCCAGCCCATGCGGGTTTCCCGCTGGCCCGACGAGGGGACGATCCGGATCGGCGACGTGCTGGGAAAGACGCCCATCGACGTGCGCGGCACCAAGGGCTGCGCGGAGGGCGTTTTCACGTACGAGGGCGACCGGCCCGCACGGTGGTTTTACGAAAAGGACGCCTGGGTCTGCGGAAGCTGGTTCCGCGACTGGGCCGAGCAGGCGCACCGGATCAGATCGCTGGACGCGCAGCAACGCGTGATCGCCGTTGAGCCGCCTTTCCACAGTTACGGATATCGGAAAGGGCAGTGGTTCTACGGCTTCAACCTGCTGTGCGAGATCGACCGTCCGGGCGAATGGATGATCGACCGCGACGCCGGCGTGCTCTACTTCTGGCCGCCGTCGGACATCGGAAAAGCGGTGGTCGAGGTGTCGCTGTCGCCCGGACTGGTCACGCTGAACAACACGACCAACGTCGTGCTGCGCGGGCTGGTGTTCGAGACGGCACGCGGCACAGGCGTCGCGATGAGCCATGCGGTGCGGTGCCGCGTGGCCGGCTGCACCTTTCGGAACCTGGCGAACCACGGCGTCACCGTCTTCGGCGGCGCGGAGACGGGGGTCACCGGCTGTGACCTCTATGGGTTGGGCGGCGGCGGCATCTACCTCGTCGGCGGCGACCGCGCAACGCTGACGCCTGCGGGCCACTTCGCAGAGAACAACCACATCCATCACTTTGCGCGCTGGGACCGCATGTACCGGCCGGGCGTCATGCTCAGCGGCGTGGGGAACCGCGTCTCGCATAACCTGATCCACGACGCGCCGCACTCCGCCATCATTTTCGGGGGGAACGACCACGTGATCGAGTTCAACGAGCTCCACAGCGTGTGCTACGATTCGAACGACTGCGGCGCCATCTATTCCGGCCGGAGTTGGACGCTGCGCGGCCACGTGATCCGCAACAACTACCTCCACCACCTTTACGGGCGGCCGGGCGGCGGCTGCAAGGGCATCTACCTCGACGACCTGTTCTCCTCCGCGACGGTCTCCGGCAACGTCTTCCATCAAGTGACCTATGCCGTGTTCTTGGGGGGCGGGCGGGACAACCTGATCGAGAACAACGTGTTCGTCGACTGCCCCAAGGCCGTCCAGGTGGACGCCCGCGCGCTCGGCTGGTGCGGCCCGCACGCGGACCGCCGGATCGAGGAGGCGCAGACGAAGGGAACGATCGCCGGCATCCGCTACCGCGAGCCGCCCTACAGCACGCGGTATCCGCAGCTGCCCGGCCTGCTCGACGACGAGCCGAAGAAGCCGAAGGGAAACGTCCTGCGACGCAACGTGTTTTGGGCGGGCGCGGGCGATGCTGTCCGGCGCGTGGCGCAGGGCAGCGTCCCGACCAACTGGTGGAACGCCATCGACGCGCAGAGCCGCCCGTTTGTGAAGGTCGAGAACAACCTGACCGGCGCAGACCCGAGGTTCGCCGACGAGCGGAACAGGAATTTCCAGCTGACCGAAACCTCCCCCGCATGGGCGCTGGGCTTTCAGCGCATCCCGGTCGAGAAGATCGGGCTCTATGCGGACGCCGACCGGGCAACGTGGCCTGTGGCCCACGCCCCGCGACCGCTCCCGCCGCAGAAGTGACCTCATGAAAGGATTCCTCCAAAAAACGCCCAAGGTGGCGCTGTTCCTCGCCACCAACGAAAAAGCGGGCCGCGACAAGCTTCAGGGCATCCTGCGGTATGTGCGGCTGCATACGCCGTGGAACATCCACCTCGTCGAGAACCGGATCGGCGAGCAGCAGCTCGGCGACCTGCGCGCCTGGGGTGCGACCGGCGTGATCGTGGCCCGGATGCCCGACTCGGTCCGGACGGTCGCGCGGGCGGGGCTTCCCACCGTCGTCATGGATTCTCCCACCTTCTATGCGGAACACCTGCCGAAGGCCTCGTACGTCATCAGCGACTCCGAGAGCCTTGGCCGGGCCGGGGCGAAGGCGCTTCTCGCACAGGGGTTCCGGCATTTCGGGTATGTGGCGGATGCCGAGAACTGGGACTGGTCGGCTCAGCGCGGCAGGGCCTTCCGCGAAACGGTCGAGAAGGCCGGGTTTGCCTGCGCGGTCTATGGCGGACACGCCGCACAGGAGCGGAAGGAGTGGGTCATCGACCAGAAACGGATGGCCCAGTGGCTGAAGGGTCTTCCGAAGCCGACGGCGCTGCTTGCGGCACGCGACGGACGTGCGCGGCAGGTGCTGGAGACGTGTCAATTCGCGGGGCTCGATGTGCCCGGCGACATCGCCATCCTGGGTGTGGACAATGAGGAAATTCTCTGTGAGAACACGGTGCCCACGCTCTCCAGCATCCAGCCCGATTCCGAGGCGGGCGGATACGAGGCCGCGCACCTTCTGGAGCAGCTCATGCGGCGCACCCTGCGCAAACCCCAGACGCTCTTTTACGGCCTGAAGCAGGTTGTCGTGCGGGAGTCGAGCCGGCACGCGC
>CAYZQL010000087.1:0-7121 GCA_964480555.1 uncultured Lentisphaeraceae bacterium | reverse complement strand
CGCCTGCGCGGCCATCGGCGTGCCGGACATCGCCCGCCACATGGCCGTCTCGCGCCGCCTCGCGGAACTCCTGTTCCGCAAGCAGGTCGGGCACTCGATCCTCGACGAGATCCAGCAGACCCGTCTCGCCCGCATGAAGACGTTCCTCCGCGAGACCACCCTGCCCATCGGGCAGATCAGCGAGCAGTGCGGCTACCAGACCGAGATGCACGCCAAACGCATCTTCAAACAGCAGACCGGCCTGACCATGCGCCAGTTCCGAACCGTCGGCGGTTCGGGGATCAGCTCAGTCTGATCTTTCCCACCATCCGCATCAGAGCGGTCGTCGAGACCACCGAGACCACGGCCAACGTCCCGCCCAGAAGCAGCCGGCCGTAGAGCAGGTACCCCACGCCGAACAGCGCGGTCCAGACCGCCAGGCAGCCGACCATCATGCAGAGCAACCCCATCGGCACGTCCCAGCCAAAAGCCTCGTTCTTGAGGTCCGACGCCGCCTCGATCCTGCGCCAGCCGGGGCCGCCCGCGCGGATCTTGCTGCAGAAGGCCGCCAGGACCTCTTGCTTTTCCGGCGGCGTCAGGTACGTCACCGCAACCCAGCCGACCGTCGTGACAAGGATCCCGATCACGAGCTTCCACGCGCTGTAGTCCATGACCTCGAACAGGCCGGACGCCTTCATCGCCGCATCGATCCCCAGCGGGCCCGCGCCCCACTGGAAGAAGCAGGCCACCGCAAAGGAAATCGCCATCGCCGAGATCTCGCTCCAGGCGGTGATGCGCCACCAGAACCAGCGCAGGATGTACAGCAGTCCGGTGCCCGCGCCGATCTGCAGCAGGATGTCGAACGAGTCCTTGGCGTTGCGCATCCAGAGCGCGACGATGCCCGAAAGCAGGAGCAGCCCGAGCATCACGCCGCGCCCGACCGCCACCGACTGCTTCGCGGAGGCCTGAGGATTCACAAAGCGCGTGTAGAAATCCTGGACGACGTACGACGAGCCCCAGTTCAGGTGCGTGGCGATCGTGGACATGTACGCCGCGATCAGCGAAGCCACGATCAGCCCCAGCCACCCTTTCGGCATCGTCGAGATCATTCCGGGATACGCAATGTCGTTGCGCAGAAACTGATCGTCCACCTTGGGAAACGCGCGGGCGAGGCTGCCTACGCCGGCCACCTCGGCCTTCGCCTGGCGGACGCGCAACCGGGCCTCTTCGGGCATGGCCGCTTTCTCGGCCGCGTACTGCCGGACCAGCGCGGGATTTGTGTCGAGCCAGGCCTGGGCCGCATCCTGCTCCGCCTTGGGCGTGATCGGGAACTGCGCCAGGGAAACAAGCGCGACGATGATCCAGGGCCAGGGCCGCATCGCGTAATGCAGGAAGTTGAAGAGAAGGGTCGCGCCGATCGCGTTCTTCTCGTCCTTGGCCGACAGCATCCGCTGTGCGATATAGCCTCCCCCGCCGGGCTCGGCGCCGGGATACCAGACGTTCCACCACTGCACCGCCACGGGCAGGATAAGCACCGTCATGAGCGCCGAAAGGCCGCTCGCACCCGAGGGGAACATCGACATTCTGGCCTGCACGTCGGGGTTGGCAAACAGCTCTTTCAAGGAGGAGATGCCGCCGACATCCGCGGACGAGACCGCATAGTACGCCGCAAAGAACGCGCCGACCATCGCCACCGAATACTGGTAGAAATCCGCCCAGATCGACCCCGTGAGCCCGCCCAAGGTGGCATAGATGGCAACCCCGGCTGAAGCGTAAACAAGCGTGGCGACAGGCGAGAGGCCGAACATCACCTGCCCGATCTTGATGGCCGCGAGCGAGACGGTGGCCATGATCATCACGTTGAAGAAGACCCCGAGATACAGCGCGCGGAAGCCGCGCAGGGCGGCCGCGGGTTTACCGCTGTAGCGGATCTCATAGAAGCCCAGATCGGTGTTCAGCGCCGAGCGCCGCCACAGTTTGGCATACACGAAGACCGTGAGCATGCCGGTCAGCAGGAACGCCCACCACGCCCAGTTCCCGGACACCCCCTGCGTGCGCACGATGTCGGTGACGAGGTTCGGGGTGTCGCACGAGAAGGTGCAGGCCACCATGGAAACGCCCAGCAGCCACCACGGCATCGTCCGTCCGGAAAGGAAGAAGTCGGCGGCGCTTTTGCTCGACCGCCGTGCCGCCGCCGAACCAATCACGATCACCGACACGAGAAAACCGACAATAATCGCCGCATCCAGAAATGAGATTTTGAGCATAAACGTGTTCGTCCTTTCCCAGTGACTGTACAGGCGCTCCAAACGCACTATCTGACAAACAATATCACGGCTTTTCCCTCAAGACAAAGTGAAAAGCAAAAAACCTCCCCAAAAGCGGCGGCCCGCATGTCCCCGAGCCCCCGCTCCTCAAGGTCAACCCGAGAAGCGTTCAGTTCGCAGCGTGCTCGATCTTGAAGAACGCGTGCTTCCGGCCATGGACCGGCACGCGGACTCGTGCCGTCGGACCTCCTGAAGTGAAGGGTGCGTCCGTATAGTCCGACCACCCTTTCGCGGTCAGGAGACTGCCATATTCGGTTCTCCAGCTGCGGAGGTCCGTGCTGACCTTGATCACATAGTCGCGACCGACCTCGGTGTTGAACTCGAGAAGCAAGGTTTCCATCTGCAGGCTCAGCGCCTGAACGCGTATTGCTTTCACCGCCATGGCGCTGAGCTCATTGCGGCAGGTCATGTGGCGCTCGGCATACACCCGGCGAAGGGTGGCGACGTTCTCATACCCCTCGCCCCACATGTCGTAGCCGAGCAGCAAATCATCCTCAACCACGTTGGCGTCACCCGCCACCGTTTTGCCGTTCAGGTCCTTCACCGGATACGAGACCAGCCAGTAGACGACCGCCGATCCGCCCGCCGGAATGGACGGAATATACCGCGTCGCGTCAGCCACGCCCCCCTCGTGAACAAATGCGAAATCGCCGCTATACCCGCGAAGCCCGGGCGCAACCGACGTGACGGGGTAGACGCCGGCGGTCCCGCTGAAGGTCGCGGGATTCAGCAAGTCACCAATCCGAAGCGTCACGCCTGTCAGCGGAGTGACACCCGTGTTGTAGACACGCAACCCGAGATGTGCTGCCGTCGGACAGCGCCCGGCCGGCGATTCGATGTTCGAGTCGACCACAAGGTGTACGCGCTGATCACTTCCATCTTCAATGCGCCGTCGCTGGGCCCCGCACTGGCCGAGCGGGCAAGCAAGAAAGTCAACGGGAACAAAACTCCGAACAGAGGCGTTTGAATCAAGCGTCTCATCGTCCACTCCCCCACCGAACAACACACCACAGATTCTATTCCGAAGCTCCCCCCCATTCGTCAGGAAGCCGCCGGAGAGGAAGCTATGGTTCGGGCGGGAGGGGCAGAGGCTCCGCCTGTCTAAGGTGTGTCAGGCGGAATGAGGTTTGCCACTTTCGCGCGGAGAGCCGCGCGCTCCTGCTCCAACGCCTGCAGCCCGACATCGTTTGCAAAGGTGGCAGGGTAGGCGGGATGCGCCGTCTTCCATGCTTTATACGCCGCGGCAGCGGCGTCCGCTTTCGCCTTGAGACGCACCTGCTCATACTTAAGCGCGCGCAGGGCTTCGTCGGCTTTGGCCTTGCGCGCGCCGGTGAGCGCGCTCGCCTGCGTCGCCATCTCCGCAGCTTTGGCGACGCTGTCCTGATAGGCCTGCTGCGTCTCGCGGGCGGTCTTGAAAGCCGGGTTGGCGGCGAACGCGGTTTCGTCGAGCGCCGCTCGGCGTTCGGCGATTTTCCCCTCGACCGCAAAATAGGCGCCCAGGTTTTTGACGATTTCAGGGTCCACCGTATCGGGGTCTCCCTCGTACGCGGCGACCTCGGTGCAGTCGAGAAGGTAAGTGCCTTCCCACGCCTCGGCGCGCCGGAGCGCGCTCACCAGCATCGGGTTTCTCGACGACGCCTTCACGTCCGTGTATTTGAAAAGTGTCCCGCCGGGCAGAAGGCCCAGGTTCTTGCCCTGCGGCGAATAATAGGGACATCCGGCTTTCACAAACCCCCAGCCCTTCTTGGGCCCCATGAAGACGATTCGCGTGACGGTGTTCCCGGCGGGCTCACGCGCGGGGGTCGAGACGCCCAAACCGCTGTTGCCGCCGCGCGTGGCGGCTCCTCCGGATAGTCCCCCGTTCAACCTTTCCTGATTCCTCGCAGAACGCCTGACCTGCGCAGCGGCGCGGCCCGCCAAAAGAACGAAAACCAACAGACAAAAGAGGTTCCTCATGCATGTTTCCCGTAGCCGTCCGGTTAGCGGGCGGCCTGTTGAAGTCGCTTTAGGTGAAAGAGAAATCAGTATAAAGGGTGGATTATTGAAACACAACACCCGGGCGTGCCACCGAAACGATTCGAGACTGGCCTTTCAGCCGGGAATCGTGTATCTTTTGAACCGTTTGTTGAGGGGTTTGAGCGCGCACAGGTTGGTTTCCCGGAGGATGAGACATGAGGCGTGTCGGTTTGAGAGAAAAAGCGCGGAGCACGGCCTTCGCGTTTCTGGCGGCATTCGCGTTCGCTTGTGGCGTATTTTGTGTGGGCGGGTGCCGCTCGGCCGGCGAGCCCTACGCGGAAGAGTACGGCGGGCTGCTGCAAACCGTTCTGTACGGCCAGCCGCAGGAAGTTTCCGTCTCCTCCAACGGCTTGCGCTCGGCCGAACTGACGTGGGCCGCGCCGGTTGAAAAGACTTACCGCTACCGCATCGAGCGCGCTCCGGCCATCGAGGGCCCCTTCGCGCTGGTGGCCGAGGTGTCGTCCCGGCATCTCGCCTACACCGACGGCGCGACCCCCGCCACGCGCCTGAACGACAGTACGGCCTATTACTACCGGGTGACCGCCGTGCTCGAAAAGAACGGGCCTTTCAGCCAGCCCTCGCCGGTGGTCATGACCGTCACGGCGCCGCCCCCAGTCCCTCCTCTGAACGTGCGCGCCGCGGCCTCCGGCTCACGCGCCGTCACCGTGACCTGGGATGCGTCGGCGTCGCAGGACGTTACAACGTATCGGGTGGAGCGCGCGCCGTCAGATGCGCCTGCTGCGTTCGAGAAGGTCGCTGCGGCGAATGCGATTTCGATTGTCGACGGCGGAACCCCGGCCTCCACGCTCAAAGACAGCACCGAATACCTCTACCGCGTGGTTTCCGTCAACCGCGTGGACGCCGAAAGCGTGCCCTCCGAAGCGGTCCGCGTGACAACCCTGCCCCCGCCCAAGCCCGTGCAGGGGCTGGCGGCGGTTTCGCGCGAGGTGCGCTGCGTTCCGCTGACGTGGGCCCCGAGCCCCGAGGCCGACGTGGTGCATTACGACATCTATCAGGCGCGTGAGGCGGAAGGCCCGTTTCAAAAGATCGGCTCGGCCCGGGGCCGCACCACCACCCAGTTCACTGACGGCGGCGCCAACCCCGGCACGCTGGAAGACGAGGGCTCCTATTTCTACCGTGTCCGCGCCGTGAACGCCGTGACCGCGGAAAGCGCGGATTCGGCAACGGTGCGCGCCGTCACCCGCGAGGTGCCCCCGGAAGTGCGGCAGGTCGCGTTGGTTTCGGCCCGCCCCCGCGAAGTGCCGGTCTCCTGGGCGGCCTCTCCGGACACGTCCGTGATCGGCTACGAAGTGTGGCGCGCCACCGGGGACGAGGACGACTGGGTTCAGGTCGCACGCCTGAACAGCCGCGACAGCACCAGCTTTATGGACCGGGGTGGCGAGAAAGACGGCACGCGGCTCGGCCAGTTGAAAGACGGCACCGAATACCAGTACCGGGTGATCGCCTTCAACACCGCGAATGTCCGCTCTTCGGCCTCGGCGCCGGTCAAGGCCAGAACCAAGGTCATCCCTGTTGCGCCGACCGGCCTGAGCGCCACGACAAACCTCGCGCACACCGTCAGGCTGACATGGCAGCCCAACCCCGAAAAGGATGTCAACGGCTATCTGATCGGCGTATCCAAAAAGCCGGACGACGGCTTCCGCAAACTGACCGTCGTGCGGGGGTCCGAGGGAGTCGCCCTCACCGCTGACGAGACCGAGCTGGATCCGGGTGTGACACACTATTACCGCATTAAGGCGTTGGACAAAGAGGGCCTTGAAGGCGAGTGGAGTCAGACCGTGTCCGGGCGTTCCAAACCGCTGCCCGATGCCCCGACCGGACTCCAGTCCCTCCCTGACGGCGCCGCCTTCCGCATCACCTGGCAGCCGCCGCCCCAAACCGACATCACCCAATACAACGTGTGGAAAAAAAAGCTGTTCGGCTGGCGCCTGCTCGCGACCACGCCCAGACCCGAATACCGCCTTGAGCCCGATGCGGATGAGAAAACGCCCACGCTTGCCGTTACCGCGGTCGATCAGGACAAGCTCGAAAGCCAACGCAGCGAACCCCTGAAACCCTAGGGTAAGGGCGCTTACGAGTAGGAGCCAACGATGTCACACCCCTTCACGTACCTCACTTCGGCGGCTTTGACCGACATGGGGCGCCGACGCAAAAACAACGAAGACGCGCTGGTGATGCTTCCCGCGTCCGGCATATTCTGCGTCGCAGACGGCATGGGTGGCGCGCAAGGAGGGGAAGTCGCCAGCCAAGCGACGGTGGAATCCCTGCAAAGGGTCTTTGAGGAATCGCCTGACGCGCCGTTCGCCCTCACCGCCAAAGCCGCCTCACGCCTGGCCGCACGCGCACTCAACCAGGCCAGCCAGTGGATCAAGAACCGTGCCGACGAGCGCGGCCTGACCGGCTGCGGCAGCACCGCCGTGCTTCTCGTCTTCGACCGTGCGACGCCCGCTCAGGCGTGCGTGCTCCATGCCGGAGACAGCCGCGCCTACCTTTGCCGCGCAGGGAAACTGCATCAACTCAGCACGGACCACTCGGTTGCCGCAGCCGCGGGCCTGCCGGACGACGCGACGCTCCCCGCCATGTTCCGCGGGGTCATCACACGCGCCGTCGGACTCGAGAGCACGGTCCTTCTGGAGGAGACTCCCACCGACGTCCAGGCGGGAGACCTTTTCCTCCTTTGCTCCGACGGCCTGACCAAGATGGTGAGCGACAAGCACCTGCACAAACTCCTGCACAAACACCGCTCCGAATCGGTGGAATCCCTGACTCAGCGCCTCG
>CAYZQL010000086.1:9768-14653 GCA_964480555.1 uncultured Lentisphaeraceae bacterium | reverse complement strand
AGTAGTCCATGGGGCGGCTGATGTTCTTCTCCTCGCCGTGCGTCTCGGGCTTGAGGCCGATGGGATTCGTGTAGCGTGCGAGAATGACGTACGACTGCGAGAAACTGCCCTGCTGCGTGCCGATCAGGTTGACGTTGTTGGGCGGCCGTCCCTCGCCGAGGCCATGGCAGCGGATGCAGTGACGGTCGAGCACGGGCTGCACGGTGCGGACGAAGCTGAACCCGCCCGGATAGGCCGGCCCCGCGGGCGGAGTGAGCTCGGTCGGCTTGCGCATCAGCAGCGTGGCGTCGGGCGGAGGCGATGCGTGGCTCTCCGAGTGGCAGCCCACGCAGCCGCGGCGCTCGCCGGCGTGGAGATAGTGGAAAGAGCGTTCGGTCAGCACGGCCATGCCGTTTTCGTCGAGCGCCTGGATCTGCAGCGGCACACCCGAAGGGACGCGCACCACAACCGAGCCGTCGTCCGCCACCGGCACGGTGCCGAGAATGCGTTTGGCCAGCCCGACCCCCACGCGGCAGTTGAGCGGGGCGTTGGCGGCGGCGGGCTTGACGAAGATGCGGCTGAAGCGCAGGTACTTGATTTGCCCAGGCTTCAGGAGCCCGTCGGGGTCGTTGCGCGTCAGGTTGACGTTCTGGATCGCGTAGACGCCGGAGTCGTCCCCGGAGGAGTGGTCGGGCAGCACGGAAGGCAGCGCGGGCGGCATGGCGCGGGGGACGACGGGGGTGGGCGCGAAGCAGGAGCTGTCCGCATCGCGGAAGATCGGCTCGCGTCCGCCGGCGGTGTCGACGAGCATGATCAGATAGCCCGTGGCGGGAGGGACCGTTCCCTGGAACGGGATGTTGTCCGGCGAGTAGGTCGCGAAGTAAAGGTTTTCGGTGAGCGGGCACGGCGTGCTGAACTGGCCGGGGCCTCCGGGCTCGTTGGATTCGGGGAACTTGCGCTCCGGCGTGATGCGCGTGATGGGGTCGGGGCCGTTCTCTCCCTTCATCACGTCGATCATGATCATCGTGCCGGTGTGGAAGCTGTGGTGCGCCACGGCGGTGGCGACGATCTTTTGTGAACCGGGGATCGCGCGCGCCTCGGAGATCATCAGCGGGTAGACGGTGTCGTTGCCGTAGTAATGCGAGACGCCTGAGCCGTCCGGGCGCTTCCACCAGAGTTTGTGGAACTCCATCTCATGGCGGTCGACATACTCCCAGCGCGTGTAGAGGATGCGGCCGTCCGGAAGAACCGAGGGCGTGGTCTCGTTCTCGATCCCGTACGAGAGCGGGCGGATGGCGCCGCCGTTCCCGTCGCACCGGTAGAGCATCCACGCGGGCGTGTAGCGGCCGCCGTGGCAGCGGCCGTAATTCTGCGAGCGGGTTGAGACGAAAGCGATGCCGCCGTCGGGAAGGTAGCAGGGGTCGCTGTCCTCGACCATGACGGTCGAGCGGCCGTCCATGGTCGTGAGCGGATCGCGCGGCGTGCCGGTGAGCTGTCGCACGGAGGAGCCGTCAATGGCCGCCTCGTAGAGAAAGTAGCGGAAGAAGAAGGGGTTGTTGGTCGAGTGGTCGGCATAGGCGAAGAGGAACTTCGTGGCGTCGGGATGGAGATGGGGGCGGTAGAACGCGCCGGGAGGGAGGCGGTCCTTCAGCAGGACGCGCTGCTGAGGCTGCTCGCTCTGCCAGCGGGTCAGCACGGTCGGGCCGTCGCCGACGCGGCTGTGGCGGCCCAGATACTGGTCGCAGTTGTGGCTGTACATCGTGGGCGGGTTTTTGTTGATGAGAAGCTGTTCGAACGCCAGCTTCGGATGGGCGAAGAGAATCTTGCGGCGCAGGCGGAAAGCCTCGCCGAAGAGGCCGGTGTCGCCGACGGGCTCAGCGGCGATGGCGGCGTCGACCTTTACGCCCAGCGCGGCGATCTCGGCCCCGGCCCAGGGGACGCATCCGCCTTCGCGCGTCACGAGTTCGGCGGTTTTGCGGCAGAGGTCGAGCCGCTGACGCGCCTGGTCGAGGTAATAAAGCGCGCGGACCTTGGCGAGGTTCTCGGGCGTGTAGGGCCGGAGCTTCTGCGCTTTCTCGCGCAGGCCGGGCGGGCAGGCTCCGGTGTAGCGGTCGGTGAGCGAGCGCAGGTTCAGCGATAAGCCGTCCCCGCTCCAGATGGGCCAGCGCTCGGCCAGTTGTTCGGCGATGTCCTGCGGCGTGTTGAACTGCCGTGCGGTTGAGGTCTGGAGCTTCAAGCCCGCCTGTTTCCGCGATTCCGATGTCACGAAACTCGATTCCAACTCAACGAGCAGGCGCGGGCGGTAGGGGTTGTTTCCGGTCAGGCCGGCGGCGCTCTCGAGCCACTCCGTTCCGGCCGGCACAGCCACTTGCACTTGGCAGTTGTTGAAAAGATATCCGTACGCGTAGGCGGTCTTGTCGCCATTGCGAAGGGTGTGGCGGTTTTTGCCGGCCGCCAGAACGGTGAGCCCGTCCGCTTTGCCTGCGGCCGGCGCTCCGGCGGCGATCACGACGGGCGTCTTGTTGCCTTTCGCGTCCACCCAGACCGGTTCGCCGAAGAAGGTTGCCCCGTGACCCATCGCGCCCAGCCACACCGTCCGGATGTTGGACAAGTTGACGCGGACCGCGACAGTGCCCGCCTCTTTATCGAGAGGCTGGTTGTAGGGCTTGAACGCCTGCCACCCGGGGTTGGCGGCATGGAGCGCCTCGCGAGAATCGCTGAAGTTTTTGTTGAAGGCCTCGACCTGTTCGAGCTGTGTCTGCCACCAGGTGGCGGCTTTCCCCCCCGTTGCGGCGGCCAGCAGGACGCCGAAAAACAGAATCCCCATGTACGGCTTCATTCGCTCTCCCCCAAAGATACGACGCGGAAACAAAATTTACGTACCCACAATACACAAAAGACAGGGCCTTGGGGAAGGCGTTTCTTCAGACGTTTTCAGGAACGGATTGGGGGTGCCGCCGTGCTAGCGGGGGTTTGCGATTTTGAAGGTCCAGGCGAAGTCGCAGGGCAGCGTGCCGGAGGTGAGCGGGGGAGGCTGGATGGTGAGTGTGCCGTCGGCACAGGTGAAGGCCACTGGCGTCGCACAGCCGAGCAGAGAGACCCCGTCTGCCTTGGCGACGTGGCTGACGGCCAGCGGCGCTTGCGGCCAGCGGGCGCAGAGCACGTAGAGCGCATCGGGCTTCCGGGTGAAATAGACCTTGGCTTCCCGCATGTTTTTGGGGCGATGCCGCCATGCGGTTGTGCCGTAGATCGCCTCGCCGTTGACGCTCAGCCACTTGCCCATGTCCAGCAGACGCTCCTCCATGATGACGGGGATCAAGCCGTCGGCTTGCGGTCCGATGTTGAGCAGCAGGTTGCCGCCGCGGCTGACTTTTTCGATCAACGATTCGACGCACTGGGCGGACGACATGTAGTGCTCGGTGGTCTCGAAGCGGTTGAAACCGAAAGAGCCTCCGATGCCGCGGCACTCTTCCCACGGGTGCATGAACTGGGTGTCGAGGGAACTGCCGGTGTGGATCAGATCGTATTCGGTGGTATAGTGTCCGCCATGCAGGCCGCGGGTCTTCTTGCCCCACCGGTCATTCACCACCACGGTGTCTTTCACGGGCGACTCGTTATAGAGCCACGCGAGGAAGTCGACGCTGCGCAGGTCCTCGTCCGAGAAATCCCACTCGCCGTCTGTCCAGACGATGTCGGGCTTGTAACGCGTGACGAGCTCCTTCATCTGCGGGATGTTCATCTCGGTCACCCAGCGGCCGATGGTCTCCTTCGAGTAGAGCGGGTTGCCCCACTCGAGCAGAGAATAGTAGTACCCCATGTGCAGGCCCTGTTTGCGGACGGCCTCCATCAGGTCGCCGGCGAGGTCGCGGTGGGGGCCGAGGAACTGGCTGTTCCAGCGCGGGCTGAAGGCGCTGGGCCAGAGCGCGAAGCCGTCGTGATGTTTGGAGGTGAGGACCACGTATTTGGCACCCGACTTCTTGAAGAGATCGGCCCATTGGTCGGGGTTGAAATGCTCGGCGCGGAACTGAGTGGCGAAGTCGGCGTACGTGGTGTGGGCGCCGTAGGTCCGCGCGTGGAAGTTGGTGAAGGACGCGTTTTTTGTCCGCAGGCGGTTGTCGTAGTGCTCCGAGTATTTCGCGTAAACGTTGGCCGCGTCGACCGGTGCGTAGGCGGGAACGGCGTAGACGCCCCAGTGGATGAAGATGCCGAACTTCGCCTCTTGCCACCATTGGGGGACGGGACGTTTGTCGAGCGACGCCCAGTCGGCCGCATAGGGGTTTTGGGCGCACAGTGTGCCGGCACAGGCGATGGGCAACAGGGCAAGCAGCCGTTTCTTCATGGGCGGTTCCTTTTTTTACGGGGCGGCGGATCGGACGCGCACCCGGTTGTTGTTAGGACGCGAGGGCTTCACGCACTTTCGCGGCAAGCGTTGACTTTGAAAAAGGTTTCTGTACGAAGAAAAGGTGGTCGTTGATCACACCGTGGTGGGCAATGATGTTGGCGGTGTACCCCGACATGTAAAGGCTCTTGAGGTGTGGCCGTTCGCGGACAAGGTGTTGCCAGAGTTCGAGCCCGCTCATTTCCGGCATCACAACGTCCGTCAGCAACAAGTCGATCACGCCCTTATGAGCCCCGGCGACTTCGATCGCCTGCGTAGGGCTGCCGGCCGGCAGCACGGTATATCCCATGTTCGCTAGCATCGCTTGAACCAGGCCGAGCAGCGCGGACTCATCTTCGACCAGCAGGATCGTTTCGCAGGCGGGGGAGAGGGCGGCGGGAGAACCCGCGTTGTTTTCTGTTGTGGTGACGGGGACGGAGGGGGCTGCCGTCGCGGGGGCCACATAGCGCGGCAGGTAGAGCGAGAAACGCGACCCCTTTCCCGGTGTGCTGGCGACGCGGATGGCTC
>CAYZQL010000086.1:0-9758 GCA_964480555.1 uncultured Lentisphaeraceae bacterium | reverse complement strand
GGTAGGGAGTCCGAGTCCGGTGCCGAGGCTGTTCGGTTTTGTGGTGAAAAAGGGCTCGAAAATATGCGCCTGGGTGGCGGCGTCCATGCCGCAGCCCGTGTCCTCGATGGTGAGTTCGACATAGTCGCCTGCGGGAAGGTCATAACCAGGGTCGTCGTCCTTGCCCGTCTCGGTGACGTTGCAGGTCGCGATGGAAATCTGCCCGACTCCGGAGATCGCATCGCGGGCATTGACCGTCAGGTTGATCAAGACCTGCTCAAGCTGGTTGGGATCAAAGCGGATGTTCCAGAGATCCGCTCCGGGATGCCACTCGAAAACGAGCTCTTCGCTGACGATGCGGCGGAGCATGGGAAGCCTGTCGGCAAGGGCGGCGTTGAGGTTCAGAACCTGCGGCACGATGGTCTGTCGACTGGCGAAGGCGAGAAGCTGTTTGACGAGCTCGGCGGAGTGCTTGCCGGCCTTGGTGATTTCGTTCAGTTCGGCGTAGAACGGCCCGGCGTTTGAGAGCCCTTCGAGGGCGAGCTCGGCGTTGCCGATGATGACCGCCAGCATGTTGTTGAAATCGTGCGCGATGCCGCCCGCGAGCTGCCCGATGGCCTCCAGCTTTTGGGACTGGTGCAGCTGTTCTTCGAGCTTGGCTCGGGCGGCCTCGGCTTTCTTCTGTTCGCTGATGTCGTCGAAGAGGGTGCAGAACTGGCCCGGACGCGGGCAGAAGGCGGTGATCCGGTAGTGCCGCTTGAGGGAGGCCGAGTAGTTTTCGAAGCGGGTCGCTTTGCCGTCAAGAGCGACGGCTCCGTAGGTTTCGATCCAGCACGGTTCCGTGTCGGGCAGCACCTCGCGGACGCGGTGGCCGATGATGCGCTCGGCCGAGAGTCCGGTCAGGCGTTCGAAGGCGGCATTGACTTTGACGAACCGGTAGTCGACGGGCTTGCCCTGCCCGTCGCAGATGATCTCGTGCAGGGCAAAGCCCTCTGTCATGTTTTGGAACAGGTCACGGTATTGGGCCTCGCTTGCGCAGAGCGCTTTTTGTGCGGCATGTTCAGCCGACTGATCTCTGAAAACCAAGACAACGCCGAGGATCTCGCCGGCCCTGCCGCACACGGGCGCGCCGCTGTCCGAGATCGGCCGCTCGGTGCCGTCTCGCGCGATCAACACCGTGTGGTTGGCGAGCCCCACGACCTTCCCCTCGCGCAGAACCTGGGTAGCGGGATTCTCGACAGGGCTCCGGGTTTCCTCGTTCACGATGTTGAATATCTGGTCTATCGGTTTTCCGAGCGCCTCATTTTCCGTCCACCCCGTGAGGTGTTCCGCAACGGGGTTCATCTGGAGGACACAACTCTTCTCATCGGTGGAGATGACGGCGTCGCCGATGCTGTAGAGGATCGTCCGGAACTTTTCCGCGAACGCATGCTGTTCCTGCTCTGCGCTGTAAAGGGCGCGGTAGAGCTTGGCCTGTTGGCTGCGGTAGCCGAAAGCGGTCACAAAGGCGGTCAGGAGAATGGCGAGAAAGGCGAAACAGGAGATCGCGAAAGCGCGGGAGCGGACGTCGGCAAGGATTTCCGCGTAATCGATCTTGGTGACGATGAGCCAATCAGAGCCGGGGATGGGGCGCACGTCGGCAAGGACCTTCGCGTCGCGGTAGTCCAGGCCGTGCACCGAGCCCTGTTTGCCCAAGATCGCCTGAACGGCCGGACGGCGTGTCTGCGTGAGCGGCAGCCGCAACATCCGGGTCGCGTCGTGCAGATGGCGCACCTGGTTGAGGAAGACAGCCTCGTCGCCGTCGCGCCGGACCAGGAGGGTCTCCGCGCTTTCGCTGGCGACGGGCCATGACCGGATGAGCGGATCAAGGAAGGTGGCCGTGGAACACCGCAGGACCAGCGCCGCGACCTTGGTTCCTTGCTCGTTCTTGATTGGCGCGGCGACATCGATGTGCGTCACGCCTTTTTCGTTCTGATAAAAATCGGAAAGCGTCGGAGTCTGCCGCGAGAGGGCCGCCTTAACCGCGCGCTGCGTTTCTGGCGCCACAGGAGAGGGGGTGTCGGTGGCGGACAGCAGCAACTCGCCGTCGGGTGAGACCCACAGGGCATCCTCGTAAAAGTTCCCCTTGCGGTTCAGGACCAGCATCGCGCGGAGTTCGCTTCGGTTGTTCGCCGCCAGTGCCCGCACCAAGGTGGGCCCTTGGGCAAAGCGGATCGCGTCGGAAAGCCGCTCGTTCCGCCACTCGGCAATTTGTCCGGCCTTCAACAACCCCACGGACATCAGCTCCTGCGCCCGCCCCTTGAATATCCGCTGCTCTTCGGACCGGTAGTGTAACCCTCCGACCAATAGAATCGCCACTCCGACCAGAACGACCACCACGCTTAAGAGAGCCGGGTGGATACGTGATTGCTGACTGGCGTCACTCACCTTTTACCCCTCTCTTTTAAAAACAGTTTAACAGACCGATGGAAACACAACCGTAATTTGTGTTTAAAACAATAGATGGATAACAAGCGATTTGTCAACAGGAATAGTTTAGAAAAACATTTGCGGCGAAGCGAGTTCGTTCCCTCTTGTGTTTCATGCGGCCTTTTGCGACAGGAGGGGTGTCACACCGCCGTCGGATATGATACAGTGTCGGCGTCATGTATATCTGCAAAAACGTTCAGGCCTTGGAGGCCTACACGCCCGGCGAACAGCCCAAGGACCCGGGCATCATCAAACTCAACACCAACGAGAATCCGTATCCGCCCAGCCCCAATGTGGCGGAGGCGCTCAAGGCGTTTGACGCCGCGCGCCTGCGCCTTTATCCGGACCCGGTCTTTACGGCGCTGCGTCAGCGCATCGCGGAAATCCACGGTTGCCGGCCGCAGCAGATTTTCATCGGGAACGGTTCAGACGAGATCCTCGCGCTCTGCACGCGGGCGTTTGTGGAGAACGACGGAAGCGTCGGGTATTTTGTGCCGTCGTACTCGCTCTACCCGGTGCTGGCCGAAATCCGCGGGGCCGAGCAGCGTCCGGTGGCGCTCAACGCGGATTTCACGTGGCGCATGCCGAAGGCATGTGGCGCGTCGCTTTTCCTGATGACCAACCCCAACGCGCCCACCAGCATGGCGCACGACAAGGAGGTCGTCGCGGCGTTCTGCAGGTCGTTCGGCGGCGTGGTGCTGATCGACGAGGCCTATGGCGATTTCGCCGATACGGACTGCATGGATCTCGCGTTGGCAGGAGCCAACGCGAACACGCTGGTCATGCGCACGTTTTCGAAGTCCTTCTCTCTGGCCGGGCTGCGCTTCGGCTATGTCATCGGCCCGGAGGAACTGATCGCCGCGCTCTACAAGATCAAAGACTCCTACAACATGGACATGCTCGCGCAAGTCGTCGGGCTGGCCGCTTTGAACGATCTGCCGTACATGCGCGAAAACGTCCGGAAAATCCGCGCGACGCGCGAACGGCTGACGGCGGAACTGCGGCGTCGCGGCTGGCGCGTGTGTGACTCGCAGACGAACTTCCTGTTCGCCCGCCCGCCGGACGGAGATGCGTGCCGGGTGTTCGATGCGCTGAAGGCTGCCAAAATTTTTGTGCGCTATTTCCCGGCGCCGGCCACGCGCGAATATCTCCGCATCACGGTCGGCACCGACGCGCAGATGGACGCGCTGTTGGCGCACCTCTGAGGGGCGGGGGGCTGCGGCGGGCGGGTGCCGCCCGTGGCAGCCGGGGCCGGGCGCCGGGTCAGGGCAGGCTGTAGTAGAGGTCTTTCTCGCAGCGCGCCGTGTCGTCGCCGACGATCACATGGCGCTCGAAAGAAGCGTAACGAAGGTCATGGATCCGCTTGCCTTTGTACTCGAGCGCGACGGGGCCGATGCTGAACTGGTCTTTGCCTTTGCCCTGCGCGGCCGCGCGGACGGTCACCCGGTTGAGTCTTCCCAGACGCTCTTTGCCGATCGCAAACGCCAGCGAGGTCTCGTTTGAGGTGCTGGCTGGAATGGTCCCCAGCGGCTCGCCGTTGAGCAGGACGACATCCGGCGCGCTGATGCCCCTCACCTGCAGCCGGAGTGTCGCGGCGGCGTCCGCGGTGAACGGCTCAGCCCGACCATTGGACACGAGATAGCGGATTGCGAAAACATTCGTTGTGCCGCCCTGTTTCGCAGTGACCTCCAACGCGCGTGCTCCGTCGAACGCCTGGCGGGTGTCGACCGTCCCCCGCCAGAAGGACCACAGCTCTTCCCGCGAGGTCTGCGCCAGCGTCACGGGCTGGCCGCAGAACGACGCGGTCACTTCGGCTGGCTTGCCGAAATCCACCACGGCAACCTCGGCCTCAAACGTGCCCGACTGGGCCGATGTGGCCAGCGGCGACACGATCGAGACCGGGCACATCCCTTCGCGGTTTGTGAAGACCGTCTTGAGCGCGCCTCCCTTGATCCTCACCAGCCGGAATCCCTGCGGCGTCCCATCGATGTTCGGGCCGCCCCACCAGGCACCGCTCAGGGCTCCGCTGTGGTACACCGGGAATCCGGCGAACGACGTGGCGAAAGTCTGGTGAAGATGTCCGCAGAAGGCGCCGAGAACGTTGCGCCCCCGCAGGATCTCCGACAACTCCTTGGCATCCCGCAGGGAGGGGAGCGACTGGTGGCAGAACAGAAGGATCGGCTTTCCGGCGGGCTGGACCTTCAGGTCGGCCGCGAGCCACGTCAATTGGTTGGTTCCCAGCCGCTCCTGATAGGGCAGGGTGGTGCCGTCCAGGGCCACGCAGTGGACGCCCGCCCAGTCCCACGAATAGTGCATGGGCCCGAGCAGGCGCGGGTAGAGGCCCTTGCCGTAAAGCGGATGGGACGTATCAGCCTCTTTGACGTTGTGCGACACATGCTCGTGGTTGCCCGGCACGTTGAACAGCGGCGTCCGGAAAGTCGCCGCGGCGATGTACCGGTCGTACTGCCACTGGGCTTTCTCGGGGAGCACCACATCGACGCCACCCACCAGGTCTCCCGTGTTGATCACGAAGGCGATCGGGATCGGCAACCGGCCGACATGCTCGGCAAACTGCTTGAGCAGGTCGGCGCGCCCGATGTGCGAGTCCGTGATTTGGATGAAGGAGAAGTCGTCAGTCTGCGGACAGGCGTCCAGACCGAAGTCCAGCCGGCTCTTTCCGGCGGCGGTCTGCCAGAAGGAGCCGTGCGCGGCATGGTCGCGAGGCACGCTGACCCAGACCAGCGCCGATGTTCCGCTCGTGTCCAGCTTGTAGCGGCCTTCTGCGTCGGTCACCGCCACCCGCAGGCCATCGCTGACCGCCACATGCGCCACGCCCGGCTCTTGCGTGTCCGGCTGTCCGTTGCGGTTCACGTCGAGATAGACCCGGCCCTCGATGCCTGCGGCCAGTAAGGCGGTCTGCCACAGGACTGCGCAGAGAACGATCCCCCCGACAGAAAGCCGTTCTCTCTTCATCGTCACCCCCTTCATCGTTTCCTCCTTTTTTGGTATGCCTTAATTGAACTCAAAGGCGTAAGTGCCTGCTGTGGCCTGGACACGGACCTGTCCGCCGCCCTCACCCGCAACGGCCAATCCCGCAGCCTTTGCGAGCGGCTGGCCGCCTTCGGTCACCTGCGAGGCCGATGCGGCGGGCAGCCGGATCAGCGCCTGCGTGTTGGGTGGAACGGTCACGTTGAGACGGCACGTGCCGCCGGATTTGCGCCACTCGGAAACGATTCTCCCGTAGATCGAATCATACGAGGCGGAGGCCCACTCCAGCCCTTCGCCGATGACCGGCGCGACCGTGAAGGTCCGGTAGCCAGGCTCGAGCGCGGCGATGCCGCCCACGCACTCGAAGAGATAATGGCCGCAGGAGCCGAAGGCGTAGTGGTTGAAGGAGTTCATCGTGGGGTCCTGAAAGCCCTTGTCGGGGCGCCAGCCGTCCCACCGCTCCCAGATCGTCGTCGCGCCGAGCGTCACCGGATAGAGCCACGACGGGTACTCGCGCCGCAACAGCATGCGGTAGGCCGCCGCGTCGAGCCCCGCGGCATGGAGCCCGGTCAGCAGCCGCGGCGTGCCGATGAAGCCGGTCGCGACGCAGAAGTTGAAGCGCTCGACCTCGGACTTGAAACGCGCCGCAGCCTTCGCGCGCAGCGCTTCGGGCACCAGCCCCATGGTGAAGGCCAGCGCGTACCCCGTCTGACTGCTCTCGCGGATCGAGCCGTCCTCTTTGAAGAACGCTGCGACGAACGCCGCGCGCGCGCCTTGCGCCCTTTCGCGGAAGTGCGCCGCGTCACCGCTCTGCCCGGTCACCTCGGCCATTTCGGCCATCAGCTCTGCGAGGTAGACTTGATACGCGGTGCCGCAGACCTCGCCTTTGGCGCCGCCGCCGACGTTCAGCCAGTCGCCGTAGGAGCCAGCCCCGCGGATGTGGTTCGTGCAGGTCGCCGCAAGGGTCAGGACGTGCTTCTTCATCTGGTCATAGTGTGTCTCGATCACGCGCGTGTCGCCATAGGTCCGGTAGAGCAGGTAGGGGCACACGACGCCCGCGTCGCCCCAGCCGGTGTTGCCGGCGCCCATCTTGCCGAAGTAAGGCGCGAGATCGGCGAACCCCTTGCCCTCGACGAACGAGTCTTGGCAAAGGTCGAAGAGCCATTTGCTGAAAAACGCGGCGATGTCGAAGTTGTACACCGCCGTGGGCATGAAGAACTGCGCGTCGCCCGTCCACCCCGCCCGCTCGTCGCGCTGCGGGCAGTCGGTCGGGATGCCCATCATGTTGCCGCGCTGCGACCACTGGATGTTTTCGGCCAGGCGGGTCAGCTGCGGATCGGAGCAGGCGAAGTGTCCGGCCGGCCGGAACGCCGTGTGAAAGACCCTGCCGGTCAGCAGCGAGGCGTCGGGCTTTGTTTTAGGGCCGGTCACCTCCACATAGCGGAACCCCATGTAGGTGAAGTGCGGCTCGTAGGTTTCGGCGGCGCCGCCGCGCAAGGTGTAGCGGACGGTCTGGCTTTGCGCCTTGCCCATCTTGCCCGCATGCAGGTTGTCGCGATAGACGGTGCCGTCGGGGTTCAGCATTTCGTTGTGGAACAGGGTCACCGTGTCGCCCGCGGCACCCTGCACGTTCAGCCGGGTCCAGCCCACCATGTTCTGTCCGAAATCGAACACGTACACGCCGGGTTTGGGCTCGGTCACCGCCACCGGCTTCAGCTCCTGCGTGACGCGGACCGGCTCGCTGCGCTGCCACACCAGCGCGCCCGCCTGCACGGCGCGGTCGAGCAGCGCGGGCTGCCACCGCTCGTCGGCCCGGAAGCCGGGCGCGTCCCAGCCGGCCATCTCTTTTCGCGCGTCGTAGGTCTCGCCCTCGTAGATGCCGGAGAACCGCAGGGGGCCGTCGGTGGTGCCCAGCCACGCCTCGTCGGTGGCCACCGTCTGCCGCGTGCCGTCCGCAAACTCAAGCTCCAGTTGCGCCTTGAGACGAGGCTCAAAACCGTACAGGCAGATGACGGGCGGCCAGTTCTGGACCGTGCCGCAATACCAGCCGTTGCCGAGCAGCGCGCCCAGCGCATTCGCGCCCGGCCGCACCAAGGGCGTCACGTCATAGGTCTGCACCTGCACGCGCTTGTCGTAGGCGGTCCACTCGGGCGTCAGCAGGGCGTCGCCCACGCGCTGGCCGTTGAGACGCAGCTCGTAAAGTCCCAGCGCCGTGGCGTAGAGCGTGGCGCGCGCCGGCTGTGCCGCCACCGCGAAATCGCGCCGCAGGACACGCGGCGTCTGGATCCGCTTGACGCGGTGCTCCAGGGCGGCCTGGCTTTGCTCGGGCGCGGAGACGAAGGCGCCCTCGGAGGCCATTGCGACCGCGCGCTTTCCGGCGACCTCGTACTCGACCTCCAGCCGCTTGCCGCCGCCGACCGCCGGGTCGCCGAAATGCTCGTTGCTGGCCTGGACCAGCAGCTGGCCGCCTTTTGCGGCGACCAGCTCCTTGACCTTCTCCGTCACGTCCCGGCTCTGGCTCTTGTCGGGCATCACGCCGTACATCGCTCGGAGGACCGTCAGCGCGGGAAGCGCCGGCTTGACGGCCTCATCCCCGGGCAGCACCTCCTCGACCCGCAGCCACTCCGCACGCCAGTCCGCCGCATGCAGCAGGCCCATGGTCCAGTGAGCCGGTTCACTCCACGGGGTCTCGCGCCCGTCCTGATCCCACGCGCGGACTTTCCAGTGACAGCGGTCGCGTGCGGCGAGCGGGCGGCCTTGATAAGCGATCTGAATGCTCTTCGGCGAGCGGACGCGTCCGGAGTCCCACAGGTCGGCCTCGCCGGCCGCCAGTTTTTCGGGCGTGGACGCCACACGCACCTGATACGCCGTCTGGGCGGAGCCCCGCGGCGCGTCCGGCGCGTCCTTCATGACCCACGAAAGCCGCGGCGCGCGCTCGCCGATGCCGAGCGGGTTCACCCGATACTCGCACCGCAGATGGTCCAGTGACGCGGCCCAGACGCCCCATGCGCTCAGGCCCAGCAGAAGACCCGGCAAGAAACAGCCCCTCATCGCATCCCCCCCCTATAAAGCACAATACCCACTTTAAAACGCTCACCGTTATTAAGCGTTCCCTTCAAGAAAACAAAAGAGGCCTTATTCCCCCTGAAAAGGCCTCACTTCGTGAAAATCTTGGTCTTGGCCTGGCCGCCCTTCATCGGGAAGATGCCGACCATCTCGGGCTCCACGAAGAACAGCGCCAGGTCGTCGCCGAATTTCTTGCCGAACGAGGGATGAGCCTCCAGCAGCTTGGCTTTCACGGCCGCGTCGGAGCAGAGCACGGCGGTCCCTTTGTACCGGAGGTACGCGCTTTTGTCCTCGGCCGTCCGCGAAAGTTCCACGTTCGGGTTCGCCAAGAGCTGCGCGTGCATCTCTTTCTTGGCCGAGGTCACGAACAGCAGTTTGTTGTCGGCGATCAGCGTGTATTTGATCGGGCGCACGCGGGCGCCCTTTCCGTCGCAAGTGGCCAGATAGAAGTGGTCGTTCTTTTCCAAGAACGCGGCCACGTCTTGCATGAACACGTCCAGCTTCTCCGCGCTCGCTTTCACCCACACGTAACTTTTGACGTCCAGCGGCTGGGCTGTTTTAGGAGCCTCCTGACACAGTCCGGCCAAAGCCGGCACCAACAGAGCCATCATCCATTTTCGCATGAACCACCTCCAGTTTTGAATGTAACAGTTTAGTGCCTCACAGGTAGCCAAGTCCAATATAAAACACGGTGAAACAGATATTTGCAACTGGCAGTTTAGGGCAGATTACGGTACTATTTTTGACATTCATGTTTTATTCGATCATCCAAGCGAAAACCCGTAATTGGGTCAGTTCTCCGGCGTGCCCGATCACACAGCTTCTGACCTACATCCGGCAGAAGGCCGCGCTCCGCGAAACGCAGATCGCCGCCATCGAGACCTACCTTTTCCTCAAGGTGGAGGGCAAGGGGCTATCGTTGGCGCAGCTCTTCGCCAAAGGCTTTTTCAACCGGGACGAGAACCTTGGCCAGCTACGCATCAGCCAAATTGCCCGCGACCGCTTTGCAGCCGACCCCGCCGCGCTCGCCCTTTTTCAGCTTTGCTCTGCCCTTGAACAAGAAAAAGGCGGCGCAAAGAACCGGGGCATTGCCGAGGCCTTCGAGCGTCATCTTACCGCGCACCCCGACGCAGACGGTTTTCCCGCCGCCATTCACGACATCTTTTACAAGGCCGATTACGCCGACTACCTTTTCTCCCTCCCCATGGGCGCGGGGAAAACATTCCTCATGGCGGCGTTCATCTACCTCGACCTCT
>CAYZQL010000085.1:403-14693 GCA_964480555.1 uncultured Lentisphaeraceae bacterium | reverse complement strand
AGAACGCCCACTGATCGCCGAACGGCTCGAAGCGTTCGTCCACAAACACGCTGTTTCCCAGTATTCGTGCCTGTTTCTGCAGCGGCAGTGCGATCAGATTGCCGAAACCGCCTTTGGGAAGGGTATCCTGATTCGGAAAAAGGCGGTCGTACGAATCCAGTCCAACCTCCGGCCTGCCCTCCAGCGTTTCCGTCAACACCCACGAGGCGAATTCCCGTGCGAGCCGTCCTGAAAGCGGTTCCGAAAAAAACCACCACAGATGAGCCCCGTTACCGGAACGGGAACGCTCCACCGCTGCGGGAAGCCCCAACTCCGAGCAAGTCCGAACGACAGCGTCGACATCCTCGCGCCAAGAGGCCTTGTCAAAATCCGCCGCCACAAAATGACAGTGTTCGTCCACCCGCAACGGATAGACGCCCATGACAAACGGACGTCCCGTGTCGTCCTTACCGGACAAATGCCACCGGATGGTTTCCACAGTCACCGGGATGAACTTCCGCTGCCCGCACACCGCGCAACGCGTTTTCGGTTTGCCACACACCCCGCGTACCCATTCGTTCGCGCACACCGGCTGATACCCCGAGCGCCCGGTGCTGACGCTCTCGAACCGTCGCGGATACACATCGTCGCGCCCCCGGAACAGTGCCCCAAACAGCGCGATCTTTTCTTCAGAAGATGAATGACAGGTCACCGTATTCATTTGAAGAGCATATCTTGCCGGCAAACTTCCGCCGTGCGCTCAGAGCTGAGAAGACAGCTCAGACGGCGCCCGTTGCCCGCTGAACGCCGCCCGCAGCCGAGGGTCGGACGAGCTTTCTTTACGGCGACAAACGGGCCGGCCGACACGGAGGGACAACTCGCGGCGCGCCTGCCGCATGGCTTGCCACTCCTCCCACGTCCATTGCGTCTTGAGCGGTTTAGCCGAGTTCATTTTCGGTTTCCCTGCGCAGAGCGCTGACCTCCAAGAGAACACCAAAAGAAGGAAGTGCCGCAAGACGGCAGACCTCGTCCCAGTCGAACGGCGACTCCCCCGCCAAACCGGCGGCCATAATCTTCTTGGCGGACAGCTTCAGCGCCCGCTCAAGCAAATCCGGCGTCGCCTCGATATCCTTCATCGCCGCTGTCACGTCCAGTTCCATGCGTATAGCGTCGCACATTGCCCAAAACGTGACAACTCAAAACCGGCATGCCTCATCGGGAAGGTTTTTCCAGCCCGATTATTACCGTATCCCTTATTTCATTTCGCTACAAACCGGAACGCGTACAGATCCGCGTCCTTCAGCACAAACCGGATGCGAACCGGTTTTCCGGCCAGCGCACCCACGTCCGAGCCCGTGTCCTTCCACGACACCGGGAACTCGATGTGGTCGCCGAAGATCGGGAAACAGTCGGCCAGAGCGAAACCGGGAATCGGCGTGCCGTCCGGATTCTGGAGTTCCACCTTCAGCTCGCCGGGACCGCTGGTCTCGAAGTTGATCGAGAGCCTGTCTCCCGAAAACACCAACGGCCGGGTGGTCAGTTCGCCGCCGTTCCAGGTCGCCTGCGCCGAGACGAACCCGTCCAGCCGCAACGTGCTTCTGCGGATTTTGGTGTGGGAGCCCTCCCAATATCCTTCCGTCGAATAGAGGCTGATCTCGTTCGGCGCATCTTCTAAAGCGGACGGGAGCTCCAGCATGCCCCAAAAGATGAAGTTGTCGCCGTACACCCAGCTCTCCTCCCGCCTCGGCCCGGGCCGCATGAACGCCTCGTTCCGGAATTTGACCTTCACGCCGTCACGGCTCGCGAGCAGCACCGCGTCGGTCACCGCGATCCCGTGGCGGCTTTCAAATTTATGCCGCGCTGCGCGGCCCGCCCGTCCCGGCAACGCCTGCATGGCGGGAAGCTCCCACGCATTCGTCCCGCGGTCGTAGTAGCGCATGGGAAAACCCAGAAGGATGTGCGGCGCGCGATAGTACGGCTGCATCTGGTTCGTATACAACTCAAACTCGTTGCCCGTATCCCGGACGATGAAGGTCCCCGGCGGGAACTTCAGGACATCCTCGCTCTCGGATGTCTTGATCGACCGCCCGTGCCGCCATGAATCCCGGTAATACACGCGGTATTTTCCAATGTTCTGATCCCAGAAGATGAGGTTTTGCGAGTCCAACGGCCCGTCCGTGACACACGGCTTCTCGCTGAGCAGACGGAACCGGATGCCGTCGCCGGACCCCATGATGAACAATCCGCGCGGCGGTTTGTGAGACGGGTGGGCGACAACCATCTTGTAGCGCTGGTCTGCGGGGCACGCCGGGTTCTTGTCGAGAAACACCACCGAATGCGCCGGGCACCCTTTGACCGCCTCGACCATCTTGCGGTTCAGAATGATGTTGTTGGAGGTTGAGCCGTTGAATTCGCAAAGCCCTAACTCGGGCCGCGTCCAATGGATGCCGTCCGTGCTTTCCGCGTAACAGAGCACCCACTCGTGCTGTGCCAGTCCGGTGTCCGGAAGGCCCAGGCTCTTGCCGTAGTGCACCCCGCGATAGTACATCCGGAACTTGCCGTTGTCGGCAAACACGGATTGAAAACCCGAGGCGTTGCCCTCCCACGGCTTGTCGGTCTTGAACACGATCTCTCTGCGTTCCGGCCGGTGCAGGACCAGGCGCAGGTCACCCGCGGTCTTCGCGATCATCGCGTCGTCCACAAACAACTCGCGCCGCCCGCCGATGTTGACCGCCTGCTCTGCCGCCCAGCCCGATCCCGCAACCATCACCAGCAACAGCCCTGTCCTTGCCCGTCCTCGAAATCGTTTCACCGTTTACACCTTTCTCCCTGAGGCGGCCCCAAGCGAGACCACCCGTCGTATCCTGCTCCACATTCTGAAACCCGCGTCACTGAAACAGAAGGATCGTCCCTTCCGGTTGCGGCCCGGCGAGCACCCGCAGGGTTCCGCCCCCCGTGAAATATGCGTTGTACGGCGAGGCTGGCGCTGCGGATCCCGTGCCGCCGTACAGACCGGGCCGTTTCGCCCTGCCGCCAAGAACCAGTTGCCCGAGGTCTTCAATCCCGCCGAAATCCAGTTCCGTCACACTGCCCTGCGCGAGATCCAGAATCAGCCCTTCGGCAAACGGCGTCGCCGCGCTGCCGATCCGGGCTGTCGCGGATGCCGTACGGAGCGCCAGATTGGTGACGCCGGGCGCCGCCGCAAGCCAAGCCAGATGTCCGCCGTCACTGGACAGTTGCTTCGCGTTTTTAAGTTCGGAGCTGATCAGTAGCGTGCCGTCTTTTGCCGCCGCCGTTCCTCCGAAGGTGTTAACGCCGCTCAATGCCAGCGTGCCGGGGCCCTCTTGCACCAGCCCGCCGGCACCGGAAAGCGTACCGGTCAGCGTGTTCGTCTGCCCCGCCTGCGCCTGCGCGAAGGACACATCGCCCGCGCCGCCCGTCGCGAGCGTGACCGGCACGTCGGCCGCGATCGCAAGGCCGTTGGTGAAGGTCTCGACGCGCCCGCCGGAGAAATTCACCGCGCCCGCGCCGTATCCTTTTTCGGCCAGCCCGATCAGACGCAACGTGCCGCCGGACAGATTCAGCGCACCCGAGCCGCCGGTTGCCGGCCAGGGACGCGTCAGGTTCAGCCGGTAGAACGTCGACGTGCCGCCGCTCTGGTTGAACGTCCCGCTGGACGAGTCCCCGGAAAGGTAGGCGGGCTGGTTTGAACAGGTGACCAGCATGCCGCCTGTCAGATGGTAGGCTCCTTTTGTCCCACTGCCGCCCGCGATGATGAACCCGACCTTGTCGTTCGTGAACGCGACCGGCACCGTCGACAGGTCGACCCGCCCGCCGGACTGCGTGAACGTGCCTTGGTCAGCACCGGTGTTGAGGTACCCCGGCAACGTCACAACCGCGTCCCGGATCACGGCGCCCGCGCCTTCGAGGACAAATTCCGGCGGCGGGGCCAACAGCGACCCCGAGGCGGGCTGCACCCTGAGCCGGTTGAATTCGCCGCGCCCGATGACCTTTCCTTCGGTGATGAAAAGCGCAAACGCGCCCGCGGCGTCGCCCGAATAGGTGCGCCGGTCCAACACGAGCGTGCCCGCGCCGGTTTTGTACAGGTGCCCGTTCAGAAAAACGTCGGTGTCCAAGACCAGCGTCTGTCCTTCCTCCACACGGATCACGCCGTTGGCCGTGAAGGACAGGGTGTTGGTCGTGGCCGCTGGGCAGGTGACCGTCAATACGCGCCCCTGCACCCCTTGGTCGTAGGTCAGGTTGGTCACGCTCACGCCCGGCGTCACGTCCAAAACGATCTGCTCGTTGTCGGCCAGCGTCGAATACCCGAAATCCAGCGCCACCCCTGCACCGTTCGGCACGGCCACCGTGTTGCTCCAGTTGTTCAGCGTACTCCACAATGCGCCGTCCGCCGCCGCGCCGGTCCAGATGATTTTGGCCGTCGGGCTGACCGTCACCGTCCCCGCGCCGAACGCATACGTGCCCGCAGACTGCAAGACCCCGTCGACATACAGGCGGGCGACCGCCAGATCCTTGCCGGCGGGTAACGTCAGAGCGCCGGCACCTGCCACGCGAAGGGTGATCCCCGAGGAAAGCACCGTGCCGTTCAACGCCAGCGTGCCGTTCGTGACGGTGATCGACGACACCCCGTTGAACACCGCGCCCGCCGCGCATTCGAGCGTGCCCGCGGCAACCGTAAGCGCCCCGGCGAAGGTGTTGGTCGCGCCGCTGAGAATCAGCGAACCCGCGCCCGTTTTGACAAGCCCGCCCGCACCCGACAACGCGTTGCTCAGCGTCACCGTGTGGCCCGCCGTGTCAATCACCGTGTTGCCGTTGACGCCGCTCACTTCCAGCCTCAGCGCCGAGCCCCAATCCGCCGTGGCGCGAAGCGCGACACCGCCCAGTTTAACCGTACCCTGAACATTGTTGGTTGTGAGAACGATGCCGCCCGAGCCCAGGAAAATTTCGCCGCCATGTAAATCAAACAGATTGTCCGGCATCCCCATCGCGAGCCGCGCCGTGGTGACCGTTCCGCCGCTCATGACGAACGATCCGCCGGACAGGGGATATCCCCACCCCGAGCGCCACGCGGCCGGCAAATCAGGGCAGTCCACCCCGAGATTGACGCCATACCCATTGGTCGCGGTCAGCGTGCCGGACCGCATGTAATAGGCATACGGAGGCACGAGCAAGCTGCCGCTGTACCGGGTGAAGAAAAGATCCCCGCAGATCACCTCGCCGCCATCGTGAAAGACGCGCGCGATCACCGGGAAAAGCCGGGGCGCGTTCATGATCCGGACGCAGGTCAGTTGGCAGCCGTTCGTGAAGATCACGGAGGCCAACCCTTTCGAGTTTGCCTCATGGTGCCACAGATCCAGATTTTTCGCGATGTCCGTCTGCCCCGCGAAAACGAGCGTGCCGAAAATCGCGACTGACGCATATCCGTCAGCGTTGCTTCCCGAAGAGGGGAAGCCCTTCTTGACCGTCAGCGTCCCCCCTCCCAGAAGGATGCCCAAATTATAGTTGGCCGCGTACCGGTCAAAGGGAACATCCAGCGTCAAACGACAGCCCTCGCCCACATAGCCGCAGGGCATACTATGCCATGCGCCATAAAGCTTGATTGATCCGGAGCCCGTCAGCGTCACCTGCCGTTCCCTGTCCGCCGGGGAATGGATGAGGCCTGTCAGCGTGATGGCGGAGTCGAGGCGGATTGTCCCCTGCGCGGCGGAGAGATCCGCCGATTCCGTTGTAGCGTTGGGCACATTCGCGTCATCCCAGTTCGCGGCCTGATCCCAGGTGACCCCGTCCCCCAGCCCTGTCCAGCGGATGGGGATCACCACGGAACACGATTTTGAGATGCCTGTGATAAACCCGCTCTCCGTAGTATAGCGCCCCGCGGCCAGCGGCGTCCCCTTGTAGGTGATGGAACGGGCGATCAGAAGATTCCGGTTAAAAACACTCCCCGTGTAATACATATCGATCTTGCCGCCCTCTTCGATCTCCAGCACCAGCGGCACGGGCACAACCGACGTGATGTCCGTCAAGCGGAACACCGCGTTGCTGCAGATTTTCACATGCAAGGGTTCTTCCGACTGGTTGTGGCTTCGCAGAACGGCGCATTCCCCAAGCTGGAACACGCCGTTGCTGATGATCACGCTGCCGGAAAGCTGGTTCGTGGTCCCGTTGCCCAGCAGCAGCGTGCCCGCGCCTGTTTTGACGAGTGTGGCGGAACCCGAAAGTCCCTTGCTCAAGGTGAACGTTTTACCGGCGGTCGACGTGTCGAACGTGACGCTGCCGCTGAGACTCAACGGGACCGCGCTCGACCAGGTGTTGGTCGTCTGCAAAACCCCGCCCGAGAAAACGAACGACTGCCGCTCCGGAATCCAAGGGGTCGAGACGCTCCCGTTCAGCAGCAACCGCCCGCCCGCGAGCGTGAGAGACGGCACAAGGTCGACGTCGCCGATCGTGATGCCCGGCATGACGGACGTTCCGCCCGTCTGAAGAAAAACGCCCCGTTTCACATTGGCTGCCGTGTTCACGGTCAGCGAGCCGCCGCTGACTTCCAACAAGGCCGGGCTGACATAACCCAGCCTGAGTGTGCCTACGGTCAAGCTGCCTTTGCGCAGGTAATAGAAATCGTCCACAACCGAACCCGAGTCCATCTGCCCAAGCCGCAATTCGTTCCCGACCGTCACCGCGGAGTCATCCGAATCCTGATACAGCGTGGCTCCCGCAGTCACATTCTGCGACACGCCAAGGGACAGGTTCTTCACGCTCCATTGCACCTGATTGGTGAGGATCACCGTGGCCTTATAGCCGGTGTTGGCGATGCCCACATCCGCATTCAGGGCGGTCAGTGTTGACGAGCCCGAGAAGATGGACCGTCCCCGCCAAAGGACGAAGGCATATCCGGAAGCGAGCGAGGAGGTCAGGTCGCCCGTGAACTCCACCACGCCCGCCCCCAACTTGTCGATACGGGCCGGGATCACGATGTCCGGCTCGACCACCAGCCGGTTGTCGACATGACCGTCCACGGAAAACCCGTTGTATCCGGCGGTGAGCCCGCTGAACGTGAATCCCGCCCCGGCGTCGCCTGTGACCGTCACCGTCTTCGCGGCGGACGAGGACATCTGCAACCGCCCGATGTTCACAATCCCGTTTGTGTTGAGACAAAGGGTGACCGCATTCGTCATCGTGGCAATGTCCGTCGCCGCGCCCGGAAATGCCACGCCGCCCCAGTTGGCGGCGGTCCTCCAGTTGCCGTCGCCGCCCCCCCCTGTCCAAGTGTATTCAGCCGCCCGCGAAACACGCGCCGCGACCGCCAGCCACACTGCCGCAACACAGACCCATGTGATGTGCGCTCTCTTCATTGCCGCCTCCTGTCATGCCCGCCTGTTCTCATTACTCGATCTGAAACGCCTTCCGATCACCTGATGCCGAATGTTTTCTTGTCCGGCGTAAAACTCAAATCCTTTTTCGGAGGCGGAGGAGCCTCCGGATCCCGCCAGTCCGCACCCGCCGTCCAGCGCTGGCCGCCGGATTCGTACGCCCCAAGGTCCGGCGCGCCGCCTTGGAATCCGTCGGTGAAGCCCGCAAGGGCGACCCCCGCATCGATGGCCGCGGACCCCGCCGCGGGATAGCCGTCACGGTCTACCGCGCCGGCCGCGTTGTGGTGCATTTCGGGACCGAGTTCGCCCTGCACGAACTGCCACTTGTCCGTGGGCACAACCAGCCCGTTGACCAGATTGTTGACGATGCGCGTGCCCTTCATCGTCGGCGTGCGCGCCGGATAGGTGTAAGTCCCGAAGGGACGGTTCGTCCATGAGACCGGCAACGCCACCAGCGTGTTGTTGTACACCTGATGATTCAGCGCGTCGCAGTTGAGGATGAGACACCTGAACGCGCAATTCCATATCACATTGTGGTGCACGATGAAATTCTTGGAGAAGTTGTCGAGATAGATTCCGGCCGTGAGCACCCCGTAGTTGTCATGCACCCAGTTGTGCGCGAGAATCCCGCCCTCGCCGTCTGTTCCCCAACAGTAAACAGCGCCCGCATCTTTGTTGAGCAAGTTGGCGCCGTAAACGTCATTGTACTCGAACCGGATGCGTTTGCTGCCCGTATGCCCCACCGCGTCGCGGCCCGCGTTGAAGATCGTACACCGGGTCACCTGCGCCGCCACGGAACGCCCGAGTTCGAGTCCTCCCGCGACCGACCCCAGGTAGCTGCCGTCGCGCAGCACGCAATTCTCCAGCCGGTTGCTCTCGCCCGTCACGCGCAGAAGCGAAAAGGCCGAGTAGGCGATCAGGCAACGCCGCCACAGGTTGTTCCTGCCGGTCATGACATTCGGCGCCGGCAGCGGTTTGAGCCGGTCGAACTCCCGGGCGTGCGCCACATACCGCAACGCGCAGCCTTCCAACACGCAGTTTTGGGCTTCGCCCAGGTCGACGCCCGCCGCATGGATGTTGATCCCCGTAAGCTCGATAAAGGCCTTTCTGCGCAGATCACAAGCCGTGTCGCGCTGCTTGACCTCCACGCGGTGTTGCGCAGGCGCGTCGCCCTCCGGCATCCAAAGGTAGACGGTGCCGACATCACGGTCCAGAAACCACTCCCCCGGCACGTCGAGCCCGTCCAAGCTGCCCCACAGCACATAGGGATTGCCTTCGTGCGGCAGATACGGATCGTGATCGTGATATTCATCCCGGACCGGGGGGGCCAGACTCCGGTCGAACCGCAGCGACGCGCCCGGCCGGTATTCCGCAATACGCCGGGTATCGCCCGCCCACCCGTCCCCCGGCCAGATCAGGACGACCCCGCCGCGCCAGTCGCCGGCCGGCAGGTTGGTGTCGCCGAGTGTCTCGTAACCCGTGCCCGCACCTGCGGCGGCGCGCGGGTAAGTGAACAGCTCGTCGGGCCTCATGTTGGGCCACCGGGCCTCGGTCATCATGCGCCCATCCACGAAAAGCTGGGAAAAGACAAGCCCCGTCTTCAACGCGTGTATCTTCCCGCGCCACGTCTTCCATTCGCCAGTCAACGGGTCTGTGCCGCTGATGACCGCCTTTTCGTTCGGCAGCCCCTTAAACCGAATGGGGTTGCCCGGCTCACCTGAACGCAGCGGAGTCAGTGTCTCACGGTAGATCCCGCCGGAAAGGAACACCGTGTCGCCCGGCGCCACGGTCGCACAGGCCTTGGCGAGCGTTTTCCAGGGCGAATCCCGTGCGCCCGCATTCGCGTCATCCTTGCCGTGCGGCGACACATAATAGGTGCGCCCCATCCCCGTTGCGGCCGGTTCCGCCGCCGCATACGCGGTCGCCAACACGAGGACACGCAACCATGCGATCCGTCCTGCCCGAAACATGTGCCGCTGAACTGTCCGTTGCCGCCGTGCCATCCTCCAACCCCCTCCCGAATTCGTATACCATAAGGATACCAGCACTAAAAAACAAAACCACCGCAATAATAGAATTCTTTTTTCGTGTTGTTTTCGCTTTCCGGTGATCGGTCCGGCGTGGTACGTTATGAGGCCTGAAGTCCTGTTACTGTGCGCTCTCATCGGGTGCGTGCGCGGAGCGACGGGGCGGTGAGAACGTCGATGAAAGGGAGCAGACGGCATGCCGGTCCGGAATTCCAGAATGAGTTATGGCGACCATCCCAATCACCGGGTATTGGATCTCACCAAATCCGGCATCCCGGACATCCCCATTCTGTATTTCATCCGGCATACGCAGCGTCTGGACCCGGTCGCGCCGCATTGCCACAAGGGCTGCTTCGAGATCGGCCTCTGCCTGCGGGGTTCTCTGACCTTGGAAAACAACGGCCTGCGCCACACCGTTTTGGCGGGCGGCACGTTTCTCAACAAGCCGGAGGACGCGCACCGGCTGCTGGACTATCCCAAAGGCAGCGTCCTCTACGGCATGCTGATCCGGTTGGGGGCCACCCGGAAAACCTTGCTCCGCTTCACCCGGACCGAGACGGAGGAGATCCGGGCCCGTCTCCGTCAGCTGCCGCCCCACCTGACGGTCAACGCGACGCCGATCAAGCACGACTTCATCGAGCTGTTCCGCGCCTATGACACGCTCCAGGGGCGTTACCGCACGCTCTGCATGACCGCGACCTGCATGCATCTGGTCACCGGTCTGCTCGAAACCTCGCGCCAGGAGCCGGAGCCCTCCCACGCCGACCGGATCGGCGCCATCATCGAAGCCATGCGCCGCACGCCTGAAAAAATCCGCCCCATCGACGCCCTGGCGCATGAGGCCGCGCTATCGCCCTCGCACTTCATCAACCAGTTCAAACGTCTCACCGGTCTGCCGCCCCACCATTTCCTGCTGTTGTGCCGCATCGACGAGGCGAAAAAACGCCTGCGCGACACCCGCCATTCCGTCACCCGCATCGCGCAGGATCTGGGGTTCTGCACCTCGCAACATTTCTCCTCACACTTCAAGCGGGCCACCGGCAAGACCCCGTTCGCCTGGCGCAAGCAGACACGAACGTTCAACGCTGAAGTCTCAACGTTCAAGTGATCCGGCCGTGAGGTTGGACGTTCAGCGCTTCACTTCAGCAGCGCGACGCCGAGCAGGCACAGCTGAAGCAGCATGGCGACCCCGTTCACGAACCACATGGCGAAACGGCGGAACCGGACGCCGTAGAGACACCAGAAAAGGTAGTTCACCATAAAGCCCGTCACAAAGACGGGAGAGAGTGTGGAAGGCTCGGGACGAAAAACGTCACGGGCTACAGCCGCATGCTGGAGGATATGGGCGGCGCCGACAAGGCCTATGGCGGCGTCGGCTGGGGCGGGCACGTCGCCTTCTACGAGCCTCACGTCGCGGCCCGCGACCACGGCGAAAACATGGCGTCGTTTCTCGAGCAGGGCGCCAGCATCGTCGATCTCCATCCCATCACGGTCTGCCAGAACAGCCTGTACGCCGACGCGCGCGGCGGCTCCCGCTTACGGGCGGAGACCGACTTCCACCCGCTGGACCGTGACGGGGGCTTGCCCCTCGGCCGCGACGGCGACCGTATCGCGTTCCTTGCCGGACAGGACGGTCACGGGGAAAGCGTGGGTCACAACGCGGTTTCCGTTCTTCAGGGCCTCGCTGCGGAGCAGCTTGCCCGCGGCGCCGTTGAGGGAAACGCCGGGGAGTTTGTCCTCCGGAACGGGAGCCGCGACCTCGACGGTTGTCTCGATCTGCCGGTCGGCCGCAGGCGCAGGCCCCAGCGGCAAGGCGAACGACAGGCGTGTTCCGCTGGCCGGCAGCGGAGCGCGATAGTCCTCGCCCGGAACGGTGACGTCGCGGTAGGTCACGGCGTGACGGCGCGGCAGTTTCAGAAGCTCCTCCAGAGACGCGAACGATTTGAGCGTGCGCTGATACTCGGGGACAGACCACCCCGGGTGTCCGTGCTGGAAGTAGTTGAAAAGGTAAACCACATCCGCGCCGCCTGAGAGGACGGCGACGGCGGCGCCGGCGGCCTCCTCACGCGTCACCAGTCGTGCCGGGGCGGCGGGAGCGGGACGATAGTTCACATCCAGCCCTCCTGCCAGCGTCACCCGGTCGCCCAAGAGAGAGCGCCACTTCTCCAGCGGCATGGCGAACTCCAGCGTGGACCAGCGCGGTGCGGCGACCACGAGGTCAACCAGTCCCTCCTTGGCCCACGCCGGCGCATCGAGACCCAGACCGAGCGCGGTGTCAGGGCAAGAGGGAACGCGCACGCCCAACATCACCGCGTGACCGCGACGTCGCGCGGCAGCGGCGGCCAACGTGCGGATGCCCCGCAGCCACTCGGTCAGGATCCGCCGCCCCTCCTGCTCTTTGCCCTTGCTGAAGAGATAGGGCTCGCGCAGGAAGTCCAACTCCAGACCCGCGAGGTCGTAGCGGTCGAGCGTCTCGACGATTAACGCCTGATAGTGTTCCCGCACCTCCGCATGGTCGTAATCCAGTGCCCGGGCGTAGTAGCCAGGATGACCTTGACGGAAGAACTCCTGCTTACGCCAGAGTTCGCTGTGGAACGGGTGAGCGAGGTTGTCGTTCTCGTGGACGTCGTTCATCCGCAGCGAGATCCAAGGCGCGATGCCGTGATGACGGCACCGCTGAATAATGCGCGCGGGATAGTCCACTCCCTCGTTATGGGTGGCGAGCATGTTGCCGACCAGCGTCCGGTAGCGTTTGCGGCGGTTTTGCGGCAATGCCGCGAGGAACGGCTGGTCGTCGGGACCGCCGGGGTCGTAGCCATCCCAGAAGGCCTCCCAGACCTTGCTGCGGTAGTTCGTCCGCCGCGCGTTTGTGTTGCACATAAGCACGCTCACCCCGGCGCCGGCCAGCACGTCCACATAGCGGTCCACCGTCTCGCCGGCTTTCCCCGCCGGGAACTCCTGATAGAAGAAGAAGTTCGTGCAGTCTTCGTTGTGCAGCAGCCCGGTCAACTTGGTGTGCCGTGCCATGTCCGCGCTCGCAGCCGACTTTTCCTTTCCTCGTGCGGGGAAAGGAAACGCGAAGCCGGCCGCTCCGGCAGTTCCCAACTTCAACACGGTGCGACGAGAGACGGATAACTTCAGGTTGCTTTTCATGTTGGTCATATGGCGGTTTCAGTTTCGCGTGTTCCAGAGCGCGGGCCGGACCAGCGACTCGGGCAGGTCAGGCACGCATTCCCGCACGCGCCCGAGAACATCCGCAGGCAAAGGCCCCAATGCGGCCAGACGCAAATTCTCACACATCTGTTCCGCTGTGTCCACACCGGTCAGCACGCTCGTGACCGCCGGATTCGACAACACATAACGCACACAGAGTCCGGCCATCGTACAGCCGGCCTTCCGCGCGATGCCCTCCAGTCTGCGCCGGACAGGGATCACGTCGGCCAACCCCGGCCGGATCTGCTCCTCCGGCATCAGCAACAACCCCTGCAGGTACACGCTCCGAGAAAAGAGGTGGTTTTTGTTTTGCTCCGCCACCGGAAAGAACGCGTCAAATCGCCGGTCCAACACATTGTAGGGAAGTTGAATGAAGCGCACCGTCGCAGCTTCCCTCAAAAAACGGCCGCTGTCCAACGACACGCCCGCGCCGCCGATCAAGCCCTTGCCGACCATCTTTTCCAAAACAGGCAAGAACCGGAGGTCATCCTCGCGGTGCAGCAGACAGACAGCCAGCCGCTCCAGCCGCAGCCGTTTCAGGGACCGCAGCAGCGTCTGCTCGATGAGGCGCTCCGCCTCCGCATCGTCTGCCGCCTCAAGCGGCGGAACCTTGCTGACCACCTCCATCGCCTCGCGCAGCCCCAGACACTCCAAGGCGCGTCCGACGACCTCTTCGCTGGTGCCATAAGCGGCGGCCGTGTCAAGCGCCGTGACGCCGTTCTCATAGGCCGTCCGGATAATTTCGCACACGCGGTCGAACGAAGGTTTGCCCGACACATTGGCGATTCCGTATTCCAGCCCGAACTGCACCGTCCCCAGCATCAATTTCGAAAACATAGAACTTCTCACTTCGCCGTATAGCCGCCGTCGACCGGGATGTTCGTGCCGGTCAGATAGCACGACGCGTCGGAGGCCAGAAACACAATCACGCCTTTTAGATCGCTGCCGTTCGCCAGCCGCCCCAGCATCGTGTTCGCGCTGTAGTTCTTGATGAACGCCGCGGGCTGGTTGTTCAGAAAACCGCCCGGATGGATCGCGTTCACGCGGATCTGATACGGTCCCAGCACGCTGGCCGCAAACCGCGTGAAGTTCACCATCCCTCCCTTTTCAAAAAAGTAGATCGGCGAGGGTGTTTTCATCATGTCCGTTCCCGCGTAGTTGAGCGGATCGGGGCCGCGGATTCCCATGTAAGAGCCGATGTTGATCACCGAGCCGCCGCCCGCCTTTTTCATCTCCTCTGCCGCCAGCCGCGTCAGGCAGAACAGCGCCGAGGCGTTGATGCGCAGGCTCTTGTCGAACGTCTCCATGGGCTGGTCCCAGCCTGCGCACGCGCAGCGCGTGACCGCGTTGTTGACCAGCACGTCCAGCCGGCCCGAACGCCGCGCGATCTCCGCGACCAGCGCCCGGATCGAATCCTCGCCTTCCAAGTCCAGCGGCAGCGCCGTCACGTCGCCGCCCTCCGACCGCAACGCCTCGGCGACCTTCTCCAGTTCAGCCACGTTCCGCGACGCGATATACGTCACCGCGCCGGCTTCGGCCAGCGCCTCGGCGATCTGCCGCCCGTACAGTCCCGCGCCGCCCGTCAGCAGCGCGACCTTGCCCTTCAATGAAAAACTTTCCAGCACGTTCATCCGCACTCCTCCTGTTGAACCCTGCAACTCCGTCGCAACGGTAGGGACGCCT
>CAYZQL010000085.1:0-393 GCA_964480555.1 uncultured Lentisphaeraceae bacterium | reverse complement strand
GGGGAACCGTCCCTACCTCAAATCGAAATCTCTTCACCGCCTTGTTCGCGGCTATCGATGCCGCCGATCACCAGCCGCATCAGCTCTGCGGTGTGGCTAAAGGGATAAGGACGCTCTCCGCTCTTCAGGTAAGCGGCAAACTCGGCAAGCTGCGCTTTGAAGGTGGCGAACGTATCCTTTGTGATCACCGTGGCATTCCCTTTGGTCCCGCACAGCGCCATCGCGCCGCCGTACACGAGCCCCTTGCCGCAGGCGATCACCACATCCGCCCCGCAGCGGTGCTTGAGATGCACGAGGTTGCGTTCCGCCGTGCCCGTGTTGCGCGCCGACACATAGCCCGGCCCCGTGATGCTGAAGACCGCCTCCAGCGCGTGGATGCCGTAGGTCTCCCAC
>CAYZQL010000084.1:13729-14793 GCA_964480555.1 uncultured Lentisphaeraceae bacterium | reverse complement strand
ACTCTTTACGGGTGACGACGGTTTCAACAACACCGCCAAAATCGATCTTGGCCATATTCAGTTACTCCTCATTAACGAAAAACTCCGCAAAGCCTTCCGGCTCAATGACCACACAGTCAGGCGGAAAAATGTGTACCATAATACCACCTTGCGCCTGTGACGCAAGCGCTATGTTTCCCGTTTGTCGGGGGGCTGGGTCGGGCTGTCTGGCTCAGGCTCTCGGGAGCATCGTCACCTTCCGTCACGCCGTTTCCTCGATGGCAAGGCTCAGGCACCGGCCCTCCTCCTCAAAAAGCAGCCCCCTGTCTTTCAGCAACCCGATCTCCCGGTTCGCGGCAAACTCGCCGAGCCCGCTCATGACCGCGGCCTCCCTGACCGCCAAGGGCGTGCTCGCCATGCCTTTGAGCAGTTTTTCCGACTCATCGGAAATCCGGTAGCTCTCGGCGCCGCCAGACCGCGAATCGTAAATCGTGGCGCTATGGCCATCCCGCCCGAGCAGGAGGCGCGGCCTGTTCTCCGGACCGCCCGCCCACCGCGCCCGCCACGTCTCAACCAGCCCGCCCAACCTCTCCAGCCACTCGTCGATCATGTCCCGGTCGGCATTCCGGTCGGAGAAGCGGTAACAGAGCCCGCTCAGCGTTTGCCGGTCAAAGGGGTAGATGTAGCGGAGGCTCTCGTGCGGCTCAAGGTCAAGGCCGAAAGCCGCCGGCCGCTCGAAATAGCAGGAATCGCGCACATACTCGACGGGGAACACCCCCACGGGCGGCTGCAGGTGAACCAGCCGGGGAATGTCCCGCTCGTACTTCCGGTAGACCGCCTCGCTCTCGCCCGGGGAGAACAGCAAGATGTTCCACTCCGCAAAGAGTGAGTAGCGGACACAGTCCTTCAGAAAACGGATGTTGCTGAACGCGCTGACACCCTTGCGCATGAGCTTCAGGCTCTCTGTCGAAAGCGCTTCCACGCCGGGCTGGACACACCGGATGCCCGCGTCACGCAGCGCCCGGATCTCTTCCGCCGTGATCGTGGACCGGGTTTCATACTTGATGAAAACGCCCTGCTGCGGG
>CAYZQL010000084.1:0-13719 GCA_964480555.1 uncultured Lentisphaeraceae bacterium | reverse complement strand
TGAGGAAACACGTCCTTGAAATAGTTCGGAGGCGCCATGTTGTCGCAGGCCACGAAATGCGAGACGCGGTCCGAGTGCTCAAGGACGGCCCGGATGTGCCGGACGGCCGTTTCCGGCGCCATAGCCTCAAAACGCTCCGAGAGGCTGTTCAGCCCGCAGAACGCACATCGCTGCGTGTCGGCCCACCAGCACCCCCGCGAGGTCTGCATCAGCAAGAAGGGCTTGCGCCCGGAGCCCTTCATGCTCGCCTCGAAGTGATCGAGAAAGGAGCCGTAGTCGAGCGGCAGGTCGGCATTGATGTCGAGATTCGCGCCCTCCGCCCTGTCCGGAGGCAGAGCGCTCGCCACGCCCCGCGCGAAGACACCTTGGATCTTCGGTATCGACGCCGATTCGCCCGAAAGGCGGCAGGCGACCAGTTCCGGGAAGCTGACAAGCCCGGGCCCGGACACGACGTAGTCGACGGAGGGCGCGTGATCGACCAGCGTCCTACCGGGGACCCCCTTGACCGCCGGACCGCCAAAGACGACCGTGATGTTCGGGTTCAGAGCCTTCAGGCGCTTTGCCATGGCCAGCGAGGCGGCCGTCTGAAAGAAAGCGAGCGTAAACCCGACGATGTCCGCCGAAGCCAGCTCGTGCCGGTCGATGAGCGCGTCGAGAAACGCGCAGGCCTCCCGGCGCCGGGCGCGGACAAAATCGACGACCGCCGCCGACTCCGGCGTGCCGTCGAAGTAGTATCTGGCCAGGTAGGCGTCGACATTGTCTTCCGCTTCGGGGAATGCCGCGGACCTGAAGAACCAGTCGGAGAGCCCCGACATCCGGCCATAGGGCGAGATCGCCTGACCGTAAAAGCCCGACTCCTGCATCATCGCCGCGACGTCCAGATTCAGGTAGTGAACCTGGACATCGACCTGCCCGCCGAACCGCATTCTCAAGGCAGACGCGATCTGCGTGAGCCCGATCGACGGCCCCTCTGGCGGCGCAAACGGCATGTTGATCAATGCGATCTTCACCTGATGCCTTTCAACCCTTTCCAGGCTCATCATTCCAGTTTCCGGGCAGGCCGTCGAGTCAAAGAAGCGCCCTTCTCACTTTTCAGATAGACAAACGGGCAGGGCGGATGTAAGTTTGTGTCCATTTTTGAGGCGGCACCTCTCTTTTGAAGCGAAACCTGCATTAACGGAAAACAACCCTGCATGAGTTCCAGACGCGAAGCGATTTTTGTCATCACCCGTTGGCTGGCCACCCAGGATTTTCCTGACCGGATGATCCCCGATTCTCCCGACCGGGCGTTCATCACCGATCTCGTCTACACCACGGTCCGGCGGCACCGCACGCTCGTGTGGGCGCTCGAGCAGCTCATGAAGCGCCTGCCCAAGGGCGAAACCGGCGCGGCCCTGCTGGTGGGCGCGTGCCAGATCCTCTTCATGCCCGACGTGGCCGAGTACGCGGCCGTCAACGAGACCGTCGAAGCCGCGAAGCTGGCCTCCAAACAGACGGCGGGCCTCGTCAACGGCGTGCTGCGCAACCTGCTGCGCCAGCGCGAGGCCCTGCTCGCCAAGCTGGCCAAGGAAACGATCGGCATCCGCACCTCCCATCCGGACGCCCTCGTCACCCGGTGGCTCGAGCGCTTCGGCGAGGCCGAGACCCTCGCGCTCTGCGAGTGGAACAACACGCCCGCCGAAACCTTCCTCGCCTATCCGCCCGGCGCGGCAGAGCCCTTCGTGCCGATGCCCCGCGGCACGCGCGTCGAGGAGATGCCCGGCTTTGCGGACGGCGCGTTCATCGTGCAGGACCCGGCCACCGCAACCTGCATCGACCTGCTCGACGCCAAGCCCGGACTCAAGGTGCTCGACGCCTGCGCCGCCCCCGGCGGCAAGACCGTCCAGCTCGCGTGGCGCATGGGCCCGCCCGCCACGAAGGACCACCTGCTCGTCGCGCTCGACCTCCACGAGGACCGGCTTGCGACCGTCCGCGCAAACCTCGAGCGCACGCGTCAGACCTGGGTCACCGTCTGCCAGGGCGACCTCACGGAAAACCCGCGCGCCGCGCTGGCGCCCTTCGGCCTCTTCGACCGCATCCTGCTCGACGCGCCCTGCTCGAACAGCGGCGTGTTGCGCCGCCGTCCCGACGCCCGCTGGCGCTGGACCACCAAGCGCATGAAGAGCCTGGCCGCCACGCAGGCCGCCATGCTGGAGAGCGCCCTCGCCCTGCTCGCCCCCAACGGCCGGCTCGTCTATTCGACGTGCAGCCTGGAGCCGGAAGAGAACCGCCGCCAGATCACCGCCCTGCGCGAAGCCCATCCCGAACTCGTCTGCGCCGGTGTCGAGGAGCGCATCCCGACCCGCTCCCGGACCGACGGCTCCTTCGCCTGCGCGTTCGAGCGCCAATAGCGTGCCCGTCGAGCCTGAATCAGACAGCGTATGCAGCCCTCCGTCGACGGAGCGGCGGAGCTACAGGCCCCGGCGAATTACAGCGCATACCCTGTAGTTCCGGCGCTCTGTCGCCGGAACCCCGCGCGCCCGCCGACGCACACTCCCGGTTTATGGCAAAGTCCTAACGAGGCGGAAGCCGAAGTCGTTGCGCCGGGTCGACGGGGTGCTGCCGCTCCGGGACGCCGAACGGCAGTTCGACGCGGGGTAGTTCCAACTCCCGTCCCGAACCACGCGGGACGAACCCGACACCGCCCCCGCCGGATCGGGACCGCCCGCCAGCGAACCCGCCAACCAGTCCAGACACCACTCCCACACGTTCCCGTGCGTGTCGTAGAGTCCCCACGCGTTCGGCAGATAGGAACCCACCATCGCCGTCGCGCCCGTTGTCGTCGTGCTCTGGCCGGGATCGACCCACGACGCCCCGTTCCAGCACTTCCCGCCGTTGTACTGGTACCGCCCCAAAACGTCCATCTGCGCGTTGCTCGTCGTGTTCCCGGGCGTCGCGCCGTCGTCGTTGTAGTACGTCTGCGTTCCGGCCCGGCACAGGCATTCCCACTGCGCCTCGGTCGGCAGGTCGACCCCCTCGATCCCCGTCTTGGCCCGGATGCGCCCCATGAACGAGTTCGCAGTCACCGCGCTATTCGATTGTTTTACGAAAGACCTGTCCCTTTGTTTTACGTTTGTTTTACGCCTGCGCCTTCGAGGCGTTCGCCACCCTGTCCGCGCGGGGCGTCGACATGCTCGCCCGCCTCCACCAGTCGAGGCCGACGGACACCGCCGGCCCGCGCCGGATCGGCACGGACGATTACATCTCCGTCTGGGAAAGGCCGAGGAGGATACCGCCCAGAAGCAGGATGACGCAGGCGCAGTTCGACGCCCTCCCGAAAAGGATCAGCGTCCGGCTGGTCTTCGTGAACGTCGGGCAGTGCGGGTTCAGGACGAAGCAGCTCTGGCTGGCCACCACGCTGCTCGACACGCAGCGCTACCCCGCGGAACGACTGGCCGCCCTCTACCTGCGCAGATGGAGCCTCGAACTCTGCTTCAGGGACATCAAGACAACGATGCGCATGGAGCGCCTGCGCTGCCTGACTCCGGACATGGCGCGCAAGGAACTGCTGTCGTTCCTGACGGCCCACAACCTCATCAGGCTCATGGCGGCGAAAGCCGCACGACTCCACGGGGCGGGCCCGTCGCGGATCAGCTTCAAGGGCACGTCCGACGCGCTTTGCGTGTCCCTCGCATACCGGTCCTGCGCCGCATCAAGAAAAAACGTCCGCCCGCTCGACGTGCTGCTGGAACTGATCGCGCAGGATATCGTGCCGCTGCGGCCTAACCGCACGGAGCCGAGGGCAGGGCGGTGAAGCAGCGACCTAAAAACTACCAGTTGCTCAAAAGCCCACGCCGCCAATTCAAGGAAATCCCACACCGCACATCGTACAAAAAGAAAAATCCGACCACCTTATCTTAGCGCCATTCAGACCTGTCCCTCTGTTGTTAACCTTTACTGGCACGAGCGCTCTTCGGTTGGCACCAGCAAGAGGGCAGCCTGACCTTGCGCTCCTACTCCCTCTTCTCACTTTCCTGTCCGACACCCCCCCCCGGCAGAGCTGGAATATAGGAGAAGCGAAACTTCGTTATTATCGGCAAAGCTCGACTATCTGCTCGTAATTCTTGAGCGTGGAGGCGGAGATCGTCCGTCCGTAAGGCGATGCGGAGGGCATCAGGACAAACCCCCTGCCCTCGCCCTTCGTACCTTCCTCAAGCGCGCGAAGGATCTTCTCCCGGAACTGTTCCGGCGCAAGGTTTTCAATGTCGGTGATCTCCAGATTGCCGAAGAGGACAAACTGCTTGCCATAGTACTCCCGGACATACGACAGCTCCACGTCGCCCTGATGCGGAGGCTCGATAGGGTCGATCGCGTCCGCGCCGGACTCCGCCAGCGCCTCCAGCACATGCCTGATGCGGCCGTGCAGGTGTACGCGCGCGCATCCTCCTGTTGCGTGGATGGTCTTGATGAACGCCGTCGCATAGCGCAGCCAATAGTCGCGGAACATCGCCGGGGACATATAGGGCTCCGTGGCATACTCGGCTCCTGTCAGCCGCCACAGACGGCCGGGGAAGGCTACGGCACTGTACGCTGCCTCGCGCTGCGCCAGGCGCGCGGTGCGTTCGAGCAACCTGTGCATCAGCTCCGGGTTCGCAAAGGCCATCATCAAAAAACCCTGCATATCCATCAGCCGGGCGGCGCGATTCAGGTGGTCGGGAAAATCCATCATGACCATGCCCTTGTCGCCCAGCAGCGCCTCCTGCTCCAGATGCGGCGTGACGTCGTACGTGCAATCGAAGAAGTCTTGCGGCAAGGTGAGCCAGGCCTCGACATCCTCCTCGCTCTTCAGCAGATGCTCCAGATGCCAGATCGTGTCGATATCTGCATCCCTGCGGGTCAGCGAGGTGTATTCCTTGCCGGCAATGAGCAGGGTCGTCTTTGTGAAGCGCGAGCGCCCCTCCTCCCACGTCCGGACAGCGGGCTGGTTTTTCAACAGGCTCTTCACCTTCATCATGCGGATGAGATCGGTCTGCTCCTCCGCAAGCTTCAGAAGCGGCTGCCAGTCCGGAGAATGATAGATGTTGTAGGGATCCGGATCGGCTGGATTGACGACAAAGCCGCCGATCTCATAAAAGTTCACTGCGGGACGGTCGACCGCCCGTCCCGCAAGTGTCGCCATCAAGCGTTCTTTGCGTGTCATAGGAGCCCCTTTTGTCATATCCGTTTTAATACCAGTGCCTATAAATGTTAAGAAACAAGATCATGTAGCGGATTGGACTCACAATCCCCGTCCGTAGGCCATGACTTCGACGAGGCAACGCCCGGTATTGGCTGAGTTCGAGGTCATGGTGACCCTCAGATAGCGGGCTTGCATAGACTGAAACTGAAACTTGAAACCTTCCTTGGTTGACGGCTCTTTGTTGTCACGCATGTCGGCAAAAAGGGTCCAGGCTTTTCCATCGATTGAACTTTCGATGTAGAACCCCCATATTCGCTTGTCGTTGTAAAAAGGAACGACTGTAACGCCGATAAGTTCGTGAATTCTCTCTAGATCGACTTGCCACCATGCGGGTGTGCCACCAGCCGTATCCATCGCCCAGTAGCAATGGGTGTCGCCAGCCCGGCCATCGTTAGCTAGGCGAGCTGGGTGAGCCGGCAGGTCACCGGAACAGGTGACCGGCTTGCCGGTAGTCAGGCTGGCGGCATCCGGGGCGACGGTGGCGACGGTCTGGCGCTCATTGGCTGGCTGCAGGGGCACGGGCGTGTATTTTTTGATTTTCCCGCCAGCCTTGACGTGTTCCGCAAAGCGCCGAGCGTATTCGGTCTGCCAGGCGGCGAGGACAAGCTTGAATGACAAGGGCTCATCGGGCCGAGCCTTTTCCGCCTCATTTAGTGTGGCTTCCGGGGCCTTGGGTACTTCGCTGCGCTTTCCATCCCAGAACCCGACCTCGCGGCGATGCCGCAACAGCAACTCTTGGAAGATGCCGGCATCCGCTTTTTCATCGATTGTCCAATCCAACTTCAGCCAGGTTGCATCAGGGCTTAGATGGACGAGGCTACCCGCGAGGGATGAGGTCTTGGCGTCGGTCTTAAACGAATTCAGTTTGGCGAAATATGGGATACGAATGGCAAACCCTTTGGGTGGTGTGTGAAATTTCGCATGCAGGGAGATTTCCGCTCCGCCGGTTTTCGGAGTCAGCAGGGCAGTGACTGGACCAAAAGTGGTCGTGGCGTTCTCGATCCCCAGAGGTTTGCCGTTGACCAGCCAAACCGGTGCCACGGCATTGAACAGATGGATTTCCCGCTGGTTCGGTTCCAGACCGCCGCGCCCCCCCTGCTCGAGGATAAAAAGATTGCGCAGCAGATCGCAGGAATTGGCGCAGCCCCAGGCATGTGGCGGCGGGCAGCTTTCGACATCGCAGTCTGTCCAGGGCCGGATCAGGTTTTCAAAGCTTTCGAATCCGGAGCCGGCATGCAGGAGGATGTGGTAGGTATCGATCAGCGCTTGCTTCGAGTTGCCATTGGCGGCGAATTGGTTAGCATTGCGTGTGGTGATATATTGATGCAGATGCTGGCCGTTGCGGTAGGTCATGATCCCTTCACGGTACTTGGTCTCGCGCAGCCGTTTGAGGGTGCCGGCGACCAGCGGATCGCCTGGTGACACCAGTTCGGTCGGCCACAAAATAGCTGGATTTTCCCAGTCTTGGTCGGTCTGAAATTCTTTGAAGCCGGCGCGAGCAGCGTTGCCAGTGATGAAGCCATAAAGGCCAGTCGGAACATAGCCATCGGGAGTAGCGCTAGCGCGAACCGCCTTCAGCAGGGTCTGCTCAAAGTCATCATGGAGTTTGAGCCAGTTGGCGGACTGCTCATTCTCTCCCAGCAGGCGGGCTAGGCGGATAGCAGCGCGCAACCCGGTCAGCGCCCAGTAGTTGTGGCTGGTGTACTGGCCCTGGATCATCTCGGCATCGAAGGGCCAGGTCGGGCGCATCAGGCCATTCGGCTGAGTCTCATGGTCCTTTCGGATCACCTCAACCGCCTTGGTAATGTACGGGAAGAGCTCTCGCGCCAGCTTGGTATTGCGGGTGAACAAGACCTGGTTGACCAGGAATGTCATCACCTGCCCATGTGAGGTCAGTATCTTGCGTCCATGGCTGACAGAGGGATCCCAGAACAGGCCGTCCTCGCATTGCCGCTTCACGCAAAGCGAATTATTAACAGCGGAAAACTCGTTCAAGCCAAAGGCTCCATAGACCATTCCGTAATCGGGCAGGGGCAGAGTGAAGAGCGCCTGGTAGGGAAGTCCATCGGTCTGAGTTCTTCCTTCGCCACCAGTTCGGGTTCCCAGCATGACATGCACAGCAGCGGCGCGGTGCGCTTGCTCGATTAGGGGTTCGCCGGGGATATGCAGGCGGCTGTTATGCCCCAAGGACTCCTGCCAGTAAGCGACTACCCGTTTCCGGTACTCAGCGTAATCGGCTGCGGCCATCGCAGCCAGATACTTGGGATCCTTCACGGGAACCCGCGGCATTTTGAAGACCAGCGTTAGCGTCTCCTGTGGCTTCAACGCGCGACAATAATGAGCCACGCCGATTTCGGTGCGCGGCGAGACCCCCATCTCAGCGCCGCCGAACGGCTTGGTATAAGGAACCCCGGCAACCGACTCAAGGCTGTCTGGATTAGGATAGGTGCACAGCGACTGCCCCTCCCGCCAGAACTGGTTATCCTTGAATTCATACTGCCAGTCTGGTGAAAATCTCTTGCCATATTCGCGGCGAGGACCGCCGTTATGGCGGATGGCAGCAGCGATGGTTGCCATTTGGGGCTGGTTGCAGGTGTTGCGGACAGAGAGCTTGACAAACTGCAGGGTGTTCTTCTCGTCGAAGCCATCAAGGATCACTCCAAACTCCTCTAGTTCATAGCGTAATGTCCCATCGGCCCAGTCATCTTGGATGATCGGGATCCAGCCATCAAGAAATTTCCTCTGGCGGCAAGCCAATGGTTTCAGGTCGGGGCCCCAGAACAAGCAGAATTCGGCATAGGTGGTGAAGAGATTGCCCTCGGGCGTCACCTGCACGACCTCCGGCGCCCACGGCATCCCGATCACCGTGACCGGATGGGTGAAGTAGCACCAGGGCTTACTAGGATCATCGAGAGACGGATCGACCATCGGGGAACCTGCATCAGTGATTCCCATGCCGAATGAACAGTTGGGAATAAAGAATAAAACGTGTGAACAATACAGTAGACATCCCATGAATGTTTTCAAGTATATTCCTCTTTTCCTTAGAGAAGGTGGTTGCTAAGGTGCCGTTGATGTTCTTGACAATGACCAGTCGCGTTCCTGACACCGGCACATATGGTTCAGGTGACGCAACCAGCGTCAACGTCCCATTGGAAGGATTAAACGCACCCGTGTTGTTCATATCAATCTGGTCATAGCTGCCCTTTTGGAAATTCACTACAAACTGCCCACCGGTCACGAAGCTCACGTTGCCAGTAATTGTCAGGGTGCCGGATGTCGAGGTGTCTCCAGCAGTAAGGCACTAAAGACCTGTCCCTCTGTTGCCGTTACCCGTGTCGGGAATCCGCGTTGAAGGCCGTGTTGAAAAAGGTAGGGCTGTTTCTCCGAAACCGCCGCAGATCCCTGCCCTGCTCTGCGGACGCCTCGGGGATGCGTCCCTACCGATCAAAACTGCGGTTCAGTATTCGTCACGTTACGGCAAGGTCCCAAAGATGCGGAAGCCGGCGCTGTTGTATTTATCCGACGGGGCGAGGTTGGACCGGGACGACGGCGAACCGACCGCAGCGTAGTCGAAGCTCCCGCCCCGTATCACGCGCTTCGAACCCGAATCCGCCCCCGCAGGATCGGAACCGCTGACGGGCGTCCCGTTCCAGTCCAGGCACCACTCCCACACGTTGCCGTGCATGTCGTAGAGTCCCCAAGCATTCGGCGTTTTCTGCCCCACCGTATGCGTCTTCGATCCGCTGTTACCGCTCCACCAGCCCAAATTATTCAACTGGTTTGTGTGGGAACCGTCTATCCCGTCGTTGAAAAAGGACGTGGTTCCAGCCCGGCAGGCGTACTCCCACTGAGCCTCGGTCGGCAGATCGAAGCCGGCAAGGTCGCTAATCTTTTTCCTGATCCGCCCGATGAAGGATTCGGAATAGACGTGGTCATTTGTCGGCCACTCGTAACCGGCCCCCTGCGAGACAGAGCCCCGAATGAACTCGTAAGAGACTTTCTCAACCGGACCTGTCGGGTTTATGAATCCAGAAGGGTTCTGCCCCATGACTCTTTGCCACTGCCCCTGCGTCACCTCGAAAACCCCGACGTAACAAGCTTTGGTCAGGCTCATCGCGTATGTCGGGTACCCGTTACCGCCCATTGTGTACGACCCGGCGGGCACGCGCCGTAGCACAAGCTTATCGGTTTTGTAAATGTCGTTGGTTGTCACGCCGGTCCAGACCACAGACTCGACCACCGTCCCTATATTTGTCACCGGATTCCGTACCCACGCTCCCCACAGACCGTTGGTCATGTCCGACTCGTGCACGTACTCGACCTGGCCTTCCGCACCATTCGTCTTGGTCAAATCCACGATCATGTAGAGCGGAACCGGCGTTGGCGTGAGCGTCACGCGGAACTGTCCGAGCACGCCTAGGTTCGTGCAAGCAGTCACGGTCGGGTCCCAAACGATCCGGTGCGCTCCGTCCGACACGCCGGTGATCTCACCGGCCAGCGAATGCGCCGTCAAATCGATCGGCGTCTCGCCGTTGAAGGCCGAGAGCGCGATGTCCATGTCCCGTGTCGCGCCGCTCAGCACGTAGTCGATGTCCACCAGTTTGCTCCACGGCCACCGCTGCCGCACCGTCACGTCGCTGATCGCCGGACCCTCGGCCGCCGCGCCGAACGCGAAGCAGACCACCATCATTCCCGTCAAGATTTTCGTCATTTTCATTGTTCCGTTCCTTTATCGATTCATTCGATTGAATCGATTCAATCGAGAACTTCGAGAGAATCGATATTTCCGCATCCCACGCTCCTCACCTCACGCTGAACATGAACCCTTCCGGCAACCGGATCAGCGTGGCGTCCCATCCGTTCGTCACCGTTCCCGGAAACGTCAGGGCCAGATTGAAGGTGCCGTAGCCCCAGTCGCTCCGCTTGATTTTCCAGCCGTAATAGCCGGACGCATCCGCCAGCGCGTTGGTCTGCGCCGCGCCGCCGGAATTGGCGATCACCAACAGCGCGTTCATCGCGGCAGACGTCGCCTCCGCCCACCCGGCGTCGCAGGGGATCACGACGTTCTCCTTGACTTTGTGCCACGCGGCGGTTTCCGTCGGTGACGGATCGACCGGCGTCTGCCCGAACGCGCCGGCCACCACGGCCAGATGCGAGGTCTGCGCCCCGACGACCGCTCCGCCTCCGTCGTAGAACGTCAGCGTCAGCGCGTAGACGTCCTCGGCCGCAGGCACGTCCGAGGCGAACGCCTGCCAAACCCAGTTCGATGTCGCCGACGCGAAGTCCGTCTCCACCGTCCTGTTCATGCCGACGATCTCCAAATGCGCCGTGGCCGCGCCGGCTTTCCATTCCCAGCGCAGGGGAACCGGGTTGGTATAGACGGTTGTCCAGTGCCGGTTGTTCCGGTCCGGAAACGCGTCCACCGACACCGGCTCCGAAACAGCCCCGGACGTCCCCGCGCCCATCATGACCGCCGCCGCGGCCAACGCCGCCGCGCTTGTCGTTTTCATGTTTCTCTCCTCCTGTTGCGCCGGTGCGGCAGGCCGCACCCACGCCATTTTTGTGAAAGGGATCTTTGGGGGGGCGTACCGCAGCGCGGCCTGCTGGGCGGCCTTCTCCCGCACGCGCGACGCCTCTTCCGGCACGTACTTCGCCATCCACAGCTCCCCGATCTGGCGCGCCACGTCAAACGCTTTCCGCGGCTCGGCGAGAGCCGCGTAGCCACCCGCCGTCTTGAACAGACGCTCCGCCGCAGCCCCCTCCGACGTCACCTTGAAAGGGGTCCTGTCCCCTATCGCCCGCACGCCCTCGCCCGCCTCGCAAAGATCCACCCCGTCGCCCGCGCCGTCCAGAACCTGCACGCTCCCCTTGAACACGAACAGGCTGCTTCCGTCCGGCTCCGCCGCCATTGAGAAGACCGTCCCGATATCCCATGCGGTCAGCCCCGGCGCCCGGACGGTGAACCCGCTCGCACGCCGCGGAACCCACGCCACGAGCCGACCTTTCGCCAGCCTCACCTCCATGCCGCCCGCCTCTGCCTCCAGTTCCAACGGCCCCAGCAACACCAGTTCGACTCCGGAAGGCAACCGCACTCTGACTTGCCCTTTGGCGAGCCTGATCCCCCCCGGCAACTCCTGCGGCATCTCCAAGCCCCACGCCCCTTTCCACTCCACGACCGTGACGGGGGAGTCGACAACGGGAGACGGGTGACGGGAGACGGAAGACGGAAGACGGAGGACAGAGGACGACGAAGGACGCGTCGCGCCGTACCACACTGCCGCGCCGCCTAACAGCACCGCCGCTGCGGCCGCCGCTTTCCACCAGAGCCCCTTGCCGTGGACACCCTGCGTGTTTCGGGGAAGAGCTCGCAAACCCTCTGAAAGCGGAGCGGGTGCGGACAGAGCGGACTTGGATTTTTCAGCCGGTATTCCGGCGGCGGGCGTTGACCGCGAAAAAGCCCGTCCGCATCGTCCGCACCCCGGAGCGCCCGCGCCCCGACACTCGAGCATCGCGTGCATCTGGGCCTGTTCCAAATAAACGGCCGCCAATTCAGGGAAATCGCGCAGAATCGCATTGAAGCGGCGTACCTCCTCGCGCGAGGCCGTCTCGTCAAGAACAGCCGCCGACAACCGCTCGAATTCATCAAAAAGAGGTGCTGTCATACCCGCTCCTCCTTCGCGGCGGCAAGACGCACGCAGTCGGACAACGCCTGACGCGCCCGCATCAAGAGCAGCGAGACGGCGTTGGCCGAGCGGCCGTACTGTTGGGCAACCAGACGGACGGAACACCCCTTCAGATATCTGGCCTCGACGACGTCCCGCAAGGTTGCCGGCAACTTATGGACACATCCCTCCAGAAAACCGAGATACCGTTCTGTTTCCTGAGCCTCGTTTCCGGCTTGGGCGGCAACGGTCTCAAACACATCCTCGTCGAAAACCAGCTTGTCGCGGCGCTGTTTCTTACGGTGCGTCATCACCTCATAGATGGCCAGCGTTTTCGCCCAGCCGAGGAAAGGTCGGGACGGGTCATAGCTCGCCGACTTTCTGCAAATCTTGAGATTGGTTTCCTGCAGGATGTCCCGCGCGTCCTGCGAGCTGGCCGTGAGCGCGCAGATATAAGCGAACAGCTCGAACTGGGCTCTCACCAGTTCTTCCATCACCCGGCCGCTGTCCGCAGTCCTGTTCGTCGTCGGCTCCATGCCCGATTCCTTTTCTGCCTATTATAGGCGCACCCTTCAAAAATCTTTCATAAAAAAATTGAACGGATCATACGGTAATCGGCTGATCACTGGGTTTTCGCCATAACCCTACGTTTCCTGCGGGTTGCGATAAACACATGAAGTGCGTTATACTGAAACCGAATTGAGGGGGGAATACGAAAAGCCGTCTGCTGTCTGATCTTCAGGACCCGAGTGCCCGCTGACCGACCTGTCAACCTAACCGCCAAGCAAGGAAATCCCATGACCGAACCGCTGCCGGAGAGACTCAAGAGAATCGCCGAAGTCCACAAGGCCCTCAAGGAGGAGATCGGCAAAGTGATTGTCGGGCAGGAAGAGGTGATCGACCAAGTGCTGATCGCCATCCTTTCACGGGGACACTGCCTGCTGCTCGGCGTGCCCGGCCTGGCCAAAACGCTGCTCGTCCACTGCCTGGGCGACGTGCTGGATCTGAAGTTCAACCGCGTCCAGTTCACGCCCGACCTGATGCCCTCCGACATCACCGGCACCGAAATCCTGGACGAGGAGTCCGGCAGCAGCCGCCGCAGCCTGCGCTTCGTCCAAGGCCCGGTCTTCACGAACCTGTTGCTGGCCGACGAGATCAACCGCACGCCGCCCAAGACCCAGGCGGCCCTGCTGGAGGCCATGCAGGAGAACGTCGTGACCACCGGCGGCAAGACTTTCGAACTGCCCCAGCCCTTCTTCGTCCTGGCCACGCAGAACCCCATCGAGCAGGAAGGGACCTACCCCCTGCCCGAGGCGCAGCTCGACCGCTTCATGTTCCTGATCCGCATGAACTACCCCCGGCGCCACGAGGAGCTCCAGATCCTGCGCCAGACCACCGCCAACCGCGAGGTGAAGCTGCACAGCCTGATCGGCGGCGCCGCGCTGATCGAGCTTCAGAAATGCGTGCGCGACATCCCCGTGAGCGACCACGTCCTCTCCTACTGCATCGACCTCGTGCGCATGACCCGCCCCGGCGAGCCGGACGCGCCCGACTTCATCCGCTCGAACCTGAACTTCGGCGCCGGGCCGCGCGCGGGCCAGTACCTGGTGCTGGCCGCCAAAGCATGGGCCGCGCTGGAAGGCCGCCTCAACGTCTGCTGCGCCGACGTCCGCCGCAACGCGCATTCGGTGCTGACCCACCGCATCGCCTGCAACTTCCACGCCGCCAGCGAGGGCATCGACACCACCCAGATCATCGACCGCCTCCTGAAGCACGTGCCCGAGCCCGGCAGCGCCGGCTGATGACCCCTGCCAACCCAGGAGACCGCGCCCCGTG
>CAYZQL010000083.1:0-14896 GCA_964480555.1 uncultured Lentisphaeraceae bacterium | reverse complement strand
CAGGACGGGGCCGCACCCCGGCTTTCCATAGTTCGGAACTTGTGGATCTTCGTGGAGGTGACGCCCCACGCCGTGACCGACAAACTCCCTAACTACCGAACACCCGGAAGCCTCCGCAACGCTCTCGACCGCATGAGAGACATCCGAAAGCCGACCGCCCGGCTTGGCCGCGGCAACCGCCGCCGCCAAGGCCCGCTTGGTCGTCTCCACCAGCCGGATCACATCGGGATCCGTCACCGCCACCATCACGGTGGCGGCCGAGTCCCCATGAAACCCTTTGTAATACACCCCGACGTCCAGACTCACCACATCCCCCGGCAGGACAACCCTCCGCCCGGGGATGCCGTGAATCACCTCGTCGTTAATCGAAATACAAATCGCCGCCGGATACCCCCGGTAACCGAGAAACGAGGGCTTCGCCTTCATCTCCCCGATCAGCCGCCGGGTCAACGCGTCCAGCTCGCCTGTGGTAACCCCCGGCTGCACCGCCGCCGCCACCTGGCCCAGGACCTCTGCCGTCATCCGGCAACTCGTCCGCATCGCCGCCAGCTCGGCCGCATTTTTCACCGGGATCTTCATCATAAAATGTGCCTGACCCGCTCGACAATATCCTCGATCGGGCCGGTGCCGACCACCTTCCGCAAAACGCCGCGCGCCGCGTAAAAGTCGATCAGCGGGACCGTCTGCTCCCGATACACCGCCAAGCGGTTCTTCACCGTCTCAGGCGTGTCGTCCTTGCGGGTGATCAGCGCCGTTCCGCAGACATCACAGACACCCTCCTTGCGGGGAGGAATGTTCGTCACGTGATACCCCTTGCCGCACCGCGGACAGCCGCGCCGCCCCGCAATCCGGTCCACCAGAATCTCGTCCGCCACATCCAGCATCACCACAGAGGCCAGCTTCGCGCCGCACTGCGCGATCATCGTGTCAAGAATCTCGGCCTGCGCCACCGTGCGCGGAAACCCGTCCAGCAGCCACGTGCACGCTCCGCCCGCACCCGCCATCAGGTCGGCGATCATCCGCGCGATCAGAACGTCAGGGACCAGCGCGCCCCGCTTCATGTAACCGTCCGCCTCGACGCCCGCCGCCGTCTGACTCTTCACCGCGTCACGCAACAGGTCGCCGCTGGACACATGCCTGAGCGTGCTGTCCGCCGCAACCAAACGCCCAGCGACCGTCCCTTTACCGGAACCCGGGGCACCAAACAAAACGACTATTTTCATAGCGAGTTTTTAATATTAACAAAAGCCACGGACCGGCGCAACCGCGAAAATGCGGTTTTTATGCCCGCGCGCAGCATACCCGTTTTGAGGCCAAACACGTGCCCTCGCTCCGCGCGCCGCTCAGTTTCCGCTGACCAGAACGCGGAACCCGACGTTGTACACCGGCTGGTGCGCCGGATACCGCCAGCGCGAGGCGGAGGTCACGTGCGGCAAGGTGTCGTTCCATGACCCGCCGCGGACCACCTTCATGGGCTCCCCGGCCGCCGCCCCTTCCGCGTACGGATAGGGCCGGTATTCGCTGAGCGTCCACTCGGCCACGTTGCCGTGCATGTCGAACAGCCCCCACGCGTTGGGCTTGAAGCGTCCGCCCGGAACGCTGTGCGGCGCCCCGTCGGTGTAGCCGTCCTGGGCGCGCCCGTAGTTCCAGTCCCGGATGCCCTCGTCCGCGATGTTGGCGAAGCCGTTGCCGGGGACAGGCCCGAACGCGTAGTCCGACGCCGTGCCCGCGCGGCAGGCCCACTCCCACTGCGCCTCGGTGGGCAGCGTGCAGGTTTTCCCGCTCTTCCGGGAGAGCCACTGGCAGAAGGCCAGCGCCTCGTTCCAAGTGACGCGCACGACGGGGTGCGAAGGCGAGCCGATGTCGGTGCCGCGCGTGGTCCGGTCCTTGTTGCGGCCTTCGATGAACCCGCTCTCGTGGCGCGGGTCGAACCGGGCGTATTGCGCGCAGGTCACCTCGAGCCGCCCGAGGTAGAAGGGCTTCTCAACCGCGACCGCCGCCTGCGGCCGCTCATCCGGGCACCCGCCTTCGCGGCCCATGACGAAACGCCCGGCAGGAACCCGGGCGAACGCCATCTTCACCCCGTCGCCCAAGTCAAGCTCCAGCGCGGCGTCCCCGGCCGCCTTCTGCGCCGCGGCCGCCTGCTCCGGCGTCATCGGCCACCCCTCGGCCGTGACGCCGGCACCCTGCTCAGGCGCCATCGGCCGCGGCGCCTGGAACGGCTCGACCGGCGGAACGGGGCGGACCTCCTCGTCGCGGTCGTCCAGCCCCGCGTAGAGCTTCTTATACTCGGCGCGCCGCGCGACGTGCTCCTCGTTCGGAGGAAGGTTCGACTCGCGCCACGTGCCGCAGTACGGCACGTTGAAATCGATCCACGTGTAGAGCGCCTCCCACTCCTCGCGGGTCAGCGCCACGCCGTGATGCCCTTTCTTGAGCACCTGCACCAGCACGCTGGTGTCGGCCTCGAACTCCGCCGGCGACAGCAAATGCAGGTCCGCCTCGTAGCCCGCGCGGCGGACGTATTTCTGGAGGCGCATGTAGGCCGGGCTGTAGCAGTCCGGCTGCTCCTTGAGATGCTTGTTGGACGGGCCCAGCCACCCCCACCAGCCGCACTTGCCCGGAATCAGCTCCGGCTCAGGCGGACGCAGGCGCTTGTCGCGGAAATCCTCGAGCTTCACGCTCCGGCCGCCGGCCGTGTAGGGCGCGTCGCAGTGACACCCCACGCAGCGCCGGTTCAACACCGGCTGGATCTCGTGCTCGAAGGAAAAGCCGCGCGCCGCGCCGCCCCACGGCGTGATGGCCGCGGGCTTGCCCCGCGCCGCGCGGCTGACCTGCGACGGAGGCGGCACGCTGTTCTGCGGCTCGTGGCACCCGATGCAGGAGGCGGTCTCGCCGGGCATGGCCGTGTACCAGCTCCGCATCTGCTGCTGCGCCTTGCCTTCCGCGTCAAGCGGCTGCACGAAGATCGGCGTGTTGGCGGGCACGCGGAAAAAGGCCGAGCCGTCCGCGTGCACCGGCACCGTGCCCAGGATGCGCTTGACGTCCCAGCCGCCCTCGAACGAGCAGGAATAGGTGGCGCCGTTGCCGAAATAGCGGTAGTGGTGCGTGCCGATCCGCAGCGCCTTGATCGAGCCGCGCGGATACCCGCGCAGCCCCTCGCCCCGGTAGATGTCCGCCAGATAGATCACCCCGTCCGGCTGCGCCGGGTTCAGCGCCGAGGGGATGGCCGGCGGCACGGGCCGCGGCCTCAGCGGAACAGGCGCCATGTATCCCGCCGCAGACCAGGGCGACCCGTCGGAAGAATACCCGGAGGCCAAGAGCGGCGTGATGTTGTCGAAAATATCCACGAGGCAAAGATCCCACCCGGAAAACTCGTGGCGCTTCACGCAGGCCAGGAAATATTTGCCCGCGCCCAGGTTGCTTCCCGGCTCGGCCAGCGGGTACGGGGCCGCGAACCGCGGCCAGACTTTTTCAATCAGCCGGTCCATCATGACCGGCTCGACCTTCTGCCCGTAGCCGGGAAGGCGCTGGACAACGCCCGCGGCCTCCCTGCGCCCTTTCGAAGGGTCCAGAATGACCAGCTCGCCGACGCGCGACACGCCGTGATGCCCGGACACGACGCACACGAGCGCGTTCGGATCGCCGGGGATCGGACGCGGCCAATACATCGCGTTGGGCCAGTAGGACCCGCTGCCGTAGTGCTCCATCTGACCCGAGCCGTCGGGATTCATCCGGAAGAGGAACCTCGAGAAATAGTGCGGGATGTCGGCGTACTCCCAGCGGGTGTAGAGCACGCGCCCGTCCTGCATCACCGTCGGGTTCCAGTCGTGATCCTGATCAAAGGTGACGCGCCGCTCGTTCTTGCCGTCGGCATCCATCAGGTGCAGGTTGCCCACGTTGGGCTGGCCCGTGCAGGGCACGGCCTGATAACACGCGGTGCAGGCCGCGACGATCTGGCCGTTGGGCAGATAGCAGCCGTCGTAATGCGCCACGTCCGGCTTTGCCGACGACACCCGGCGCGGCACATCGCCCGTGGTGGCAAGGTCCAGCTCCCACAGCGCCTGGCGGTCCGAGAACAGGACGCGGCGTCCGTCCCAGTTCAGGTCGAAGTCGGAAATCACCCCTTTGTGGACCGCCGTCAGCCGGCCGTCCGGCCTGACCGGCGAAAGCACGCACAGCTCGTCGCCGATCCGGTTCGGCCCGTCCCAGTTGGAGCCGAAGCCGACCGCCCCTCTGGCGACCAGCAATTTGTCGAACGCCAGCAGCGGCGTCTCCAGAAGCACCTCAGCCTGCACGGCGTCAAGCGCCTCGCAGGCGCCGACCACAGCCGCCAGCGCGTCCGCGTGCCCTGCAAAGAACGTTTCCCAAACCCCGTCAAGGCGCGCCTCCCCTTCGGCGATGCGGCGCAGCGCGGCCTCGGCCTGCGGATACCGACCGCCGAACGTGGCGCGCAGATCGCAGACCGCCAGGCGCATCGAGGCCAGGCGGGCCGTGAGCCGGACCGCCTCGCCGGCCGCGCAGAGCCGATAGCAGGCGTCGCGTTCCCAATCCATCCGGCGACCTGCCGCGGCGGGCGCTTCGGACGGGAGCCCGTTCATCCAGGCCGCAATCCGCTCTTTGCGCGATGCGATGGCCGCCGCGCACACGCCATTCGTCTCAGCCAAAACGGACTGCAGCCTGACGGCGGCACGCGCACGCGCCGACCGGTAGGCAGCCTCCAGATAAGCCTCGCTGTGCCCCGGCAGCCAATCGTTGAGCTGACGGCTATACTCGGGCAGCGTGAGCCAGACGTCCCCTTCCATATCCCAGCGGGTCTTCAGCTGCTCGGCGCCCTCGGGAAAGGCCGCCAACGTTTTGTAGAACAGGACGCGCCGCCGCATCGCGCGGGTATACAGCGCGCCGCCGCCCAGATTCGGCGCGTTGGGCTTGACCGAAAAATAGCACAGGAACCGCCCGGCTGCGTCCGGCCTCAAAACCGCAAACAACTGGTTCGTCCCGGACACCCGGTTGAACGGGGTGTTCCCCCGAAGAGCCGGGAAAAGGCCCTGCGCGTCGCGCTCGTTGCGCCCCGGCAGCCATTGGCTCGTGCCGCCGCCGAGGGACAGATCGACCACCCAGTCGCGGGCGCCGCTTTTCGGCCCCGTCACGACGGGGCGGCAGAGGATGAAAACGGAATCGCTCCCCGCGCCGCGGGTGCCGGTCAGATCGCACACCTGTCCGTCCTTGAATTCCGGACAGGCCGCCCAGCCATACTCGCGGCCATCCTCTTGATACCTGCATGAGAAATCGTGCAGGGCCGCGGTCTCCACGAGCCGTCCGATCAGCGGGCTTTTCGCCGGAAGCGGGCCGAGAATCCGCCAGCCCTCCAGCGCGATGTCCGCCTCCCGGAACGGCACCCCGGCGTCCTGCCTCGCCTCCCACTGCATCAGCGCCTCGGCGTTCGCCACGAGCGTTTCAAGGCCGCTCCCCTTCTTGACGAACTCGGGCTCCCTCTCCGCGGCCTTTTTCTGCTGCGCGCCCGCTGATAAAACGCAGAGCAGCCCCCACCCTATCCATGACCTCTTCTGCATCGCCTATTTCCCCTCAGGCTTCACATACGTCAGGTTCGCGCACAGGATGCGAGGCGCGTGCTTGACCGGCCAGACGGCACGCTCGGGACTGGCGTAGAGCCCCATCTTCTCGACCGGTAGCGGTTTGATGCCCTTCTTGAGGGCCGGCGAATCAGCCTTCAAGCGGTAATCGCCTTTCTCGGCATTCTCGAAGAGCGGGTCAACCCCGGCCACGTTGTTGTCGCCGACCAGCCAGGTGCTGACCGTGCGCGGATATTTCTTGTAGTGGACCATCCACTCCTGCGGCCCGCCCCAGATCAGGTTGCGCTCAACGCGCGTCCGCGTGGCGGGGTCGCGCACCGCCACCTTCCCCTCGACCGCATCGCGCACCATGGCGAGGTAGGGATAGCGCTCTTTCCAGGGCGAGGCGTCGACCGGAACCGCCGCCAGGATGTCGGGAAGCTGCTTGTGCGTGTAGCCGCGGTCGTTATGGTAATCCTCAGGCTTCTCCCACGTCTGCCAGCCGGAGATGGCCGGATGGCAGTCCACAAAAAAATTGTTCTCGATGACATTGCCGATCGCCGAAAGCGAAATCCCCTCTGCGACGCGGACGATGAGGTTCTCCGTCATGCGGATGCCCGCCGCGCCGTCGTCCAGCATGATCGCCCGGTTGCGCTGCGGTCGCGGGTTGTAGACGTCGTGGATGTAGTTGGCGTGAATGACGTTGCCGACCAGCGTCCAGTTGCGGCCCGTATAGAACGCCCCCATCTCGCCGGACGTGAGGCAGATGCTGTGGATCTCGTTGAACTCCATGACGTTCTCGCGCCCGCCGAACAGCACCGCCACATGAGGGCCGTCGTGGAGCAGGTTGTGCGACACCCGGTGGCCGCAGCCGCCGATCTGGATTGCCGCGCCGTACGTCATGCTGAACCGCGCGTAATCGTGGATGTGGTTGTTGTCGAACACGTGGCCGCAGCGCTCCAGCGTCCGCTCGTCCCCCGCCCACGACGCGATGCCGCCGTCGCCCAGGCGCGTCATCTCGCACCCCGCGATCCGGTGCGACTTTCCGCCGCGGATGTTCACCGCCCGGTGCCCGATGTTCCGCACCGTGCAGCCGGCCACGGTCACGGACTCGCCCTGGCCGATGAGGATCGCCTCTCCGCGGCAGTTCTCGAACGTCAGGCCGCGGAACTGCATGTGGGAGGCGTTGTCCAGCTGGAGCAGCCGCGTGCCCACCGACACTTCCGCGCGGGTGTTCGCCGGTTTCCCGGTCGGCCAGAAGTACAGCTTGCCGTCCAGCCGGTCCACATAGTATTCGCCGGGCTGGTCCAGTTCGCACAGCAGGTTGTAGCCGAACCAGTACCCGCCCTTGCGGAACCCGTAGTTGCTGCCCGGGACCTTCTGCGTGATCGTCTTCGTCGCGGGATCGATCCGCTCGAAGGCGATCGCGCTGGCGGCCCAGTCGTGCGCCCAATAGCCCTGCCCGTGCGGGTCGCTCTCGTCAGCCCAGCGGGAAGGGTTCTCCTCCGCATACGTGAACGTGTTTCCCTCTTTGCCGTCCGGCGTATCCACGACGTGGACGTAGCCCTCGTTGGGCCAGCGCGCCAGCCGCATCGCCTCGTCGCCATAGATGAGCTGGATGCCCGAAGCGGGCGCGGCCGAGGAGCCGACGGGTTCCACGCCGTAATCGTAAAGTCCCTGGGCGGGCAGGGAGATGACGAGGACCTTGCCGCGCGCCGCCTCCGGCAGCCGCCGCAGCAGATTCGTGTCGGTCAGCGTCTTCATCTGCCACAGCGCCACGCCGCCCGTGATGCGCACCTGCGCGTTCGGCGCGGCCTCGAAAACGACCGGCGCTTCCGCCGTGCCCGAATCCTCCTCCTTGAAAACGACCGGCGTGACCTGCTCGTAGCGGCCTGCCTGGAACCGCACCGTGGCCGCGCCCTTTCCTTTTTCCAGCGCGCCGCTGTCACGCAGCCGCCGCAGCGCGTCGCGCGCGCCGCCCATCGTGGCGAGCGGCCCGTCGGTCTTCGCCGCGTTCGGCGCGGCGAGCGTGCCGCTCCACGTGTCCCGCCCCTGCGGCGACACGTTCAGCGTCACTCCGGCCGCCAGCGCCGTTCCAAGTTCCATTCCGAAACAAAGCCCCATCACCCAAATTCTGCGCCCCATAAAAGCCCTCCCTTCATAGATAAGATTTCAGTTTAACAGACGCTCCTTCGCATGACACGCGTTATCGAAACCCGTCAGAAACAGAGGGCACACGAGTGCCTCACCGCTCCGCCCGCCACACCGGCACGAACAACACGCGCGCGCGCTGCCTGTCGCCGTCGGCCAAAAGGCCGCCCAGCATTGTCCAGCGGAACCGCCGGGCATCACCCTCGCCTTGGCGGTGCCACGAGGCCACCAGCGGCACCTTCCAGAACGTGAAGTCGGAACGCGCGTCTTCCACATGCCGCAAAAGCCCGCCGAGCGTCCCGTAGTAGTGCCGGTCCGGATTCGTCTCCGCGCGCAGCAACACGCCGCTCGCCAGATCGAAACGGAAATAGCCCGGGCCGGCCCGGAACTCCGCGCCGTATCCGCCCAGCAGCCCGGCCCCGTTCGCGCTCACCTCCACGGGCCACGGCGCATCGAACCACCAGGAGGCGGGCAGCGAGGGCGTCTCGGCGGTCACCCGCGTGCGGAGCGCACACGACGCCAGCCGCTCGCAGACCGACACGTCGGCGTTTGTGCCCGTGGCCCACACCGCCGCCACCAGCCGCCCTTCCCGCCGCACACAGGAGGGGACTCCCTTAAAGGCCACACCGCCCAGCCGCCGCTCGGCCTGCCGCCGGAACGCGCGCGCCATGCCGGGCCGCTCCCAATAGCTCAGCCACACCGTCTTCGTGACGCCGTCCGTTCCTTCGAACAGATCGACGCGGTCGCCCATCCACCCCTTCAAAAAACCGAACTGCCGCGCGGACACGACCTTCTCGCCGCCCAGCCACAGCGCCGTTCCGAGAACGCCCAGGCTGTTCGTCAGCCCGCCCTGCCGCGCCCCGGCGAAGAGCCCCGCCTCAGGCGAGAAAACGGCAGGCGTGAACGGGCGCAGGTAGCGCCGTTCGGGATAAAGGATCTCGGCGGTCGAGGACGGAAGGTGCGAGCGGTACGCCGCGTCGAGCGCCTGCCAACCCGCGTCGCGGCGGAGGCGGTTGCAGAAAACCGCGCCGTCCAGATAAGGGCGCAGCAGCGCGCCGCCCAGAAACGCGGGGCACTCCTTCAGCGCGCCGGCAGTCTCCTGGGCCAGCTCCAGACGGCCCAGCGCCGAAACGAGGAACGCGCCCAGCGGCGTCGCCGTGTTCCCCGGGAACGCGCCGCACAGGCTGTCCGCCCCGACAAGCACCGCGTTGCCTTCGATAAACGCGGTCAGCGCCAGATTCCTGTCGAGATCCGAGAGAGCGGCCTTGCCCAGCCGGTCGAGATCGAAATGCGCGTCTTCGACGGCGTGGCAGAACTCGTGGACGTAAACGAACCGCTCGACCAGCGGACCGCTCACCGGCGTCTCGCCCTTCTGCCCGGCTGCCGGAGCATCCACGTAGGCGACCCGCTTTTTCTCCGGATCATAATAGGCGGCCACCTGCTCGCCCATGAGCCTCACGTAGAGATCGCGCAGCGGAACCCCGGCGTTCAGCACCCGGAACTGGCGCAGCAAGCGCTCGGTCTCGGCCAGAAAGCGACAGTTCTCCGGTTTGTCGAGCTCCGCCTCAAGGGTCCTCAGCAAAGCCTCCCGCGTCTCCCGCTCCACGGCCACCTCGCGCGTCAGCGGCAATCCGCGCAGCTGCGCGGCCTCGCCCCGGTATTCCAGAAGCTGCGCGTCGCGCCCGGCTGCGGGCGCGGCCTCGCGCAGCGATCCGCAGCCCGCGCCCGCCAGCAGAAAGAACGCGCCACCCGCACGGGCGAAAAAAGCCAGGCCGCGAAATCCCCAAGCGCGCGGCCCCCCAGCTTGCCACATGACCTTCATCACCGTCCTGCCTTCCTGACGCACGTGCATACCCCCTGCCTTGAGCGGCTTCTGGCAGGGACGCCTCCCCGAGGCGTCCGCGGAAGTCTTCGCCTGTCCCGCTCTCTGTCACGCGCAAAGCTGCGCCGCCCCGCTACACCTGCTTGGCGGCGTTCTTCACCACCTGCGTGTGCATCCGCTCGTCAAACACGTCGATGTGCTTGCCGACATTCATCAGCGTGCCCACCGCAAAAAGCGCGGTGATGAGATTCGTGCCGCCGTAGCTGATGAAGGGCAGCGCCAGCCCTTTGGTCGGCAGGCAGCCGGTCACCACGCCGATGTTGAAAGCGGCCTGAAAGACGAGCAGCAGAGTCATGCCGAAGGCCAGCATGCGCCCGAGGCGGTCCGGCGCGCGCAGCGTGATCAGCGTGCCGCACACCAGGATCACCGCATACGCCAGCACCACCCCGACGGAGAAGATGAAGCCGAACTCCTCTCCCCCGATGGCGAAAATGAAATCGGTGTGGGCCTCCGGCAGGTAGTTGTACTTCTGGATGCTCTGATTGAAGCCCACGCCCCATGGGCCGCCGTTCTTGAAGGCGAGGATCGCCTGCTGCAGCTGGTAGGCCGCCGATGAGGTGCTCTCTTCGCCGTGCCGCCACGCCATGATGCGGTTCATGCGGTTCGCGTTCGTCAGCACCAGGGCACCCACGCCGGCCACCCCCACGCAGCCGAAAAGCAGGAGATAGAGGATGCGCGTGCCGACCACGAACATCATGACGCCGCCGACCACGCACACCACCATCGTGGAGCCGAAGTCGGGCTCCATCACCAGCAGGCCCGCCAGCAGCGCCAGTCCGGCGGCCGGATAAACGGCCCCTTTCCAGAACTGCCGCACGCGCCAGCCGATGCGGTCCATCCAGACCCCCATCGCGATCACGGTCAGAATCTTGGCGAACTCGCTGGGCTGCATGCGCAGCGGACCGAGATTCAGCCAGCGGAAGCTGCCCTTGACCTTGCCGCCGATCCCCGGCACGAAGACCAGCAGCAGAGCGACCACGACCAGCGCGAAGAACCCGACGCTGAGCAGCGGCGTCTCTTTCCACCAATGGTAGTCGAAGTGGCTGACGACAGACACCGCCACGAACGACAGACCGAGCCACAGCAACTGGCGCTTAACAAAAAAGTGCGGGTCGGCGTATAAGCCTTGAGCCCGCACCGCGCTGGCTGTCGCCAGCAGAACAATTCCTAAACCCAGAAGCATGACTACGGTGAAAGCGAGAGTAGTCAGCGTCTTACGCATACCGATCTTCCGGAGAGGTTACTGCGCACCGCCGGGAATCTTCAGCACGGTGCCCGCCTTCAGGTCGGTGGAGGTCAGGTTGTTGAGCGCCTTCAGATCGCTCGGGCTCACGCCCCAGCGGATCGCGACCGCGTAGAGATCCTCGCCCTCTTTGACCGTGTAGGTCTGGGCGTTGGCGTCTGCCGCAGGCGCAGGCGGCGGAGTCGTCGTCTCGATTTTCACGGGAGCGGACTCGACCGACGGCGCGGCGGACGGCGGAGGCGTCACCGCGGCCGGAGGCGGCGGAGGCGTCACGGCCGGCGCGGTCTCGACAACCGTCTTCGGCGCGGCCGTCTTCGGCGCGACAGCCTTGGCCGTGTCAGCAGAAGCGCTCTTCTTGGCCGAGGAGTCCGACGCAGGCGTCTTTTTCGCGCCCGGAACCTTCAGCTTCTGGCCGACGGAGAGCCGGTCGCTCTTCAGCCCGTTCGCCTCACGCAGCGCGGCGGTCTTGATGCCGTGTTTGTAAGCGATCACCGAAAGCGAGTCACCCGACTTGACGACATAGCTCGTCATCGGCCCCGACACCGCCGCGGACTTGGGCGCCGTCGACTTGGGCGCCGTCACTTTCGGAGCCGTGGTCGGCACATGGCGGGCTTTCGCCACATCCACCTGACCCGGCAACTGGATCGTCTGGCCGATGCGCAGGCGGTTCGGAGAGATACCGGGGTTGACGGCCACCACGTCCTGCCAGCGCAGGCTATACTTGTAAGCGATTGAGGAAAGCGTGTCGCCCTTCTGGATCGTATACGGCGTCGTCGCCTGGACAGGCGGCAATTCGACAGGTGCCGTCTCGACCTGCGGGCCCGGCGTGGCAGGCTCGACCGGCTGAACTTCGACCGGAGGCTGCTCACCGCCCGGCACCGTCGTCGCGGCCGTATCTGTCTTCTTTCCGAACATACCGCAACCCTGCAACAGGAGGCAACCTGCAACCAGGTTGGCGCCTGCAACAACACGCATGACTTGACGATTCATTGTGTCTCCTTGTCCTTCTTGCCCTCAGAAAAGAAACGTTCAGAGATCCGCAACCGCGCGGACCTGTGCCGTGAAACGTTCTCCTCTTTCCCGATAGCTTGTAAATTGATCAAAGCTCGCAGTGCCGGGCGACAACAAAACCGTCTCGCCCATCTGAGCTTCACGCGCGGCAGCCGACACGGCACATTCGAGTGTGCCGCACTCCTCGCAGGGAACTGACGACGACCACGCTTGAAACATCTGCCCCGAGCAGCGGCCAATAAGATATACTTTTTTGGTGGTTTGTGTCAGCAACTCTTTTATGCTTTCGAGATCCGTCTCTTTCAGCAGCCCTCCGGCGATCAGCCGGACCGGCTTGCGCACCATCTGCAACGCTGCCGCCGTGGCCGCCAGGCTGGTCGCCTTGGAGTCGTCCACATAGCGCACGCCCCGTCGGCTTTCGCACACGCGCTGCACGCGGTGCGGGAGCGGCTGGAAAGCGGCCAGCCCCTGCTCAATCTGCGGCACGCTCAAGCCGGCCGCCCGCAGCGCCGCCACCCCCGCAGCCGCCGCCAAACCCAGAATCGCGTTGTCGAACCAGGAGCCCGCCAGAGAGACTTTGCAGAGGCGCCCGTCCACCCGGCCCGTCACCGCATGATCCGCACAGTTCCAGTCGCACCCCGCGCCCGCGCCGAAGCGCCACCGGACGACGCCCTCCGGCACGCGCCCCTCGTCGTCCAAGCCCCCCGGCAAGAGCGCGACCGTTCCCGGACGCATCGCCGCAAACAGGCTCAGCTTCAGCGCCTTGTACTCCGCCATGTCCGCGTGACGGTCGAAGTGATCGGCCTGCAGGTTCAGCAGGACCGCCAGGTCGGGGCTGAATGTCCGTGTGTGTTCCATCTGGAACGAGCTGACCTCCGTCACGGCCCACGTCAGCCCCGGCTGCTCCAGCGCCAGCCGGCACAGCGGGATGCCGTAATTGCCCGCCGGCGAGGCGGAGACGCCCGCGCGCTCGAGGGTGTCGGCGCAAAACTTGACGAGCGAGCTCTTGCCCTTGCTGCCGGTCACCGCCAAGATCCTGCCCGGCCAGTAGCGCCCGCCCAGCTCAAGTTCGGAGATCATCGGAATCCCGCGCGCCCGGCAGCGGGCGACCCACGGATGGCCCATCGCAAAGGCCGGGCTCACCACGCACACGTCGAACGCCTCGGCCGGGCACTCCCGCACCCCGAAGAGCACGCGTCCGCCCGCCTGGCGCACGCGCTCGGCTGCCGCGCTCCGCTGGGCCTCTTCGCCCTCGTCGATCAGCAGCACGCGCCCGCCACGCGCCAGGAGCAGCAAAGCCGCCGCCTCGCCGCTCACCCCCGCGCCCAACACGAGCGCGTTCACGCCGTCATAGTTACACGTTGTCAAGCATCCGCTCCAGTCGCATGCCGCGCGAGGCCTTCAGCAACACGCAATCGCCCGGCTTGAAAGATCCCTTGCTTGCGGCAGAGGCTTCCGCCGCGTCCGTGAAACGCGTCACCCGCGTCGCGGCGAGGCCGGCCTTCACGGCCTCGTCCGCCACATACCGCCCCGTGTCGGGGCCGACGGCGATCAGGCGGTCGGGCGAAAGCGCGGCCACGCACCGGCCCACCTCGCGGTGCAGCGACTCCGCGTGCCCGCCCAGTTCCAGCATGTCCCCGAGCACCACCACGCGGCGCCCCGCGCACGGCAGCTTCATAAAGGTCCGCAGCACGGCCACCACGCTCTGCGGATTGGCGTTGTAGGCGTCGTTCACGTAGGTGACGCCCTCGCGCTCCGAAACCTCCCAGCGCATCCCCGGCAGCGTCAGGCGCAGCAGCGCCTGCGCGGCTTCCTGAGGCGGCACGCCCGCCGTGCGCGCCGCCGCAAACGCCAGCACCAAGTTCGAGGCGTTGTGCTCCCCCGGCAACCCGCTGCGCAGGACCGTCTCGATGCCCGTCGCACGCTCCCGCACGCAGACTGTGCCGCTGACCGGCTCCATCAGCTCCCCGCTGAAATCCGCGTCACGCGTCAGCAGCGACGTCGTCACCACGGGTGCGCCCGATCGCTCGGCCAGCCGTCCAAAGCAGGCGGACTCTTTGCAGAGCACGGCGAAACCGTCCGGCGGCAGCGCGCGCAGCAGCTCGCCTTTCTCGTGCGCGATCGCCTCGAGCGAACCGAAGTGCTCGATGTGCGCGCACCCGATGCTGGAAATGATTGCCGCGCGCGGCCGGAGAACCTCCGCCAGGCGCGCGATCTCACCCGGATGGTTCGTGCCGAGCTCGAAAATGCCGTAGGCCGCGTCCGGCGGCAGCGTCAGCAGACTCAGCGGCAGACCGATCTCATTGTTGAGATTCCCCTGCGTGGCGCACACGCGCCCTCCCGCCGAGAAAAGCGTGGCCGCCATCTCTTTGGTCGTCGTCTTGCCCGAGCTGCCCGTGAGCCCCACGATCAGCGCGCGGCTCTGAAGCCGCCACGCGCGGGCCGCCGCACCGAGGGCCTGCCGCGTATCCCGCACGCGGATCAGCGGCCACGCCGCCGCGCCGGCCGGCCCGCTCCAGGCGGCCTCGACCAACGCCGCCGCCGCGCCGGACTGCAGCGCCTGCGCAACAAAGTCGTGCCCGTCGAACCGCGTTCCGCGCAGCGCGACATAGAGGCAGCCGGGCGTCACCTTGCGGGAGTCCTGCGTCACACCGCAGAAGGACGCGGGCAGGGCTCCGCCCGCGTCGCCCGCCACCCAGGCCGCGAAGGCGGCCGCCTCAAAAACCTGTGCTTGATCCGTTGCCATTTTCCGCTTGGCTCGTCCCTAACTTCCCCGCCTCTTCCAAAACCACCTGACGGTCATCGAACGGCACCGTGCGGTCGGCCAGCTCTTGAAAGGGCTCATGCCCTTTCCCTGCCACCAGCACGATGTCGCCCGCAGCCGACAGCTCCAAGGCGCGACGGATCGCCGCGCGGCGGTCCGGCTCGACCTCGTATGCCGTCCCTTCCGTCACGCCCTTGACGATCTCGCCGATGATGGCCAGCGGCGCTTCGCCGCGCGGGTTGTCCGAGGTGATCACCAGCCGGTCCGCCAGCGCC
>CAYZQL010000082.1:0-15082 GCA_964480555.1 uncultured Lentisphaeraceae bacterium | reverse complement strand
GCGCAGGCGGTAGCGGCTGTCGCGGGTGTAGAGGGGCTGGGCGTTTTCGACTAGCTCGAGCACGTCGGTGAAGGAGTAGAGGCCGACGAGGCGTCCGTCGGGGTCGACGAGCGGGAGTTTGCCGATCTTGTTCTCCATCATGATGGTGTAGGCCTGCTCCAGCGTCGTGCCGGGGGCGGCGGTGATGACGCGCGTGGTCATGACATCCGAGACGCGGGTCGCCGTCTTTTTGGCGAAACGGATGTCGCTGGAGGTCACGATGCCTGCGAGGCGGTCCTGGTCGTCGAGGATGGGGAAGCCGCTGAAGGAGAGGTGGTGCTCGTCGCGGTACTCGCGGATGTAGGCGAGCGAGTCGCGCGAGCGGAAGGCGACCGGCTTCATGATGAGGCCGTTGAGGTGGTGCTTCACGCGGCGCACGTGTTGGGACTGCTCTTCCGGCGGCAGGTTCTTGTGGATGACGCCGAGCCCGCCGAGCATGGCCATCGCGGTGGCCATGCCGGCCTCGGTGACGGTGTCCATGGCGGCGCTGACGAAGGGGATGTTGAGCGTGATGCGGCTGGTGAGGCGCGTGGCGAGACTGGTCTCGTCCGGCAGGAAGTCCGCATAGCGCGTGACGAGCGTGACATCATCAAACGTCAGCCCCTCATGCGGGAACTGTTTCATGAAAGCGTCGACCTGAGCATTAACGTGCATAAACGACCTCCGAACCATTTCGCTTTCCCGTAATTATATAACCGATCGGCGCGGCTTTGGCAACACGGAAGGCGGCCAGAGATAAAAAAATCTGTGCGCGCAGTTGACAAGGCGGCGGCGGGATGGTTAAATACCCCCGCTTTTCGCCTGAAAAGGCCAGTGGGGGTATAGCTCAGTTGGTAGAGCGCTTGAATGGCATTCAAGAGGTCAGGAGTTCGACCCTCCTTACCTCCACCACTTCAGAATCTCAGAAAACCGCGTAGGCATTCGTGTTTACGCGGTTTTTTGTGGGCTTGACCCAATGAAACCCGTGTCTGTCCGTCCGTCGTTCGGTCGTCGTATTCACTTCTCATGAGAAGTGAATAAGCATTCGAAAGACCTTCACGGTCTAGAAGCCCTGAACCTTCCGTGGTTCTTTTTCAGGCCCAATGTCAGCGGCCACAGGCCACCTGAGTCGAAAGCGAACGGGGATTACCGGCGTGTCCTCGCGCTTGGTGCGCTGCCGTGTCGGCCGAAGGCCAGTCCTCATTCAGGCGCGTCGGTGGCATCGGCTTCCAGTGACCAGTCTGGATGTCTGCCCGGTTTGTCAGACCGCCGGGCGTGACGCAGGCGAATTCGTAAGCGGTCGCACGGTTTTCGTCCATCGTCCCCGCCGTCACTGCACCCAGACGTGGCGGATGCGGGGGCCGTCGAACTCGCAGAGGAAAACCCCCTGCCACATGCCGAGTTGGAGGGTCCCTCCCGCCACAATCAGGTGGAGCGACGAGCCCACCAGCGAGGTTTTCACGTGCGCCGCCGAGTTGCCGCCCGCGTGCGTGTAGTGCGGCTGTTTCCAGGGCGCCATCACGTCGAGCTGCTTCAGCAGGTCCGCCGTCACGGCGGGATCTTCGTTCTCGGTGATGGTCAGCCCGCAGGTGGTGTGCGGCGTGAAGACCGTGATCGTGCCGTCGGCGATGCCCTGCGCCTTGGCCGCCTGCTGGATCCGGTCGGTGATGTTCACGACTTGGTCGTGCGTGCTGGTCTGCACATCGAATGTTTTCATGGAGTGCTCCTTTCGGTTCTTTTTGCGGGGCTCACGAGAGGGGGATGCTTTGTCCCCGACTTTTGTCGTTATTTTAGTCCTGCGGAGGGGGCGTGACAAGGCGAAAAAGGGCATTCCAACGCCCTCCTCCCTTTGCTATAGTGAGGTACATGTGAACGGCCATACCCGTTTGTCCGCCTTTCAGGCGCGGAGAACCGGAAACCCCTCTGAACAAGGAGAAAACAATGACCCCAGGATTTCAGATCGTCGTATGCGGCAGCCTTGTGCCTGACCCGCTTCAGACACTCGAGCCCGTGACGACCCCGCAGGGGCCGGGCTTGAAGAACGAAACGATGCTCCCGTCGGTGCTCGACCCGTGGTCGGCCCACGCGCTGTTCGAGGCGGCGCATCTGGCCAAGCAGGTCGCGGGCAGCAAGGTGTGGCTCGTGAGCCTCGGGCCCAAGGCCAAGCTCCAGCAGCTCATGATGACCGTGGCGCAGAAGGTGCCGTTCGAGCTGGTCGCGCTGGACGGCAGCGCCAGCGGCTTCACCGACGCGCACGGCGTGGCGGCCGCCCTGGCCGACGCGATCGCGGCGATTCCCGGGCTGGACAAGAGCCGCCTGCTGGTTTTCGGCGGCTGCGCTTCGGCCTCCCGCGACGCCAGCGTCACGATGCAGCTGGTCGGCGAGCGCCTCGGCATCCGCGACCAGTTCGCGGGCGTCGACGAGATCAAGGTGCAGGCGGACGGCTCTTTCGCGGTGCTGGAGCGCATCGAGGGCGGGCGGTATCTGGCCTCGACCTGCGCGGGCGCCCCGGCGGTGCTGGCGTGGGCCACGGGCAACCTGCCCGAGCCGCCCAACAACCCGCAGGTCGGCATGGCCAACATGCGCGGCGTGATGCCGGCGCTGCAGAAGGCCAAGCCCGCGGCCGCCAACGTGGGCGGAATCGCGTACGAAAAGACCGAGATCCCGGCGCAGAAGCGGCAGACGCGCATCGTCAAGGATGTGCCTGCGGACGAGATCGCGCGCGAACTCGTCGAGTGGATCAAGGGGTAAAGTGAAAACGGTCGGGGGAGCCGGCTGAAGCGAACGATTCGATTCAGACGATGCGTCCCGATTCAATCGACTCTTTCGAAAAGGAAATATTCCCATGAAAATTCTGGCATGCATGCATACGGAGACCGACGGGTCGTTGTCCAAGGCCGCCTTGGAGACGCTGGCCGCGGCGATCAAACTTCAGGCGCAGACCGGCTCGACCCTGGCGGTCGGCGTGCTCGGCGCGGGCGCGGCGGCTGCGGCCGACGCGGTCGCGGGGTGCGGCGCGGCGGCGTTTTTCACGGTCGGTGACGCGGCGGTCAGCCAGCCGCGCTACGCGACGGACGTCGCGGCGGCGGCGGCGCTGGTTCAGGCCGCCGGCGCGGAGATCGTGCTGGCGCCGGGCACCTCGCGTTTCGCGCGCTGCTTTCCCGGCGTGGCGCACCGCGCGGGCGCGCAGATCGACACCCACATCGTCGCGCTCTGCGGCGAAGGCGGCGCGGTGCACGCGCAGCGCTGGTTCTACCGGCAGCGCATTCTCGGCTCGTTCAGCCGCGCGGCGCGTCCCTGGATGCTGCTGGTGGACGGCGGCGTGAGCCCGGCCTGGCAGGGCGCGGCGGGCGCGGCGCAGGCGCAGGAGGTGGCGGTGGCTTTCGCGGCGGAGGACCTGCGCACGACCGTGACGGGCGTCCAGTCTCCGGCGGCGGACGCGCAGACGATCCGCCCGGACGCGGCGCTGCTCTTTGTGGCGGGCGCGGGCTGGACCAAGAAGCAGAAGGACGGGCAGGCGCACATCGGCGAGGCCGGCGCGCTGATCCAGGCGTTCCTGGGCAAGGCGCAGGCGTCGCTCGGCAGCAGCAAGTCGCTGGTGGACATCCAGAGCGAGGGCGGCGAGACGCTGAGCTTCATGTCGCACATGAACCAGGTGGGGCAGACGGGCTCCACGCCGCGCCACGCCAAAGGCTTGGCGACCTGCTGCCACGGCGAGGAGCCGCACGCGGTGGGCTGGCGGTTCATCAACGAGCGCCGCGCCGTCAACCTCGACCCCAACTGCGGCTGGGCGCAGGGCAAGGCCGACGTGGTTTACGTGGCCGACGCGTTCGAGGTGATGACGAAAGTCAACGCGCTGCTCTAGAGAGGTGTTAAGCTCATGGGGGATAGCGCGGGCGCGGGTGTCTTGCCGGGCGGGTATCGCGAGATGTGGCGCATCGCCGCCCCGCTGATCCTCAGCATGGGGTCGTACACGGTGATGCAGTTCTGCGACCGCGTGTTCCTTTCGCGCTACAGCAGCGTCACCATTCAGGCCGCACTGCCCGCGGGCATCCTGGCGCATACGCTCACCTGTTTCTTTCAGGCGCTGGCCGGGTATGCGGGCACCTTCACGGCGCACTACCACGGCGCGAAAGACCCGGCCCAAGGCGTCCGCGCCACCGTGCAGGGGCTTTGGCTGGCGCTCGCCTCCTGGCCGCTGATCCTCGTGCAGATCCCGCTCGGGTTCTGGTTCATGACCGTGAGCGCCCACGCGCCGGACGTTCTCGCCGCGGAGAAAACCTATTTCCTGATTCTCATGGCGGGGGGGGGCATGGTCCCGCTGAACTCGGCCATCGGCGGGTATTTCATGGGCATTGGCAAGACCCGGATCAACATGGTCGCCAACACGCTCGGGTGCTCGCTGAACATCCTCTTGAACTACGCCATGATTTTCGGCCACTTCGGCTTTCCGGAAATGGGGATCGCCGGCGCGGCCTACGCCACGCTCGCCTCGGGGTTCGTCACCTTTTTCCTGCAGCTCATCCTCTTTGTCCGTGAGCCGTCCGTCTGCGTCGCCGGCCGCCGGGCGGTGCTGCGGCCCGACGCCGCGCTCCTGCGCCGCATCCTGCGCTTCGGGACGCCCTCCGGGCTTCAGCTGCTGATGGACATCGGCTCGTTCGCGCTGTTCATCATGCTCACCGGGCGCATGGGCGACGTGGCGCTGGCGGCCAGCAACATCGCCTTCAGCATCAACAACCTCGCCTTCGCGCCGCTGCTGGGGTTCGGGCTGGCGGCCTCGACCCTCGTGGGGCAGCACCAGGGGGCGCGCAACCCCGAGGCCGCCGAGCGCGCCGGCTACACCGGCCTGAAGATGGGACTGCTTTACATGTGCGTGATCGGCGCGACGTTCGTCCTCTTCCCGCGGCAGTACTTCGAGCTGTTCCGGCCGAAAGGCGCCTCGTTCTCGGCGGAAGAGCTGCTGGCCACGGGGCGCGCGATGCTGTGGCTGATGACAGCCTGGGGGCTTCTGGACACGGTCTCGATCGTGCTCAGCGGCGCGCTCAAAGGCGCGGGCGACACCCGGTTCGTGATGCTGTACATGGTGATCGGCGGGTGGCTCGTGCTGGTGCCGGGCACCTTGTTGCTGCTGCACCTCGGCTACGGCATTCTCGGACTCTGGGTCTGGCTCGCGCTGTACATCTCGGTTCTGGCGTTCGGCTTCTGGTGGCGGTGGCGGTTCGGGCGGTGGAAGGCCATCCGCGTCATCGAGCACCGCGAGGGGCTGGACTACATTCCGCCGGTCACCGACGAGATTCACTGAGGGGGCTATCCCGCCTTGGGCAGGGGTGCTGCCGCGAGCGCGCGGGCCAGGGCTTCGAGCGTTTGCGTGAGGGCGGTCCCGAACGCCTGCGAGGCGGCGATCTTCGAGGCGGGGTCGAAGGCCACGCGCGCGCTTTTTTCAGCGGTGAAAAGTACGGTGAAGTCGGGAGAGCGCTCGTTCAGCACCAGGAGGCGCAGCGTCACGACGGCCGCAGGTTTCTCTCCGGCGTAGTCGAGGTAAAGTTCGCTGATCACGCCCTCGATGCTGAGCGGCGCGAGCGTGCCGCTGGCCGCGTCGTATACGGCGCCGAAGAGGCGCGCCTCTTCGAGGTAGCGCGCTGTCTGCACGCGGATCAGCTCGTGGGGCGGCACCAGCCAGCCGTTGTAGAAATCGGCGGCGAACTCGCCTCCGGCGCGGCGCACGATGAAGGTCCTCGCGTCGAACGGCGGCAGCGCGCGGAACGGGCGGACCTTGACCGCGGCAAAGCCCGGCGAGGCCGCCACCGGCTGGGCGGGCGCGGCGAGCGGCACGAAAGTGCGCTTCTGGGCCGCGGCCTGCTGCTGGGCGCCTTTGCCGCCGAAGCAGCCGGCCAGCAGGAGCGGGAGCGCGAACAACGGGAGCAGGGGAAGGGTCTTCATTTCTTAACCTCGTCCGGGGTGATTGTCTTTTTCGTTTCGGGAAGCGGTTCGGGCGGCTGCCCGAAAAGCAGGGCGGCGGGGTTGGCGCTCAGGTCGCTGACGACCCGCTCCAAGCCGCTGGAGGCGTCGCGCAGGTTCTGCAGCAGGTCGGCCAGCGACCCCTGCTGTGTGACGGCGGTGCGGTTGAGGGTCTGCGCGGTCTGGCTGAGCGAGGCGACCGTCTGCTCGACGCGCGCGCCGTTGTTGGTCACGAGGCTGCTGAACGTTTCCACGAGGACGTTGGCGCGCGCGGCCAAATCCCGGAGCGACTGGGCCAGGGGCTGGATGTGCGTTTCGACCCCTTCGGCGGAGCGGCGCGCGCTGTCGACGGTGGCGGCCAGATCGGCGGGTAACCGGGCAAGGTCGGGGGAGTCGAGCAGCTGCTTCAGGGAGCGGTTGGTGTCGCGCAGCTCGGTCAACAGCGAAGTCGCCTCGGCGCCGAGTCCGGTGATGTCGACGTTGACGAGCTTGTTCTGGAACAGGTAGAGCGTGGAGAGCAGCTCGTCGCCCAACGCCTGAAGGTCGACGGCGCTCAGCTTGACGAACACGTCGTCGACCGCTTTCTTGAGGGTGGTCATCATGCTGGCTGAGGCGGGGATGTAGGGGTGGTGCGGGGTCCAGGAGGGTTTGGGAGGCATCCCGGCCTCGGAGCCTGCGCGAAAATAGTCCAGTTCCAGGAAGGCGAGGCCCGTCACGCCCGAGAGCGCGAGTTTGACGCGCAGGCCCTGCTCGACCAGGCCGCTCAGGACGGCCTCGGCGTTCTGGGCGTGGAGCAGCCCGAACCGCTCGGGGTCGAGCGCCATCACGACCAGGATCTGCCGGGCGCTGCTGTGCGTCAGCGTGTCGGCAGACTGCGCCCCGTACTCGCTGTAGACGAACCCGATCCGCTTGACCTCGCCGACGGGCACGCCGCGGTATTTCACGGGCGACCCGATGTCCAGGCCGGTCACCGATTCGGTGAAGTAGGTTTCGGCGAGCACCGCCTTTTTGCTGAAGACGCGCGCGCCCGCGATGCCGATCACCAGCAGGATCAGGGCGATGCCGGCCAGGACGAAGAAACCGATTTTCGCGTAGTTGGCTTTATTCTCGTTCATGACGGGGTGTTCCGATCATTATGTCTGCTCCGCCTCGCGGTTGAAGAAGGCCCGGACCGTCGCGTTGGGCGGGCGGTCACGCAGGGTGGCGGGCGGCCCCTCTGCGATCAGGCTTCGCGTCTGCTTGTCCAGCATGATGCAGCGGTCCGCAACCGCGAAGATGCTGGCCAGCTCGTGGGTGACCATCACGACGGTGACGCCCTGCGTGTCGCGCAGGCGCAGGATCAGGCGGTCGAGCCCCGCCGAGGTGACGGGGTCCAGGCCGGCGGAAGGCTCGTCCAGAAACAGGATGGCGGGGTCAAGCGCCATGGCCCGCGCGATGGCGGCGCGCTTTTTCATGCCGCCGCTGAGGTCGGAGGGAAAGAAGGCGGCGTAGTCCTTGAGGCCGACCAGCTCCAGCTTCATTTCCGCCACCAGGTAGCGGGCCTCGCGGGGCAGGCCGGTGAAGGACTCCAGCGGCAGGCAGACGTTTTCGAGGAGGGTCATGGAGCCGAAGAGCGCGCCGCTCTGGTAGGTGACGCCGAAGTGGCGCATGGCGCGCTCGCGCTCCGCCTGCGGCCCGTCGGCGATGCGGTCGCCCATGATCCGGATCGCCCCTTTGAGCGGCGGGTTCAGGCCGATGATGTGTTTGAGCAGGGTGCTCTTGCCGCAGCCGGAGCCGCCGAGGATCACGAAGACTTCACCTTTCCGGACGGTGAACGACACGTTCTCGAGCACCGGCGTCTCATAGCCGGCGTCCACGTTTTCGACTTCGATGACGGCGTCTTCAACCATAGGTCAGATCTCGAACAGGAAGAACAGGACGGCGAAGAGGCCGTCGGAAACCGTAATCAGGATCAGGCTGCCCACGACGGCGGCGGTGGCCGCGCGGCCGACGCCGTCCGCCGTCCGGCTGGTCTGGAGACCGTGCGAGCAGCCCACGAGCCCGACCAGCAGGCCGAAAACCGCGGCTTTGAGCAGGCCGAGGAGAATGTTGCTCAGGGTCGAGGCGGCGATCACGTGCTGCCAATAGGTGACGGCGGGCACGCCGATCGACACCAGGACGAGGACCCCTCCGAACAGGCCCGCGATGACGGCGAAGATGCTGAGGATGGGCATCACCAGTGTGGCGGCGATGATGCGCGGCAGCGCCAGGAAGGCGATGGGGGGCAGGTCGAAGGTGGTCAGCGCGTCGATCTCCTCGTTCACCTTCATCGTGCCGATCTCGGCGGCAAAGGCCGAGCCCGAGCGGCCGGCCAGGATGATGGCCGTGATCAGCGGGCCCAGTTCCCGGAAGAGGCCGATGGCGATCAGGTCGGCCACGTAGACCTCCACGCCGAACTGGCGGAAGGATGTGGCGGACATGAAGGCCAGGATGAGCCCGAGCAGGAAGCCGATCAGCAGGATGATGGGCAGCGCGTCGATCCCGGCCCGCTCGAAGTGCAGCAGGGTGTCGCGCAGCCGCAGGCGGCCGGGACGGAACAGGAGCGAGAGCGAGGAGACCGCCGCTTCGCCCAGGAACGCCAGCTGCTCGCAGAGGTCGCCGTAGATGTGCAGGACAGCCTCGCCGATCTGCCGGCTGGTGTGGGTGTTGCGTATGGGGTTGACCGTGGAAGGGTCTTCGGCGAAACGGGCGATCTTGAAGAGCCCCAGAGTGCGCGCCACGACGCCCTTCGCGTCCTGACAGGCGATCGCGAACCCCTGCTGGGCCGAACGCCGGTAAAGCTCGACCACCAGCGCTTCTCCCGCGCCGTCGCAGACAGCCACGGAACTGGCGTCGAGCGTCAAGGTGTCGCCTGCGCCCAAGGCCGCGACAGCGGGCATGACCTCGCGCCAAACCGTCGCCACACGCTCGGCCGAACAGGTCTCTGGGAGGGTCAGGGTCATTGGATTCAAATTACCACGAACAGGGTTGAACTGGAACGCAAAAAAAACGGGGCCGACGCATTCTGATGTTTACGCTGGGCTGGGGAATCCTGTATAGTTTATTCTCATTCAAGGTTTATTGTCTGCTCGAAAGGCGGGCTTGACACGGTCGGTTTCAAAAGCGAGGCGAGGTTATTCATGAAAAGAATGATGTCCGGGATGGTTTTGGCCTGTCTGATGGTTCTGGGTGCCCGTGCCGCGGAGAAAGTGCGTTGGCCGGTTTGGTTCGCTTTCAACGATACGGAAAACATTGATGTCGTCGGTCTGCGCCTCAACTTTCCCGCAGGCCAGTGCGAGCAGGTCAGCGGCATGGATATCGGTCTGATCGGACGTTCCCAGTATTTCAACGGGATACAGCTCAACTTGCTGCGCAACAGCGTGACGGACGCGCTTGCCGGCTGGCAGATCGGCGGCTACAACTCGGCCGGTTTCAGTGATATGGTCGGTCTTCAGACCGGCCTTTGGAACGAGTCGAAAACGATGTATGGGCTGCAGGTCGGCCTCGTGAACCTCGCCGATTACGCCAAAGGGTTTCAGGTCGGTCTGGTGAACCGCGTCGAGGGCATGTACGGCTATCAGATCGGGCTCATCAACATCATCCGTGACGGGCAGGTTCCGTTCTGCCCGTTCATCAACATCGGTTTCTAAACGGCGGTTCAGAACGTGGTTTGAAACGCAAAGAGCGGCTTTTACCGGTCGCTTTTTGCGTTTCGTGTATACAGGAGAAGCCATTATGTTCATCAAGCCTTTCGCCGCTCTGCGGCCTGTGCCGGAAAAGGCGGCCGTGCTGGCCTCGGTCCCTTATGATGTGGTCGACACCGCCGAGGCGCGCGCGCTTGCCGCCGGCAATCCGGACAGCTTCCTGCATGTGTCGCGCCCCGAGATCGACCTGCCCGACAGCGTCGATATCCACGACGATGCGGTCTACGCGCAAGGCGTCCGGGCTTTCAAAGACCTTCAGGCGCGCGGCGTGCTCCAGCGCGAAGCCGATGAGCGCCTCTACGTCTACCGGCAGGTCATGGGCGCCCACAGCCAGACCGGCGTGGTGGCCTGCTGCCACATCGACGACTACGCGAACGACATCATCCGCAAGCACGAGAAGACCCGCAAGGACAAGGAGGACGACCGCACGCGCCACTGTCTCGAGCTGAACGCCAATTCGGGGCCCGTTTTCCTGACCTACCGCGACACCGCCGAGCTGGACGCGCGGGTCGCCCGCGTCCAGGAAAAGGCGCCGCTCTATGATTTCACCGCCGCCGACGGCGTGCGCCACACCGTGTGGCGCGTGGAGGACGCCTCGCCCGACGGCTGGGTCGAAGCCTTCCGCCGGGTGCCGCTGGCTTATGTGGCGGACGGCCACCACCGCGCCGCAGCCGCTTTCCGCTCCGGACGGCAGCGCGGCGCCGCCAATCCCGCGCATACGGGCCAGGAGGAGTACAACTGGTTTCTCGCGGTGCTTTTTCCCGCCACTCAGCTGCGTATCCTGCCGTACAACCGCTGCGTGGCCGACCTGAACGGCCTGACGCCCGCCGCCTTTCTCGAGAAGGTGAAGGGGGTCTTCAGCGCCGAGCCGGCCTCGGGTGCGGAGCCGGCCGGGCCGCGCGAGGTGCGGATGTTTCTCGGCGGCGCCTGGCACAAGCTGACCTGGCCCGAGTTCGAGGCCGATCCGGTGGGCCGCCTCGACGTGAGCGTCCTGCAGGACCGCTTGCTCGCGCCGGTGCTGGGCATCGGCGATCCGCGCACCAATACGCGCATCTCCTTTGTCGGCGGCATCCGCGGCACCGGCGAGCTGGTCAAGCGCGTCGGCAGCGGCCGTGACGCCGTGGCGTTCTCGATGTTCCCCGTGACGGTGGGGCAGATGATGGATATCGCCGACGCCGGGCAGATCATGCCGCCCAAGAGCACCTGGTTTGAGCCCAAGCTGCGCTCGGGTCTGCTCGTCCACACGCTGGATTGAAGCCGGGCTTGACCGGACCCCGGCGCGCCGCTCGACGCGCTCGACGGGGCGGCTCCGGGCCGCCGTCAGAGCGCGACGCGTTTGGGCGCCGGCTTCCGTTTCTGCTGCGGGGTCAGGTTCTTTTCGTGGCGCACGGACGCTTCCCGCTCGACGGTCACTTTGAACACCTGGTAGCGCGCGGTGAGGCCGGAGGCGGAGCGCAACACGGGCGGCGGATGCGCCGCGCCGGCGTAAGCCTTGCCCGACGTCTGGGTGACTTCGTTGAAAACGCTCCAGCCGCCCGCGTCTTCGGCCTCGAGGATCTCGGCCACATCCTGCTTGTGAAGCTGCGCGCGCGGCTGTTGCAGCGCGGTCTTCTCGTATTGGATCCGCACGGTCACGTCGTTGAGATAGCCTGCGGTGATGATCCAGTCGCCGTGGCAGTAGACGACATTGCGCGCGTTCTTGAGGATGAACGTTTCCGCGTCTTGAAGCTCCTGGCCTGCGCCGTAGCGCGCTTCGCTCTGTTTCGGGCTCTCGCCCACGCGCGCCTGAAGCAACAGGGGCGCCAGAATCAACCACATCAAACAAGGTGTCTTTGTTTGCATGGCTAAGATTCTAGCACCCCTGCGGAAAAAACGCACCTAGAAGGTCACTGCTTTCTTAGAAGCGGGCGATAACCTCCCAGCGGAGGAAGTAGGCCGTCTTGTCGGTGATGTAGTAGTCGCCCGGATCAAGCACTTCGGCGGTCACATGGCCCGACAGGTCGCCGCGCTTGCCGAAGATGTTTTTGAAGAGCGGGAAGTCGTAGCGGACGACGCCCAGCCAGCCGTACAGGTCGCCATTTCCTCCGCCGAGGTCGTCTTCGACGGCGACATACATCGGTCCCACGCTCGCGCGCACCTTATGCCCCGGCGCAAAGCCGACGCCCGCTTCGAGGCTGGGATAGATCAGGTTGGACCAGTAGCAGGCGCCGGAGTCGTGATACGGGTACATCTCGCTGAACTGCGGCCAGCGTGCCCACAGCGGATCCCAGCTCGTATCGTTGTCGCCCTTGCCCCTTTGGCCGTTGTCGCCTGACAAATAGTAAATCGAGCCGGTCAAAAACGGTTTGGCTGTGCTGTCCACCAGCGGCTTATAGGTCAACCCCGCATACCCCATGTAGCCGGCGGTCGAAGCCCCACCGTCCTTTTCGCCGGCCTGTGCGGCGCCTTCGAGTTCGGCTGAAAGGGTGTCGGTCAGCTTGGGTGTCACACGCGTGCCCACCGTGTGCACGCCCCGCCCCGGCAACTTCACGCCGCCCGGCATCCGGGCCTTGGTCTCGCGCTTGTAGAGGTAATACAGCTCGAAGGGGATCGTATCGATCTCTTTAGATTTGAAATAGAGGCCGCCTCCATATTCCGCCATGTCTCGACTGCGCGGGTTGATGTAGGTGAGCTGACGCTCGTTGGGCTCGGAGCCATCTGTTCTGCGGGGATGCCCCCAGCTCAGCTCCGTATCCGGGCTGTTATAAATCGCCAGCAGATCGAGCGTGTTCTTCTCGTCGAACTTGATGGTCGCCTTGATCGCATCCATGAAAGCTGTGCGCGATCCGTCGCCCGGCGTGCCATCCAGCAGCACGCGTCCGGCCCCGTAGGTCGGCCCCGTCGGGCCGATGAAGTCCTGTCTGCCGATCCGCAGATCCACTTTGCCGTCGAAAAGGTTGTAAAAGTCCATATAGAGGTTGTCGACGACCACCTCGTCCGGCGTCTGATAGTTGCGGCTTTCGCGCGGGTTGAAGTATTCCCGGAATTCGTCGGTCAGTCGCAGGTAGACCTTGAAATCCTCGTTCTTGACCTGTCCCCACACGCTCGGGCGGATTCTCAGGTGATTCATGTTCGGTGCTCCCGCCCCGCCGGCTTGAGGCACATTGTCTATGATTTCCTGCCGTATCCGCAGATCGGCACCCGCATCCCAGTCCAAGCCCGTCGCCTCGGGCTTAACCTCAGCCGCCTTCGCCGCCGGTGGCGTGGCCGCCGGTTTTACTTCTTCGGCACAGACCGGCCATGCCAGACTTGCGCAAAACGCCATCCCTAACACTTTTTTCATGTGGTTTTCTCGCTCGAACGTGATGGTCATATCGGGAGAAACACACGAGCGTTTCTCCAAGTAGAAACATTTATACCCGAAAGACCGGTGTTCCGTCCAGCGTGTTTTCACAAATTTTCTTAGGAAGTGCCGGATGCATTAAACCGCTCTGTTTGGTACACTTCTCCCATGACAAACGCATTCGCATGGCTGGCCGGCGGCGTGGCCGCTTACCTGTTGGGATCGGTCCCCTTCGGGTTTCTGCTGGCCAAGGCGTGCGGCAAGGACATCCGCACGCTGGGCAGCGGCAACATCGGGGCCACCAATGTGTTCCGCTCAGTCAGCAAGCCGCTGGGCATACTGACGTTTGCGCTCGACGCGCTCAAGGGCTTCTGCGGGGTGCGTCTCGTTCCCGCGCTCGCGGCCCTCGCGACGGGAGAGGCCGATGCGGATGCGGGCATGGGCTTGGCGGTATTCTGCGGCATATGGACGGTGGTGGGGCACAACTGGACCTGTTTCCTCGGCTTCAAAGGCGGCAAGGGCATTGCCACGAGCGCCGGGCTTTTGGTGGGGCTTTCGCCCGCCGGAGCGGGCCTCGCCTTCGCCGTTTGGCTGGTGACCTTTCTCACGACGCGCTATGTTTCGGTGGCCTCGATCACGGCGGCATCCGCTCTCGCCGTCGTCGCTTGGCCGCTCCACCTCGAAGACCGGGGGGTGTGGTTTCCCGCCGTGTTGACGCTTCTCGCTCTGTTGGCCGTCTGGAAGCACCGCTCCAATATCGCCCGTCTGCGTGCCGGCACCGAGTCGCGCTTCTCGTTTGGCAAAAAGGGCGCTCCGCCGGCCGCCCCGTCATGAACCCGCACCGGCGACCGGCGGGTCGCCCTCAAAACCTCTTATGAAAATCACCATCATCGGCGACGGCGGCTGGGGAACAGCCGTTGGACTTTTGCTCAACTCCTACGGACATGCCGTGACGCTCTGGGGCCCGTTTGAGTCGTACGTGAACGAAATCCGGGCCCGGCGCGAGAACACGCTTTTCCTGCCCGGCATCACGCTGCCCGACACGCTCCGCTGGACGGCCGACCCCGCCGAGGCGGCAGCCGGCGCCGAAGCGGTCGTGCTGGTCTCGCCGTCCAACTACTATGCGGACGTCTGCAAAAAATTCAAAGGGCTGATACCGCCCGGCACGCTGGTCGTCAGCCTGACCAAGGGCCTTTGCGAAACCACGCACTGCAGGATGAGCGAACTCGCCCAAGAGATCCTCGGGCTCGATACGCTCGCCGTGCTCTCTGGCCCCAGCCACGCCGAGGAGGTGGCCCGCCAGATACCGACCGCCGTTGTGGCGGCTTCGGAGGATGAGGCGGTCGCCCGGCGCGTGCAGCAGCTCTTCAGCGGCCCGTTCTTCCGCGTCTATACCTCCAACGACCCGCTGGGCGTGGAGATCGGCGGCGCGGTCAAGAACGTCATCGCGATCGCGGTGGGCGCTTCGGACGGGCTCGGTTTCGGCGACAACACCCGTGCGGCGCTGATCACCCGCGGCCTCGCGGAAATCACCCGTTTCGGCATCGCGCTGGGCGCGTGTCCGGGAACCTTTGCGGGGCTGAGCGGCGTGGGCGACCTGATCGTCACCTGCACCAGCCGCCACAGCCGCAACCACTCGGTGGGCGAGCGGCTGGGACGCGGCGAACGCATCGATGCGATTCTGGGCAGCATGAAGATGGTGGCCGAGGGAGTCTGGAACGCCAAAGTGATCCATACCCTCGGACGCGCCTATGGGGTCTCCCTTCCGATCACCGACGTGGTCTACGCCCTCTGTTACGAGGGCCTCGCCGCCCGCGCCGCCGTCGGCTCGCTCATGACGCGCGAGATGAGGCCCGAGCAGTAGCCGCTCTGGATGCGGCCCTGCGGTTTTGGTGAGGAAGGGCGTTTTTTGCATTGTAAAGCGCCCCCCTCTTTTTTATCTTACCGTTTGAAAGCGAGGTTTGCGTGATTTTACCGGTCGTGACATATGGGCATGACATCCTGCGCCAGAAGGCGAAGCCTGTGGCGGAAGTGACGGACGCGGTGCGTCAGCTGGTGCGGG
>CAYZQL010000081.1:0-15109 GCA_964480555.1 uncultured Lentisphaeraceae bacterium | reverse complement strand
ATGCCCCAGCCGTAGGGCTCCATCTGGATCCAGCCCGGACGGCTTCCGATCTTGGCGGTGTCCTGGCAGTGGACGCGGTCCTCGGTGTAGTAGGCGAGTGGGGTCGGCCCCAGCCAGGTGTCGTAGTCCAGGTTCGGCGGCACGGGCATCTCTTCCTTGCGCCCGCCGTCTTTGTCTTTGCCGAAGCCGACCTCGACGCGCTTGATCTGGCCCAGGCGGCCGTTGCGCACCAGCTCGCACGCGGTCCGGAACTGCGAGGTCGAACGCTGCTGGGAGCCGACCTGCAGGACCACGCCCTTCTGGCGGACCACGTCTGCAAGGATGCGGCCCTCGTGGATCGTCTGCGAGAACGGCTTCTGCACCCAGATGTCTTTTCCCGCGATCGCGCACTCGACCGCGCACAGCGCGTGCCAGTGGTCGGGCACGCAGACCATCACCGCGTCCACGCCGCCGTCGCGCAGCAAATCTTGATAGCGGGAGAAGGTCTTGACCGGGGAGCTGCCGGCGTTGAGGCGTTTCTTGTACTCGGTCTCGATCTTGTCTTTAGCGAACGCCAACCGCTTGGAGTCGAGGTCGCAGATCGCGACGATGCGCGCCAGGTCGGTCTGCCCGAAGAGCCCCGGCATCTCCATGCTGGTGGAGATGCGTCCGCAGCCGATGATGCCCACGTTGATCAGCTTGCTGGGTGCCGCCTGCCCCAATACCCGCGACGGAATCAGATTCGGCATCACGGCCAGCGCGCCTGCGATCCCGCTGGCTTGCACAAACGCTCTTCTCGAAAGAGTCCTCATACCTGTTCCTCCCAAAAGACAAAAATACACGATGGTGAAGCGTACGATATTCAAACGGTCGTCCCCGCGCAAGGGTTTTGTTTCGAGAGTTTATTCAGCATGCGCGTATGCGGGAAAGGGGTCGGGTTCTCTTGGGCCGGCGGGCTTGACCACCGCCTCCAGAAACAGCCTCCACTCGCGCGGGCCGAGGGGGGAGTCTTTGCCGCTCAGGTATCCGCAAGATAAAGGAGAAAGACGCTTGGAAAGCTCAATTCCAGCGTGCTATGCTTATGACTTATCTGATGGGCGAGCGCACGAAAGAAGAGTTCCTGCCAAATCGTCTCAATGAAAGAGGACGTTTTAAAAGATGAGAGCGGATAGCATTTCAAAAGTACTTCCTGATTGCAGATGGGTGGGTGCGTGTCTTGGCCGGGCACAGGTTGCGCTCGGGCAGGGCCGTGACGCAGAGTCGGTTGCCAGAGAACTTTATGAAAGCGGCTCGTTAACGTTGACCCGCAGCCGCGAGATTGTCGAAAAACTGCGGACAGCGGAGTTCACGAGCCTATTGGAGCCGCGGAAACGAATGGGGTCTGCTGAGAACCCGGTAACTAAGCTTTTCCCGGCCGCCATCACAGAACGACAATTCTTGGATGAGCTTGACCGACTACGTGGGGTTCGCCCCTCGATTGACTACAGAGATGAACGGTTCCGCGGACATACACTCGTGGACTTCACATTATTGGAGAATGATTTAGAGCTGCCAATCAATGTCAAGAATGCGGGGACAAGATTTGAAAATGCGAGTCAACTTGTGGGCATCGAACCTGACGATTGCATTCCCATCGCGGCATACAAGGCTCACGATGCAGTTGAAAAGGAGCCCAATCTGCTTTATGCAATTTCAATAGATTACACATTGATTCGAAAGATTGAGAATCATCTGTTGACTCAGTTCAATAATGACGAAGCTGAAGTTTGGCGGTTGCTGAACGAGTACTCAGGGCCGTTGATTCGGGATGCGGAGGATAAGTTTATCTACTCGATGGTCAATAAGCATTGGGAAGAGTTTTCCGAACGGGTCGCGTTACCCGTTTTCAAAGTCATATCCGCTCGGAAAGTCATCCGCATCCTTCAAAAAATGCCCAAGCGGACACCGGGTGTCGGATTAAGAGCTTGGGGTACTGGCGCGAGTGCTGAAGTGAACGTGCATATCTCTGTCAGTAATGAGACCAAGGGTTGGGATGAGGTACACTCTCGTATCCAAACCAATGGTGTCGGAAATATTATTGAGGCAGTGAACCGGAAGCGTACTGAACTCGTGTTTGATCCGGAGATCTGATGATTACGGTTAGTCTCTTTTCTGGTTGCGGCGGGTTGGACTACGGCTTTGAAGCCGCAGGATGTGAGGTCGTATTAAGGAATGATTTTGACAAGCACTCATGTAATACACTCCGATTGAACTCGAGTCACGCCGTGATTGAAGCACCTATTTCCGACATGGCGGAGAGTGATATTCGCAAGGTGGTCGGGCACCCGCAAGGCGGCGTGGATCTGCTCATAGGCGGACCTCCCTGTCAGCCGTTCTCAAAATCCGCATACTGGTCAAAAGGCGACACGCTTCGTTTGAAAGACCCGCGAGCGAATACGATCAATGAGTATTTCCGAATTGTTCGAGAACTGCGACCTAAGGCTTTCTTGCTGGAGAATGTGCACGGAATCAATTATTCCGGCAAGGAGGAGGGTTTTCAGTTCATTATTGATCGTATTCGGGAAATCAACCGTACACAGGGCACAGACTATCGTCCGGTGTGGCGTGTGCTTAATGCGGCAGAATATGGTGTACCTCAACTTCGCATCCGGTTCTTCCTGATCGCCCTTAGAGATGGTAAGGATTTCCGCTTTCCAGAGCCAACCCATGGCAACATTGCCGCTGGTGATCAAACGCTCTTTGACCTTTCCCGATTGCCTTATGCGACGGCGTGGGAGGCGATCGGGGGAATCAGCCCGGATCCGGATGAAAAACTGGACGTGGGAGGAAGGTGGGCGGAAATGCTTCCTTCAATTCCTGAGGGTGAAAACTATTTGTGGCACACGGATAGGAAAGGCGGGTTGCCTCTATTCGGGTGGAGAACGCGGTACTGGTGTTTTTTGCTCAAGCTGGCGAAGCGGCTTCCAAGCTGGACAATTCAGGCGCAGCCAGGTTCGGCTGTTGGACCGTTTCATTGGAATAACAGGAAGTTGTCGTGGAAAGAGTTGTCGGCACTCCAGACTTTTCCTCGGTCATTTCACATTTTTGGTCCAAGGGTCGAAATTCAGCGCCAAATCGGGAATGCCGTTCCATCGTTGCTCGCAGAGGTTCTGGCCAGGGAAATTGTGACACAAGTGACAGGGCGGACGTTCACTGAACAATGCAAATTAGAGGTGGAGCGTTCGCGGTCGATTCCTCCGCCTGAGCCGGTCGCAACAGTTCCCGCAAAATTCTTGAGCCTTGTTGGCGAACACGCTGCTCATCCGGGAACTGGTAGAGGTGCATCTTATCAATCGGGAAACTTGTCGTCTGCAAAAGGTACACCTTCTCCGATTCAGACGGGATGGTTTGCGCCTGCAAGTTCAGCGTGTGTTGTCACTTAACGATTCAGACAGGCTGATTGATCACCATGAAACGGACGTTGTGGCTTTTTACGGGGATTTGCTGTGTGGCCTTGACGGCTGCGGCGCAACTGGGAACGGAGCTGATCGCCAACGGCGGTTTGTCGGAACTCGATGGCAAGGGCTGGCCGAACGGCTGGCCGCGGGGCAGAAACGCGCGCATCGAAAAAGACGCGGCAGGAAACCGGCTGGTCCTCGAAGGCGCGGGCGCCGGAGTTCCTTTTAAAATCCCGCTGAAGCCCGAGTACGGGCGGCTCAAACTGGCCATGCGGATGAAGGCGACCGGCGTGACGCCCGGCGGAGAGAGCTGGCAGACCGGCCGCCTGACGATGTCGTTCCACAATGCGGCTGGGGAGCGCGTCGGCGACTGGCCGAACGTCTTCGGCATGATCGGGACGACCCCGTGGACGGCGTGCGAGCGCGTGTATCCGGTCCCGACGAATGCGGTCATGCTGCAGCTCAGCCCGTGCAATTTAGGCGCGTCGGGCACCGTGGAGTTCCGGGCGCTCTCGCTGACCGTCTGCCGTGTCCGGGCTTTGGCCAAGGCCGACGCGCCGCTGCCGCCGGGGGCGGAGCGGGACCCGTGGGGCCTCGGCGACGCGTGGCGGCAGACCACGCCGACGCGCGAGCGGGTCTGCCTCAACGGCCTGTGGGGTTTCCGCCCTGTGGCGAAGGGCGAAGCGGCGGACAGCGTGCCTGCAGCGGGAGACTGCTGGGGCTGGTTCAAGGTTCCGGGCATCTGGCCGAACGGCGCGTGGGAGTTCACGGACGGCGCCCAGCAGGTGTGGCTCGCGCCTTGGCTGGAGGAGCGCGGCGGCGCGAACGTCTTCGAGCAGGCGTGGTACAAGCGGCGTTTCACGGTGCCGGAAGCGTGGAAGGGCCGGCGCATCGCGCTCGACTTCACGATGCTCCAGACGCACGTGCGGGCGTTCGTGGATGGCGTGGCCTGTGGCGAGCTGTGGTATCCCGGCGGCGAGCTGGACCTGACCGGCGCGCTCAAGCCGGGGCGCGAGCAGGAGGTCGCGCTGCGGGTGACCGCCCGCCCGCTGACGGCCGAGCGCAACGCGTTCATGGCGCCGGACCGCATCATCACGGACAAGGCCAGCGTCAAATTGAAGGGCATCACCGGCGACCTCTTCCTCTGCGCCATGCCGGGGGAGGGGCGGCTGGAGGACGCTCAGGTCATCACCTCGGTGAGCGGCCGGTCGGTGACGTTCGCGGCCGAGACCGCGGGCTTGTCCAAAGGGCCGTACCGCCTGCGCGCGGAAGTGTCCGGCTGCGGCGAGGCTCGGCGGGTGTTCGAGTCGGACGCGCTGACGCCCGATGCGGCGGGCGCACTGCGCTTCACCGCGCCGTGGGCGGACGCGAAGCTCTGGGACACCGACGCGCCGCAGAACCGTTACGCGGCGTCGCTGACGCTGACGGACGCGGCGGGCACGGTCATCGACACGCTGACGCCGGTGGCCTTCGGGTTCCGCGAGCTCCGCGTCGCGGGACGCGACTTCGTGCTGAACGGCACGCCGGTCCATCTGCGCGCGCTCCACAACGCCTCGGCGAACGGCGGCGCGGACCAGGCTTCGGAGAGCGCGGCGCGCGAGCTGTGCCGCCGCATGGCCGAATACGGTTTCAACGCGATCATCGGCGGCAACTATGATTTCACGCCGGGCTCGGTGGGTTACCTGGACGGTCTGCTGGAGGCCTGCGACGCGACGGGCATGCTGATGGCCTTTTCGCTGCCGCACATGAAAGATTTCGGCAACAAGCTGGACGACCCCAAAATGGCGGCGCTGTACCGAGAGCAGACCGCATGGCTGATCCGGCGGGCGCGCAATCATCCGTCGGTGGTCCTCTACGCCATGAACCACAACAGCACGGGGTATTACGGCGACCAGAACCCGATGAAGATCGACGGCGTGTACGAGATCCCGGAAGTCGAGAAGTCCAAGAACGCCTGGTGGGAGCGCAACCGCAAGCAGGCCCGCATCACGGACGCCATCGCCAAATCGCTCGACCCCACGCGGCCCGTGTACCACCATCAGTCCGGCAATCTCGGCGACATGCACACCGTGAACTGCTACCTCAACTGGGCGCCGGTCCAGGAGCGCAGCGACTGGGCCGGGCACTGGTCGGCGCACGGCGTGAAGCCCCTTTTCTTCGTGGAGTGGGGGCTGCCGCACATCTCGAGCTGGTCGAGCTACCGCGGACCGCAGTTCATTTGGCGGTGCGAGGCGTTCCAGAGCCTGTGGGCGGCCGAGTTCGCCGCGCAGGTCTGGGGCGACAAGGCGTATCGCGACGACGCGGCCGCGGTCGGCGCACTGGACCATGAGGAGCGCCTGTGGGCCACCGGAAAGCCGTTCCGCTGGAGCACGCTGAACCAGCCGCTGCGCGGGCTCTCGCAGAACTATTCGGCGGTGCAGGCGCACTTTGCGGATGACAACTGGCGTTCGCACCGGGCCTGGGGCGTGTCGGCCATGCTGCCGTGGGACCAGGGCGACTTCTGGCAGCGCGTGGCAGAGACTCCCGCGGCAGAGGCGAAAGACGCGCTGAAGGCGCTCAAGTGCCCCGGCATCGCGCCGGACCGGACGCGGGCGGGCGGGCAGTACATTCAGGACCTGGGCGTGCCGGAGGCGTTTCTTCCCACGGCGATGGGGCGGACGCTGCTGCGCTGGAACATGCCCGACTGCGCGTTCATCGGCGGGCCTGCCGAGGCGTTCACCGCGAAGGATCATCTGTTCGCGCCCGGCGCAAAGGTCGAGAAGAGCCTGGTGGTGCTCAACGACCGGCGGCGCGCCCAGACGGTCGGCTGGACGTGGCGGGTGTGGCAGAAGGGCGAGAAGCTGCTGGAGAAGAAAGGTCGCGCCGAGGTGCCTGCGGGCGGCCAGGCGCGGCTGCCGGTGACGTTCGTCTTTCCGAAGAAGGCGAAGGACGGCGACCGGTTCCGCCTGACGGCGGTGTTCGAGTTCGAGGGGGGGCTGGTTCAGGTGGACGAAATTGCGCTGCGGGCGGTCAAGCCGCCGGTGCCGCCGCGCCGCGCGGAACCGGTTCTGCTCTATGACCCGCCCGGGCTGACGGCTTCGCTGTTCGACCGTCTGGGCGTGCCGTATGTGCGGTTCGGCGGGCAGCCCGCGCCCGGCACAAACGCGGTGGTCGTGGTCGGGCGTGAGGCGCTGGACGCGAAGGGGCTGCCGTGGCTGGCCAGCGTGCCGGAGGGGCTGCGGGTGCTGGTGTTCGAACAGCGGGCGGCGGTGCTCGAGGGGCTGCTCGGGTTCCGCGTCGCCGAACGCGGTTCGCGCGCGCTTTACCCGCGGTTCGCGCATCCGGTGACGCAGGGGCTCGACGAGGGCTTTTTCCGTGACTGGTCGGGGGCGGCCACCCTGCTGACTCCCCATTTGACAGGCTTGCCCGAGGCCGAGACGCAGGACCCTCGCTGGACGTGGTGCGGGTTCTCGAACACGCGCGTGTGGCGCTGCGGCAGCCGCGGCAACGTGGCGTCGGTACTGATCGAAAAACCCGCGAAGGGCGACTGGCGGGCGCTGGTGGACGGCGAGTTCGACATGCAGTACGCGGCTCTGCTGGAGGCGGCTGAGGGACGCGGGCGGGTGCTCTTCTGCCAGTTGGATGTGACGGGACGCACCGAGCCTGAGCCGATGGCAGACCGGCTGGTGGTGAACCTGCTGGCCTATCTCGGCCGCGCGCAGCCCGAGACGCGGCGGGCGGCCGTGTGTCTGGGCGGCGGCGCGTGCGAGGCGCTGGTCCGCGAACTCGGCGTGAAGCAGGAGCGGGCGGACGTGGCGCCGGGCGCGGGAACGTTACTGGTGGCGGGACCGGGGGCGGCGGCGCCGCCGGGGCTCGCGCAGGCGGTGGAGCGTGGGATGGATCTCGTGTGTCTGGGGATGACCGGCGACGAGCTGAAGGCGTGGTGCCCGGTGCCGGTCGCGACGGTCCGCACGAACGCCTGCTTCAGCCGCATCGAGACGGTGCCGCCGGAATTCAACGGGCTGTGCAACGCCGACTGGGCGTGGCACGGCCGGATGGCTTTCGACGCCCTCGCGGTGCCGGAGGGTGAGGCGAGGGCGGCGTCGAACACGGCGCTGCGCGTGATCCGCTACGGCAAGGGCCGGGTGGTGGTGTGGCAGGTGCCGCCGTGGCGGATCGACGAGATGGCCAAGCCGTATCTGCGCACGAGCAAGCGGCGCGCGAACGCCATGGCGGCGCGGCTGCTGGCCAATCTGGGCGCAGAGTTCGGCCCCACGCCGCTGGGCGAGCGCTTCGCGGTGCCGACGGAAAAGGCGTGGCTCAAGAGCTACTATCTCGACACGCCGGAGTCGGGGGACGATCCGTACCGGTATTACCGCTGGTAATGTCGATGCGCGGAGAATGGCGTGAAAAGGCGAAGAATTATGACGGAACGGAAGTTTTTTCTTAATATCTATAAAGTCTATTGACTTACTTCATTCATGATGCTACTTTGTCGCCTTTTCAAGCCGCAGAAGCGGGCGAAAGAATCGCTCAAACAACGTAGCATGGCAGGAATGCCAAACGAAAAGGAGCCGACATGAACAGCAGAAACAGAACCGTCCGAGCCGTGAGCGTGATCGCCTTGACCGCAACCCGTCTCTGGGCAGCAGACGTGACGGCGATTTTGAATGTCTCGTACGATCCCACCCGTGAGCTGTACAAAGAATACAATCAGGCGTTTGGCCACTGGTACGAGAAAGAACATGGAGGCAAGACGATCAAAGTCAAACAGTCGCACGGCGGATCGGGCAAGCAGGCCCGGTCCGTGATCGACGGATTAGACGCCGATGTGCTGACGCTGGCGCTGGCCTACGACATCGACGAGGTCGCGGCGAAGGCCGGCTTGCTGGCGGCCGACTGGCAGAAAAAACTGCCGCACAACAGCGCCCCATACACCTCGACGATCGTTTTCCTTGTCCGGAAAGGCAATCCCAAGCAGATCAAGAGCTGGGAAGACCTGGTGAAGCCGGGGGTCGAGGTCATCACGCCTAACCCGAAAACCTCGGGAGGAGCCCGCTGGAATCATCTGGCGGCGTGGGGCGCTGTCTTGGACCGCGAGTTGGGCGGCGACTTCGGCAAGCTGGAAAAGCCCGAGTTTGCGGCGCAGGCCGCTGCCGCGCAGGCCAAGGCCAGGGACTACATAACCGACTTGTACAAACATGTGCCGGTCCTCGACTCGGGGGCACGAGGGGCCACCACGACCTTTGCGCAGCGCGGCATCGGCGACGTCTTCCTGTCGTGGGAGAACGAGGCGTTTCTGGCGGTCAACGAACTGGGCAAGGACACGTTCGACATCGTCTTTCCCCCGGTCAGCATTCTGGCCGAGCCGGCCGTCGCGGTGGTGGACAAGGTCGTGGACAAGCGCGGGTCGCGCGCGGTTGCGGAGGCGTACCTCAAGCACCTCTACAGTCCCGAAGGCCAGACGCTCGCGGCCAAACACTACTACCGGCCTCGCAGCCCGGAGCAGGCCGATCCGGCCGATGTCGCCCGTTTCCCGGCGGTCAAGCTGATCTCCATCGACGAGGTTTTCGGCGGCTGGCAGAAAGCCCAGAAAGAGCACTTCTCGGACGGCGGCATCTTCGACCAGATCTACCTGCCGAGCAAGTAGCGTCCGCACCCAGGCAGGAAGCGCTCAAGGCCTGAGGCCGGGTGCTTCCTCGAGAGACACAACCCCGAACACACGGCGCCTCTGGGTGCCACCCGCCAAGGGAAAGCAACATGAACACTTTTCTTATCAATTTTTCAGTTGCGGCGGCGGTGCTGTCCGCAACCGCGCAAACGGCTCAGCCCGTCCAGCCAGCCGCAGACGTGCCCGTGAAACCGGCTGCCGAGAGTACGCCGAGCCTGAAGCTCATCGGCGGCGCGGATATCCGCTTCCGCTACGACTACAAGGATAACGCGCCGACTTCAGGCGGCAAAATCAACACGGCGTATCAGGATTACTACCGCCTGAGGACGCGCGTGTGGGGAGAGGTCGGTTATGAGAACGTCGCTCTGTTCGGCCGCCTTGCGAACGAGTTCCGCGACTATCACAACGCGCCGCAGCAGTACCAGTTTCCGGATGAGCTCTTCATCGACGCGCTCTTCCTCGACGTCAAAGGGCTCCTCGATGACAAGGTCGACCTGCGCGTCGGGCGGCAGGACCTCAAATACGGGGACGGGCGCGTCATCAGTGACGGAAGTGCCGGCGACGGCAGCCGCTCGACCTACTTCGATGCGGCCCGAGCGAGCATCCGCTTGAGCGAAAAAAACACGCTCGACGTGTTCGGCATCTATCAGCGTCCGGAGGATGAGTGGACCGTGGGAGGCGAGGGGTACGATATGACCAGCCTTACGGGCGGAGAGAACAACGACCTCACCGAATCGGCGTTTGGCGCATACCTCACGCTGGGCGAGAGCAAGGCGTTGCCCGTCGAGCTGTACTATATCTGGAAGGACGAGAGCCGGTCCTTCAACAAGGGCGACCGCTCCAGCCGCCTCGCGGGCCGTGATTTCCACACGGTCGGCACGCGGCTGACGCCATCTCTCACCGACCGGCTCTCGCTCGAGGCGGAAGGTGCCGTGCAGATCGGCGAAACGGGCGAAGGCCGCGACATCCTCGCCTTTTTGGGGTACGCGGGCACGCTGTACAAGATCGCGCCTGACGCCTCGTGGAAGCCGACGCTCAAGGCCGGCGTGCTCTACCTTTCGGGCGACGAGGACGCGAAGGCCGGCGACGACAACAACTGGAATCCGGTGTTCAACCGGACCACGTGGTTCAGCGAACTGGCCTCGGGGCAGTACCCCAAGCTCTATTGGACGAACCTGCTCTACCCTCACCTGGAAGTCGCCGCCGCCCCAGCCAAGTCGCACAAGGTCAGCCTTGAGACGGGGCCGATGTTCGCGGCCGAGAACGACACGGCGCAAGACGACAGCTACCGTGGACTGCTGGGTATCGCCAAGTACCAGTTCCCGCTGCTAAAGGGAGTCTTCCGCAAGGAGAGCGAAGTCAAAGGAACGGTTCTGGCCGAAGTCGTCGATGCGGGCGACTACTACGCGGACGCGGAGACCGGGTACTATCTGAGGTTCGAGCTGGCCGCCAAGTTCTAGTGCGCTTTACGTAAAGCGTAGCCGCTAAATCTTAAACCGCTCTAGCGGGTGCTGACCCCGGTAAAGCGCGTGAAGCAGGGCAAGGAGTGACGATGAAGCTGAAATTTAGAGAAAAGAGTGTGCTGCCTGGGTTCGGGCTGTCCTTCGGTTTCACGGTCTTCTACCTGTCCCTGCTCGTGCTGGTGCCGCTGTGCGCGCTGGTGCTCCGCAGCAGCGCGCTGGGGGTCGCGGGGTTCGCCGAGACCATCCTGCACCCGCGCGTGGTGGCCTCGTTTAAAGTGACCTTCCTGTCGGCCTTCAAGGCGGCCTTGATCAACGTGGTGCTCGGCGTGACTGTGGCGTGGTTTCTGGTGCGTGGGCGCTTTCCCCTGAAGCGGCTGGTGGACGCGCTGGTGGACCTGCCGTTCGCTTTGCCGACCGCGGTGAGCGGCATCGCGCTGACCGCGCTGTTCGCGCCGAACAGCGCGCTGGGTGCGGCGCTGGGCAAGGTCGGCGTCAAAGTGGCCTTCACCTCCACGGGAATCATGGTCGCGATGATCTTTATCGGCCTGCCCTTTGTGATCCGGAGCGTGCAGCCCGCCTTGGCGGACCTGAGCAGAGAGCTGGAAGAAGCCGCGCTCAGTCTCGGCGCGTCGCGCTTTCAGACCTGGTGGCGCGTGGTGTTGCCGCTCTTGGCCCCGGCGATCTTGAGCGGCTTCACGCTGGCTTTCTCGAGGGCGCTGGGCGAGTACGGGTCGGTGGTTTTCATTGCCGGAAACATGCCGATGAAGACCGAGATCGCGTCGCTGCTGATCATCACCAAGCTGGAGCAGTTCGACTATGCGGGCGCAACGGCCATCGCGGTGGCGCTGCTGTCGCTGTCGCTGCTGTCGATCCTGCTGGTCAACGTGTTTCAGTCATGGACAGCCAGGAATCTGGGCGGAGCGTAAGGAGAACGACATGAAGCAAAGTGAGAAACAGGCGGACTGCTTCTGGGGCAATTTCGCGCTGAGCGCGGCGGCGCTGACGATCGTCGGGCTTCTCGTCGTGCTGCCGTTGCTGGTGGTTCTGAAGGAGGCCTTCGCGGGCGGCGTGCGGGTCTGGCTGGCGAGCGTCAGCGATCCCGACGCGCGGTCGGCCGTCTGGCTCACGCTGGGCGTCGCGGCGGCGGTCGTTCCCCTGAACACGGTGTTCGGCGTGGCTGCGGCTTGGGCGCTCGCCAAGTTCCGCTTCAAGGGCCGGAGCCTTCTTCTGTCATTGGTCGATTTACCCTTTGCCGTTTCGCCGGTGGTCGCGGGACTGATATTCATTCTGGTGTTCGGCCGGCACGGATGGCTGGGGGCGTGGTTGACGGACCATCACCTCCGGGTCGTCTTTGCCGTGCCGGGCATCCTCTTGGCGACCCTCTTCGTGACGTTCCCGTTTGTGGCCCGCGAGCTGATCCCGCTGATGACGGAGCAAGGCTCGGAAGAGGAGCAGGCGGCGCTGAGCCTCGGGGCAACCGGCTGGCAGTCTTTTCTGAAGGTGACGCTGCCCAACATCAAATGGGGGCTGCTCTACGGCATCATCCTCTGCAACGCGCGCGCCATGGGCGAGTTCGGCGCGGTCTCGGTGGTCTCGGGGCACATTCGCGGCGAGACCAACACGCTGCCGTTGCACGTTGAGGTGCTGTACAACGAGTACCGTTTCACGGCGTCATTCGCCTGCGCCTCCCTTCTGGCGGGGCTGGCGGTGGTGACGCTGATTCTGAAAACGGTCGTGGAGCTGAAGAGCGCGCGCGATGCCGCGTAAGGGGTGTGAGCCATGAGCATAACGATTCAAAACGTCAGCAAGACGTTCGGAGCCTTTCAGGCGCTGAACAACGTCAGCCTGGAGGTTCCCTCGGGAGGCCTGACCGCGCTGCTGGGGCCGTCGGGTTCCGGCAAGACCACGCTGCTGCGGATTGTGGCGGGCCTGGAGAGCGCGGACGAGGAGACGGGCGGACAGATTCTGTTCGACGGCGTTCCTGTGACCGACAATCCGGTCAACCGACGTCACGTGGGCTTCGTCTTTCAGCACTACGCGTTGTTCCGGCACATGACCGTGTTTGAGAACATCGCCTTCGGCCTGCGGGTGAAGCCGCGCGCCGAACGCCTGTCGGGCTCCGCGATCAAAGAGCGCGTCAACGAGCTGCTGCGGCTCGTGCAGCTCGAGCAGCTGGCGAAGCGCTTCCCTTCGCAACTGTCGGGCGGGCAGCGGCAGCGGATCGCTCTGGCGCGCGCCTTGGCGATTCAGCCCAAGGTGTTGCTGCTGGACGAGCCTTTCGGGGCACTGGACGCCCAGGTGCGCGCCGAGCTGCGGCGCTGGCTGCGGCATCTGCACGACACGATCCATGTGACCAGCATCTTCGTGACGCACGACCAGGAAGAGGCGCTGGAAGTGGCCGACAGCATCGTGGTCATGAACAAGGGGCGGATCGAGCAGGTGGGCGCGCCGAACGAAGTGTTTCGAAATCCCGCCACCGAGTTTGTGATGAAGTTTCTAGGCGATGTGAACGTCTTTCACGGGCGGCTCCACAACGACACGCCGGTCTTCACAGGCGAGCTGAAGGATGCGGACGGCGTCCGCCTCTTGGTGCGGCCGCACGACCTGACGGTGCAGCTGCGCCCGGGGCCGGGCATCAGCCTGCCGGCCCAAGTCTACCGCGTGCTGACGGCAGGACCGCTCGTGAAGATCGAGCTCCTGAACAGCCAGAACGCTCTGGTGCAGGTTCATGTCCCGCACGACGTGTACCAGGCGGCGCCCGTGAAACCTGGGCAGGAGGTCTACCTGGTGCCCAAAGAGTCACGCCTGTACGGCAGCGGCAGCGAGCGGATCGAGTATGTGATTTAGAGGGCGTCGGGAAGGCGGATCGGCTGACGTCGGTCGGGCAGAGAAAGAAAGAGAGGCAAACCATGACAGCAGAGCAGCTTCAACGGGAGTGCGAAGGGCTGGACGCCGAGCGCGTCATCCGGCGCGCGTGGGAGACGTTTGGCGGCACGTTGGTGTTCGCCACCTCGCTGGCGGCCGAGGACCAGGTGCTCACCGACATGATCGTGCGCAACCGCTGGCCGATCCCGTTCGTGACCCTTGACACGGGGCGCCTCTTTCCCGAGACCTACGCGCTGCTCGCCGAAACCGAGAAGCGCTACGGGATCAAGATCCGGACTTTCTTCCCCGACGGCGCGGCCGTCGAGGCGATGGTGGCCGAAAAGGGCATCAACTTGTTCCACGGCAGCATCGGAAACCGGAAACTCTGCTGCCGCGTGCGCAAGCTCGAACCCCTGAAGCGGGCGCTGGCCCCGTACCGCGCGTGGATCTGCGGCCTGCGACGCGAGCAGTCGGTGACGCGCGCCGAGACCCAGATCGTCGAGCTGGACGCCGCGAACGGCCTGACGAAAGTCAACCCTTTGGCCGCGTGGAGCGAGCAGGAGGTGTGGGGGTATATCGCCGCGCGGCAGGTGCCCTACAATCCGCTGCACGATCAGGGGTTTCCCAGCATTGGCTGCGCCTGCTGCACGCGGGCGGTCAAACGCACCGAGGACCTCCGCTCCGGGCGGTGGTGGTGGGAAGCGCCTGAGCACAAGGAGTGCGGGCTGCACACGAGCCGGCAGGAGGTGGACGTCGGGAGCGAGAGGACCGGAGAACACGATAACGCACAAGGAGAGCAAAACCATGAAAACACTGTCGCAACTGAAGCAGCTGGAAGCTGAGAGCATCCATATTTTCCGCGATGCCGTCAGCCAGGCGCAAAACCCCATCCTGCTGTACTCCATCGGCAAGGACTCGTCCGTGCTGGTGCGTTTGGCGCAGAAGGCCTTCTTCCCGGGGCGGCTGCCCTTCAAGCTCCTGCACATCGATTCCACGTGGAAGTTCCGCGAGATGATCGCCTTCCGCGACCGCTTCTGCGCGGAGCAGAAGCTCGATCTGATTGTGCATTCGAACGAGCAGGGCCGCGCGGACGGTGTGAACCCTTTCGACCACGGCAGCCGCAAATACACCGACACGATGAAGACGCAGGCGCTTTTGCAGGCGCTGAAGAGGGGCAAGTACGACGTGGCCTTCGGCGGCGCGCGGCGCGACGAGGAGAAATCGCGCGCCAAAGAGCGGGTCTTCTCGTTCCGCGACAAGCACCAGCAGTGGGATCCCAAGAATCAGCGGCCCGAGCTGTGGAACATCTACAACGCCCGCGTCAACCACGAGGAGAGCGTGCGCGTGTTTCCGCTCTCGAACTGGACCGAAACCGACGTCTGGCAGTACATCCGCATCGAGCGCATCCCGATCGTCCCCCTCTACTTCGCCGCGCCGCGGCCGGTGGTGGAGCGGGACGGCCAGTGGATCATGGTGGACGACGGCCGGATGCGGCTCCACGCGGGCGAGCGGCCCGTCGAGAAGAGGGTCCGGTTCCGCACGCTGGGCTGCTATCCGCTGACCGGGGCCATCGAGTCGGACGCGACGACCATCGAGGAGATCGTGGCCGAGACGTTGCAGGTGCGTGTGAGCGAGCGCTCGACGCGCGTGATCGACCACGACGGCGATTCGTCGATGGAGCAGAAGAAGCGCGAGGGCTACTTCTGAGCGAACGC
>CAYZQL010000080.1:0-15138 GCA_964480555.1 uncultured Lentisphaeraceae bacterium | reverse complement strand
CAGCCGCCCGACAGCGCCGCGCCCGCGCCCAGCGCCGCCGCCCTCAAAAATTCTCTCCGTGCCTGCCTCATCGCGTTCTCCTTGCCCACTGTCGCGACATGCGTAAATGCGTGACACGTCTAAGCGGTAGGGACGGTTCCCCGAACCGTCCGCGGACACCTCGGAGAGGTGTCCCTACCACAGATAACGTGTTTCCCATATTTACAACTTTCAACGCACACCCTCCCGCTAATCGATGTCCGCCAGCTCTCTGCGCCTCAGCACCCAGCATCCCGCACACGCAAACAACGCCGGCAGAAACACCACGTTCCACAACGCCGAGCGCCCCAGCGCCCGCTCTTCAAGCCGCTCGCCGCGCGTCAGCGCCACCAGCGGCTCAGCCTGCAGCGCCTGGCGCGTCGCCGCCGAAACCCCGCGCGACACCCAAATGCCAACCCGGTTGCGCCACAGCTTCTCGTCCTCCGCCGAAACCTGCTGCACCACCGAGTTGCCGACCAGCGTCAGCACCAGCAGCAGGGTCGCCACGAACGCCGCCACGGGGAGCGAGAAACAGGCGCTCAGCGTCAGCCCGAAGCCCGCCAGCAGCGCCAGCACGCTCCACTGCACAAACGCCGCGCGCGCCAGGTTCGCCTCGAACGTCCCGCCCGGCGTCAGCAGCGCCACGTCCTTGCGGAACCGCAGCATCAGCGCGGCCACCCGCTTCGCGTCGCCCGTATGGCGGAACGACACCTCGAAATCCCGCAGCCCGCCCGACGCCGCACCCGGCGCGTCAAACGCGCGCGCGTCCACCTTGAACTCGATCTCGTTCTGCGTGAAGTCGTCCAGCTCCACCTCCACCGCACGCGCGGGCTGCCCCGCCACCCACAGCCGGCAGACGCCGGTCACGGACTCGCGCGTGCTGAACTCCGTGTCGAACCTGATCCGCACGGTCACGGGCTCGGCCGCGCGGGTCGGTCGCCGCAGGCGAAACCGCCACCGCACCTCTTCGCCGGGGTTGATGACATCGTATTTCTCGTCCGCCTTCGCCTCGAGCGCCTGCAGCGCCGCCGCCTCGCTCAGCCCTGCCGGCAGCGCGCCCTGCCGGCGCATCGCCTCATAGGCCTCCCTCGCCTCCTCGCGCGGCGTCGGCAGGATCGGACGCGTCACGCGCTGGCTCACCGGCCGCTCCGCGGCCTCCCACCCGTTCTGCCGCATGCGCCACGCCACCTGGCCGTAAACGCCCGCATACACCGCCGCAAGCAGCAACCCGTTGAGGCCCAGCAGCGCCAGCCACTTGCCGGCCCAGAACTCCGCCGCGCGCACCGGCTTGACCGCCGACAGGTGCATGCGCGCGCTGTCGATCTCCGCCGCGAACAGCGCGCACGCCGCCCACAACGTCGCCAGACACAGGATGCCGAACGCGAACCCCAGCGTGTAGGTCAGCAGGATGTGCAGCTCGCCCTCGGGCGTGCCGTCGCCCTTCACCGCGCCCGGCAACACGGCCACGCACACCGCCAGCAACGCCAGCAGCGCCGCGACCGTCCGGGTGCGGACCGCCGCGCGGACCGCCAGCCCGGCGACACCGCCGATCCTCCGGGCACTTGCTGTCACGCTTCCGCGCATGTGCCGCCCCCGCCCTTCCCCTCACCTTGCGCCGCCTGCAGAAACGGCGCCAGCCCGAACGCGCGCACGCGCCCCTCCTGCGCCACCACCTGCAGAAAATAAGCCTCCAGGCTCAGCGCCGGATAATCCTGCTGCACCCGCCGCCCCACGCGCGCCTCAAGCTCGCGCCGCACGGCCGCCGCCGCCTCGTCGTCCAGCCCCTCGATCTGGAAGCGGACCGCCTCCGGCTGGCGCAGCAGCTCCGCGATTTTCCCTTCCGACCGCAGTGCCCCGCGGTCCAGGATCGCCACGCGGTCGCACACGTCCTCCACGTCCGCCAGCAGGTGCGAGGTCATCAGCACCGTCACGCCCGTCTTGGCCAGGATACGCACCAGATCTTTCACCTCGCGGCAGCCGATCGGGTCCAGCCCGGACGTGGGCTCGTCCAGCACCAGCAGCTCCGGCGCGTTCACCAGCGCCTGCGCCAACCCCACGCGCCGCGCCATGCCCTTGGAAAAGCGCCCCACCGCGCGGTCGGCCGCCTGCGTCAGATCCACCATCGCCAGCAGCTCTTCCGTGCGCCGCGCCGCCTCGCCGCGCGACAGGCCGAACAGGCTCGCATAATACCGCAGCGTCTCGCGGGGCGTCAGAAAAGGATGCAGGTGCGACACCTCCGGCAAATACCCGATGCGAGCCTTCGTCCGCGTGTCGTCCGGGGCCGCGCCCAGCACGCGGACCTCGCCCGCCGTGGGGTGCAGCAGGCCCAGCAGCATCTTGATCGTCGTGCTCTTGCCCGAGCCGTTCGGGCCCAGCAGGCCGAACACCTCGCCCTGCCGCACGACCAGATCCAGGCCTTTGACCGCCTCGACCGTCGGCCGCCGCCAAAAATCCCGAAAGGTCTTCTTCAGCCCCTGTGTCTCGATCACATTCACCATGCCCGTCCCATCTCCTCCGCCCGTAACCCGTAACCTGTAACACGCGACCTATAACCTGTAACCTATAACCCCTACCCCAAATCCCTCTCGCGGAACGCCGCGCACCCCGCCGTCAGGAAGAGCGCGCAAAAGGTGAGCGCGTACGTTCCCGCCTCGGCCACATACCGCCACGCCAGCCGGCCGCCGCGCGCGACCGCATCGCACAGCCAAAAGTTCTGCACGTCCGGCAACACCCCGGAAAGCAGCCCGCGCGCGGACGCCAGCGGCGCGTCGCCCAGCAGCGCGTCGCCCGCCAGCCCGACCATCAGCACGGCCGCGCACACCGCCAGCGCCGCGCCCGTCTGAAGCCGCGTCGCCAGCGCCGTCGCCAGCGCCGCGAAGACCGCCAGCGCGAAGAGCACCAGCAGCGCCACCGGGATGACGCGCAGATTGAGCTCCGGGTGATAGAACACCCGCCGGGCCACCTCGTGCGCGTGCCCGCCGCCGCACGCCGTGCACGCCGCCTCGCCGTGCAGCGGGTAGAGCTGCCCGAACCGGTTGTAGAAGCCCGAGGCCGCCGCCACCAGCACCTGCGACGCCATCACGCCCAGAAAAGCCGACACGCCGAACCGCCGCCGCCACCCGTAATGCCGCACCGCCGCCACCGTCAGCGCGACCCCCACGCCGGCCAGCGCCAGCAGCAGCGTGACCGGGTCGGTCGCGTAGCCCGCGAAGTCGTCCAGCGTCAGAAAGTGCGCCGAACAGCGCTCCGCCACCAGCGTCGCCGCCAGCACCCCGCACCAGAACAGCGCGACCACGCCCAGCACGCCCGCCCACTTCGCGAGCACGAACGTCACGCGCGCGACCGGCTTGCCGATCACCGCGGCGGCCGTGCCGCGCGCGATCTCGTCCGCCACCGAGCGCCCCGCCGTGCCCGCCGCCAGGATCAGGCCGAAGACCAGCATGCTGGAGAGCCCGCTGTCGCGCGCCAGCCGGCCGTCTTCGCTGAAGCGGTGAAATTGGAAGACCGGCACCAGCAGCGTCATCAGCACCGCCGCCAAAAGGATGAGAAACGCCACCGGCTGCTGGATCGACTCGGTCACGGTCGTGCCCGCGATCGCGGCCATCTGCCTCGCGGTGCGCCGCAGCCCCGCCGTCTCTGGGAATCGAGCTGTCATAGGGGTAGTTTACCCCATCACGCCCGACACGTCAAAGCTCCATCAGGTTCTCAGGAGAAACCGGACGCACCGGCGATTCGCCTGCCCTGTAGTTCCGGCGCTCTGTCGCCGGAATCCGAACCGCCCTCTCTCCGCCGACGGAGCGGCGGAGCTACAGATCGGCCCTTCTTGCGTTCGCAGGATTGCGGGTCAACGATTCGATGCGCTCAAATCGCCCGGCCCCGCAGCCCGTCAGGCCCGGGATCTCGGTCGGGCCGTAGGCGCGTTGCGGATCGAGGCTGGCGCCGATGTCCGCGCCGTCCTTGCCCCTGCCTCTCAAGGCGGGCAGAGTGAAGGGCGGCAGGGCGCCCTCGTATGGCTGGCACACCGAGTGCGCCTCTAAGCCCGTCTTCGCGCGGAACGCCTCCCACGCCGCGGGCGCGTAGCTGACCCCATGCACCAGAATCGGGCCGGGCTCGAAAAAGTTACCGTCCGACTCGACGCGCGGCCCCTCCCCCGGGACGACGGGGCGGAGGAGGTTGTAGCTGGTGCCGCACGCGATGAACGCGCAGCCGGTGACCGTCAGATTGCTGATCCCCGGCCCGACGGACAGTCCCGTTCCGAACCGGCTGAGCGTGCAGCGCTCCATCCTCAGGCTCCCCTGCCCGTGCGAAATGCCGGTGGCCGGCCGGTCTCCCGGCCCCATGAGCAGGCAGTTCCGGAGCGTGACGCGCACGTTGGGACGGGTCACCTCCAGCGCTTTGCGCGGGTTATTCCGGATCACGCAGTCCTCCATGACGAACTCGCCGCTGTGGAACTCCACGCCGCCGCGGTAGGTGTCGTCCTCGATGAGGCAGCGCTCGTACCGGACCTTCACAGCATCGTAGACGTCCACGATGCCGCACCCCGCGTTGTGGTCGAAGCGCGAGTCGCGCACCGTCACGTCGGACCCGTGGTGCGAGATGCCCTGGTCCATATTGTAGCAGCCGCGCACGCGCTCGAAAACGATCCCGGACGCGCGGGTCGTGGCGAAGCCGTCCTGCGTGCAGTACATCGCCGTCAGATTACGGATGACGACGTGCGGCTTTTCGCAGTGGAAGATGGTCGCGTTCCCCGGCGCCTCGACCTTGACCTCCCCGGGCGTGCGGCCTTCGGGCAGCCGGATGTAGAGCGTGTTGTGCAAAGGGTGAAACTTGTCCGCGATCTTCAGGCGCTGCTTGAACAGGAAGTAGCCCGACGGCACCAGCGTTTCGCGCGAGACGCAGTTCGTGCCCGCCTGCCCGTCGAAGAACACAAGGTCGAAGCCTGTCCAGTGCTTGTCCATCACGTGGGCATTGTTCGGCAGCGGCATGCTGTAGACACCTGCGCCCTCGCTCTTCCATCTGTCCGCCGCGTAATGCGTAAGCTGATTGATCACCGCCCCGCGCCCGTCGAAGACGAACGGCTTCTCGGGGGTCCCGCCCGCCAGCAGGTTCACCCGCTCGGCGTAGGGCGCGGCGTTCGGCGTCAGGTAGATGGCGTCCGACACCTTCGCCCGCTTCACGGCGGCCGCGATGGTCTGGAACGGCTTGGCCCCGGAACCGTCGCCCGCCGCATCGCTGCCTTTCACATTGTCCACATGCCACTCGGCTGCGGCCACGCGAAGCCACGGGGCCAGCACGGCCACGAGGCCGATTCCTGAAACGATCCTGTTTACCATCACGCTCCCCCCTTCATCCTGTTCAGTTGCGGCTCGCCTTTATGGCGCGCCGGGCACGGTCCATTTCACGTCGTCGATGTCGCAGGTCAACGACTCCGATAGCGCGCGGGTGCCTTTGATGCCGAAGGCGCTCCCCGAGACCGGCGTCTCCCCGAAGACGGCTTTTTCCTGGCGGTCGAAGAGCACCGTGCAGCTCGGCCCTTTCAGCGCCAGCGTCAGCTCGTGCCACGCGCCGTCGAGGACGCCGAGCTTCGCGGTCTCCGCCCGTCCCCGCTTGCCGTCGCGGCCGACGGTCCAGCGCGCCAGCTCCAGCCCTTTGGTCTCGGCGTTCACCAGAAACCCCATGTGCTGGCCGTCCTGCAGCGCGGTGTGGCTGAGCCCGTGGCGGCTGAACGTCGGCGCGCCCGCCCGCGTGACGAGCGTCAAAAGCGGCTCCCTGCCTGCGGCGGCGGCGGAAAAACGGACGCGCAGCGAGAGCGTCGCGTCGGCTCCCACGGCCGTTCCCGACCACGACTCGAGCCGGGGTGCCCCCATCCAAGGCGCACTGTTCTTGCCGAAACGCAGAAAGCGGTTCCCGCCCTCTTCCGGCACGCGCAGATAGGGCGACACGTAATCCCAGCGCAGGCTCGCGCCGTCTTCGAAAGACTCGTTGAACAGGACGCCCTCCGCGGCGCGCGGCGCGCCGACCCTGAGCATTCTGAAGGCGTAGGGCGTGGGCAGGGCGACCCGCACCGCACCGCCGGAGACCTGGCCGAGGCGCTCGCCGGTCTCCATGTCCGTCACCTCGCCCTGGGGCGCGAACCCGATCGCCGACGCGTCGAACGCCAGGGCCGCCTCGCCGGGGACCCTCGACCACGACTGCACGACCACGAGCACGCGCTTGTCGGCGGGGCGCGCCAAGAGCAGCCACTTGAGCGTCGCGCGGTCCGTCGTGAGCGCGGGCTTCTCCGCCCAGTAGGTGTGCGGCTGAACCCGCGCCGAGTCGTACCCGAAACCTTCGAGCGCGTTGTTCAGCCGGGCGATCGTCACGTTGTAGTCGGGCCCTCCCGGCAGCTCGTGGACCTTCTGCATGCCCCATTCGCGCTTCATGGCATAGGCGGAGTCTTCGAGCCGCTCCGGGAGATCTTTCTCCCGCGGCGGCAGGAGCGAAGGGTCGACCGCGAAGTCCGCGAGGCGGAACAGGCGATGGCAGAGCGTGGAGTAGGTGCCGGTCTGCCGGCCCAGGCTCTGGGCGCGCAGGTAGTCGGGCGTGAAGGGCTCCTTGGGATCGTGCTGCGCGGGGTAGCTCACGCCGCGGGCGTAGGCCAGCGGCGAGAACTCGTTGTCGAAGGCGGTCGTGCACCAGGCGAGGATCGGCAGCAGGCTGGTGTTGGTCATGTGCTGAAGAAAGAGCAGCTTCTCTTTGCGCGCCTGCCGCCAGCGGTGCATGAGGTTCCAGATCCGCTTCGAGTATTCGCGCTGGTTCCACAGGGTCAGGGCCGGCTGGATCTGCCCGTCCTCCGCCAGATAGGCGGCCGAGGTCAGCGGGTCGCCGCAGGTGGTGAGGTAGGCGTTGTCCCAGTAGATGCCCACGCCGCGTTTGAGCCACTCGTCGGCGTAATACGCCCCGTAGTCGCGGTAGCTGGCGGTGAAGTTGACGCGCGCGGCGGCATTGACCTGGCGCCCCTGGCGGAAGATGTCGTACCCGTCCGGCCACTGGGCCCGAGGACCGCTGTATCCTTCCGGCGCCTCGCGCTGCGGACGCGTCGGCACGTGCGACCACTCGTCCCGGTAGATCAGCCAGTCGTGCCGGTAGGTCGGCGCGGCCATCTCCTCGAAATAGACCAGGACCGGCCGGCGCTGCCACGAGGCGAAGTGGGCGACGTCGGCCAGCCAGTCGCCGGTCCCGCGCACCGGCGGAATCTTGTTCTTCTCCTGGTGCGCGCGGAACCACGCGCCGTTGTCCTTGCCCGTGAGCTGCGACTCGATGATCTTGTCGACCACCTCCCACTGGTCGTTGAACGGGAACTTGTCCGCGCACTGGTGCCCGCCCCAGGGCGTGACCGGCAGGCCGCCGCCCCGCGCGCCGGTGCGCCAGTCCGGCGGCAGCGGCTTGGCCGGCGAGGCCTGCAACCCGAACACCAGCTCGCGCGGCCGCGTGACAGCCCCCGGCACGTTCACCAGGTTGACGCGGATCACCACGGCGCCCGGCTCGCGCACGATCTCCTGCAGCGGCCGGCCGCTCTGCCCCTTCTCCGTGATCCACCCCTTGTCGTTCTCCGCGAACCACGCGAGGCCGCGCTCCTCGCCGCCGACCCAGACGTAGCCCGCAAAGGCGTTGCGCCAGGGATCCTTGCGCTGCGCCCGCCACACGGTGCCCGTGCCGGACGGGACCGCGCCCGAATAGTTGCGGCGCAGGCTGCCGGTGTCCTCGTGCATCAGAGTTGCCTCGGCCGCCTTGACCGGGATCTCCAGCCACAGGCGCTTGAGCGGCACGCCCCGCAGGCCCGGCGCGAGCGTGAGCGTCACCCGCATCATGCCGTCCATCTCGATCTCGGACACGGCGGAGACCGTGACGGCGTCGCTGACGGCCTCGCCGCGGTAGACCGCACGGTCCGGCGCCGCGGACACGGGCGATGCTTTGCCGACGTCCCACGCGCCCTCCGCGCCGTCGGCCGTCTCGTAGCGCAGCCGGACCGGCGCGGCCAGCAGCTCGCGCCCCTGCGAGAGCACGGAGTCCCACAAGCCGAAGCCGTTCATGCGGTAGCGCCGCAGCACCACCGACACGTCGCGCCCCGCTGTCCCGACCGGTTCGAACGGCTCGAAGACCGCGTTCGTGACGCCGAGCGTGTTGCCCTCCCACGGCAGGCCTGCGGCGAGGAAGTAGACCGGCGAGGCCTTCAGCACCTTGCCGCCCACCGCCACGTCCGCGTTCAGACTGTAGACGCCCTCGGCCAGGCGCGGCGTCTCGATCCGTCGGGTCTGTCCGTCCACCCGCCCGTCGAACGTCATCACCGCTTTGCCCGCGCCGTCGGACAGGCGGAGCGTCGCCTGCTCCGGGCAGGTGATGCCGGGCATGGCCGAGAGCCGGTAGTGGAGCGCCTCGGCGCTCGGGTGCCGCCAGGCTGAAAGAAGGATGGGCGCGGGAGCCTCGGCCGGCACGATACGCTTCGGGTCCACGTAGCTCCAATAGCGGTTGGCCACCTCGCCCGCCGTCAGCCGTCGCTCGTAGAAGCAGAGCTCGTCCACGTCGAAGCTGGGGCGGAAGGTGAGCGAATCCAGCACGCCCTTGTTGGCGCCGGTGCTGATCGCATTCCCGCCGGAGGCCGCCTGCCGGCCGTCCACATACAGGATGATGTTTTCCGCGTCCCAGACGAAAGCGAGGTGGTACCAGCGGCCCGGATGCATCTCCTCCTCCTTCGCGCTGTGCATCCGCAGCTTGCGCTCGGCGTCCGAATAGTAGAACGAGAGCGGCTTGAAGGGGCCCGACGAGTTGTAGAAGTAGGCGGTCAGCCCCGACGCTCCGATGATCGAGACGTTGGCGTCGGAGACGTTGTTGACACCCCGCGGCCGCACCCAGAACTCCATGCTGCCCTCGCGCCAATCGGCGAGGCGGAAGCCGCTGATTCTCAGGTTGCCATTGGCGGCCTGCCCTTTGACGCCAGGGACATGGGTCCCCTGAAACTCGACCTTGAACCGCTCGACGATGGCCGGATCGCTGGCCATCATGGCGGGGCACGCCGCCGGGCGCGTATCCCCGTCGAAGCGGAACGACAGCCAAGGCTGCCGCTCCGGCACGAGCACCTGGTCCAGCGCCGGCAGACCCTCCGCCGCAATCCGCGCGAGCCAAGGCATCGGCTCGCACGGCCACAGGCGGGCGACCCGCGCGTGGATCCGCACGTCGTCGATCAGCCCGGCCAAGCCGCCGCCGTCGGGCGTGCCGCCGACCGTCAGCTCCGGCGTCGCCTCGTCCGGCACGCTGCCCGCCGCGCCGGACTCGGGCCCGTCGAAGACCCTCCTGCCGTTGACGTACAGGGTGTCGCGCCCCACCGAGAGGTGGCCGCCGCTGCTGATGCCGGCCACGTGCGTCCACGCGCCCACCGGCACCGCGCCGGGAGCGCTGCGCCGCTCCGCCGTCTGGCCGTCGCGGCCGGTGACCGACAGGCCCAGCGCCCCGTCCGCCGCGACGAACAGCGCGAAGCCGGACACGCGCTCCTTCGCGTGCGCCCGGCGGACCACATGCGCGCTGCGGCCCGCAGCGGGGTAGCGGTCGAGCCGGACCCACGCCTCGATGCTGAGCGTGCGGTTGACCGGATGGCTCCACACCGCCGCCGGATCGAACGGGCGCGTCGGCACCGACACGTAGCCGGTGCCGTCCAGCCGCAGCGCGCCGCCGAACTTGCCCTCCGCTTCCAGCCGGGCACCGCCCTCGGTCCGGCCGGGCCCTCCGACCAGCCGGCCGGCTCCGGCCAGCGGCTCAGGGCCGTCGAAGCTGAAGAGCGCCAGCGTGTTGGTCTCCGCGGCGTATGGCTTCCAGAAGGCGACATCCGTGGCCCGGGCGGAAAAGCTCCACGCCGCCGCGCACAGCAGGCTTGCCGCACGCGCGGCGCGCGGCAAGCCGGCGCGGCGTCCGTCAAACATCAATGGTTTGGATTGCATCGTTTTCTTTCGGGTTACGGCCAGCGCAGTGGCCCGGTTTTTCAGAAGCCGGCTCCAGAGCCGCCCAGCGGCAGGTTGCCGATCAGCACGGCCCGGAAGTCGCGCGGCTCGACCTTCAGGCGCAGCGTGTTGGGCATGTTGATCGTCGGGTCCGCATCCTTGTCGAGGTTCGGCAGAGGATCGCCGGGGAACTCCCGCGCGGCCAGCAGCCCGTCGCCGCCGGTGCTCCACGGCTTGAAGCCCTCCAGCGTTTCGAAATCCATCATGAGGCGCTGCCGCAGGGGATCGGGACGGCGCAGAAGCTTCGGGAAGTCGAGCCACACGCCGGCGGTCTTCGCCTTCTTGGACCAGTTGCAGACCACCAGCAGCACATGGTTCTCGCCGCGCCAGAGCGCGACGTCCAGATCGCCGTCCGCCGGCTCCAGCCGGAAGAGCCCCTCGGCGTCCCAGCCCGGCTGGAAGCGAAGTTCCCCGCCCGCAGCCTGCTTGAGCAGCTGGAAATGCGGCCGCAGGAAGGCGCCGTAGTTGTTGCCCTGGAAGAACTCGACGCCGTTGACCAGCAGGGTGGCCATCGCTCCGCGGTGCGCCTTGAAGGCGGCCGCCGCGTCGGGTTCGCCGAACTCATCCTGGTAGCTTTCGCTGCGGAAGTGGTAGAGGTGCGCGAGCCGATATCCCCAGAGCGGCTGGTTGTACATCACGGTCATGAACTCGCGCGGGTGCATGTCCATCCAGTCCCCTTGGCGCGGGTTGTCGCCGCGCGGCGTCGGCATCTCGCCGCCCATCGCGACGTTGGCGAACCCCAGAACCGGCGCGAACTGGAAGCGGGTGTTATGGACGCAGAGGTAGAACGGCGCCTCGCCCTTGCGCTGCGCCAGCACGCCGCGGATCCGCTTGATGTGGTCGCGCATGCCCCACAGGTTAAAGCCCGGCTGGACGCGCCCGTCCGGCAGGCGGTAGGCCGTGCCCGCATGCGTGTTGACGTTGATGCGGTTGAAGACGTTGTCGAAGTAGAACCCGTCCATGCCGGTGTCCGCGATCCACCGGTCCGTGAGCCAGAGCAGATAATCGAGCGAGCTCTTGACGTGCAGCGGCCCGCCCAGCCCGCCGCGGTCCCACTCCTCGCGGAAGTACTCCACCACGTCAGGCTCGAAGTCCATCCAGCTCATCTCCGTGTACGGCGCGAACAGCCCGTTGAAGCGGTGGCACCGCTCGACGTATTTGCGGTTCAGCTCCAGATTGTCCGGATAGCGGCGGGCGAAGGCCTGCGGCAGCGTCTTGCCGTCCCAGCGCCCCGACTCCTTCAGGTAGCCGAACACCAGCCGGGAGCCCTTGGACTCGCCGACCGGGCGGACCGGATTCACATGCAGGCCGAACACGATCCGGCGCGGCCCTGTCAGCTCGGCCGGCTCTCCGGCCAGGTTCAGAACCAGACTGGCCCGTCCCTCGCCGTCGCGCAGGATCTCGATGGCCGGAACCTTGTCTGTCGGCCACCAGCCCTCGTCGCTGTCCGCAAACCAGGTCAGGCCGCTTCGCAGGTTCCCGACCCACATGAACGGCACGAATGACCCGACGGTCATCTCTTGCTCGCGGACGCTGGTCGAGTTCCAGACCGCGCCGCTTTTCGGCGCGCCGGGCAGCCAGTTCGCCACCCCCGCGAGCCGCTCCGGCGTGCCCGGCTTCGGAATCAGTCCGGCCTGGTTTGACAGCCGCATGCTCTCGCCGTTGGCCATGTAGCTCAGGCCGCCTTCCGCCGTGAACGGGACCACCAGGCGCAGCCGGTCGAACCGCGCCGCCGCGCGCCCTTTCGCGGGCGTCAGGGTCAGCTCGACCCTGCACGTGCCGTCATACTCCCACTCGGAAACAACCGAGGCTGCGAGCGGACCGCCCGCGGCCTCGCCGCGGTAACGGGCGCGGGTTTCCGACCCCTTCCGCAGCTCCGGCCTCCGGCGGGCGGGCGCAAGCGCGAACGGCGCGCCGTCGGCCTCGCCCTCCAGCACGACCGGCGAGCGCAACAGCGCCACGCCGGCCGCCGTGATCCGCTCGGGCAGCGCCGAGCCGTCCATGACGATCTCCTTGCGGAATCCTTTGACCGTCGCGCCTTTGACTCTCAGCGGCTCGAAGCCGGGCAGCACCTCGTCCTGCTCCCCGATGCGGTTGCCGGAGAGCCACGGGAACTCCTTCTTGTGGTCTTTCCGCGCAAAGGAGGCGCTCTCCCGCGCGAGCACGTTTCCCGTCGCGTCGAGCAGCTCCACCGCGCAGGGGTAATCGCCCGGAGCCAGATCGGCCGGCACCGCCACCCGGACATCGCCTTTGCCGAAGGGAAACGCCGCGATCCGCCCCTCGCCCAGGCCCTTGCCGCCCGCAGACGGGCCGACCGTGCACCGCGCGGCCGCCACCGCGCCGGCCTGCGCGAAATCGTACATGTCCACCTCGAAGCGCACGTAGTTCGAGAGCGGGTTATAGGCGGTCTTGAGCGCGAACGCCGCCTTGTCCGGCGCGAACACCAGACCGAAATCCGCTTCGGGGTTGGCGGTGTCGATCGCCGTGCTCCACGCGTAAAGCGTCTGTCCCCCGCTTTCCACCCGAATCGCGAGCCTCCCCGCTTCCGCATGCGCCGCCACCGCATCGTTCACCTCGAACGCCTGCGACGCCCCGGGGTCGAGCGCGATGGGGCGCGTTTTCTCGAACACCACTTTTTGTTTGGCAGGATCGCGATCTTTGGAATAAAGGCGGTAGGCCAGTCGCCCCTCGAACCGGGCTGCCGTGGTGTTGCGCACAGAGAGGTCGAAGCCGACGCCGCGCAGTTCGAGCGACCGCTGCGGATGGCTCATGCGGATTTCCGGCAGGGCCTCGCGGAAGGTGGCCCGCGTGCCGTACCCGTAGAACCCGTTCCAGGTCCACGGCCGGTGCAGATCCGTCGCCAGGCCGATCCACCATACGTCTCCGTCGCGGAGCGGCTCGCCCTGATAGACCGTCTTGCGGGGGATCGCGAACTCGGCTTCCCAGTACTTCCCGTCGGGGGTCACGCGCTGGGCGTACTGCCACTCGCCGTCCCAATCCACGAAGTTCTGGCCGATCTCGTACTGGTCTTCGCGCTCGAAGCGGTTGCCCGAGGCGTTCCCCATGAACTGCCAGCGGCAGCCCGACCCGTGCGAGCCTTGGCTCTTCCGGTCCACGAAGATCTCGATGGCGTTCTCGTGCGGAGCCACGTTGTCCCGCCGGGGCTCGCGGCAGAGCCGCAGCAGGCGCTCGCCCTCGCGCAGCGGCAGGCGCTGCGCCCCGTAAAGGTACTCCCCGTCCCATCCCAAAAGAACCGTGGAGCCCTGCCGCTTGAGCATCAGCGTGCCGCTGTTCCACGACGGCAGCGGCACGCCCACCGCGCCGGCCCACTCTGCGGCATCGACGGCGCCGTCGATTTTCGGTGCGGCCGTGAGCTTCGGGATCATGAACTGCGTGGCGTCGGGCTGCGCGGGCCCTTGGCTCTTTTCCTGCGCGGCCTGCCGCTTGGCGGCGGCCAGCTGCTTTTTGGCCGCGTCCGCAGCCTGCTGCCGCTCCCGGCATTCGGCCTCCAGCCGCCTGACCTCGCCCGGCTCCTGAACCTCCGCCCCGTGAAGCGTCCCCGCCGCAACCGCCAGCCAAGCGGCGCACGCAAAAATGGCTCCGCCATCGACCCTCGCCCGTTTCATTCTGTCCCCTCCCTTGTTAGATCTGTTCCTGCGCGGCAAGCGGTTAACCTGCCGCGCAGCGCCTCGGCCCGTCACCGGTTATTGAACCCTGATCAGCGTGCCGTACGGCCCCCTGCCGAGCGCGAAATAGGTGTCCGTGCCCAGAACCACCGCCGCCGCCGAGAACAGGCTGGCGGCCGAATTCATCGACCCCGGGACCGCGTGCCACACGCCGTCCGCGGCCTGCAACAGCCGCAGTTCCGTCAGCCCGAGCGACGCCGCGCGCGCGGCGTCGTAGCGGAACGTCAGACCCAGCGTCCCGTAGCCGAGCCCCGCCGGTTTCCGCACCTGCCACACGCCCACGGCTTTGAACCCCTCCGGCAGCGGCGGCAGGTCCGCGCGGTCCGTCGCCAGCAGGCTGTTCGTGAGCACGCCTCCTCCCGTGACGCCCGTGAACGCGAAGCGCAGGCTGTTCACTAGGTCAAGCTCCGCGTCGCCCGCGCTCTCGCCCCAGTTGTAACTGCCGTCGCCCGTGGCGACCGTGACGCGGGGCAGCGTCAGCTTGCCGCCGTTCTGCGCGTACCAGCCGTTCGCCTCGCCCGCCGCGTTCTCGACGGTGTTGCTGACGCGCGCGAAGCGCTCCAGGCTGAGCGCCCGGTCTGTGCCGTACCCATCCGCGATGATGCGCCCGTTGTTGATCAGCGTGTCGTTCAGGTGGACCTCGCCCCAGCCGCGGAAAGTGCCGGAAGCGCCCGCCGTCAGGCGCACGGTCAGGTCGTTGCCGGTCGTGTCCGTCGTGTTGGTGATGAGCCCCGTGCCCGACGCGTCGCCGAAGCTGTAGGTCCCGACCGCGCTGTCGCTGCGCCCGATCACAAGGCCTCCGAACACGGCCCCTCCGATCGCCAGCGTGCCGCCGGTGTGGCTGACCTCGCCGGTCGCCGAGATGGCGTTGCCGACCGCCAGTGTTTTCGCCCAGAACTCGCCGCCGCTCAAGTTGAACGTGCCGCTCGCGCTGTTCGTGTAGCCGATGCTGACCGTATATTTGTCAGCTCCGCTGTTGTCCGTCTGTTTGAACACGCCGTTGGTCTGGCTCAAAATGCCGCGGCCGGTGACGCCGATCTGGCATTCCGAGTAGTAGGGCATGTTCGTGCCGCCGTAGATGTTGACGCGCCCGAGGCCCTTGACGCCAGCCGAGTTGGTGGTGTCATATCCCACGAAAAGTCGGGAGTAGACACTGGCGCCCCCGATGTAGCCTCCGGCCTGCGTCCACGTGCCGGTGCCGCCGTAATCGCCGACCTTGAACGTGCTGCCGCCCACGAACTTCCCGTCGCTGAACTCGAACGCGCCGACACCGTAGAAGCCGATATTGAACGCGTCGCACCGGTTCGTGCCGCCTGTTTGAACAAAGGTGCCTTTGCCCGAATCGATGTGGCCGACAAACACGTTCCTGAAACACACGGTGCCGCCTTTCAGAAGATACGTCC
>CAYZQL010000079.1:0-15225 GCA_964480555.1 uncultured Lentisphaeraceae bacterium | reverse complement strand
CAAACGGAGGCACCCTGCACTCCACTCACCCGTCTGGCTCGTGCAGTTTGATCCGAATTTCAGGCTTGAACATGTCGCACTTCGTGTGTCCCCTGCCCGCGACCAGCAAGACAGCGTCATCCGTGGTACACCCCGCCTTCGCACCGTATTCCGCCACGGCCCGCGCCACATGCGGCGGCACCAGCGACACCCTCCACTCCTGACCCACTTTCTCCGCCAATACGGACATCATCATCTCGCACCTCCTTCGTTTTCTTGAGCCCCACCCTCCCTGCCTTACCCATCACTCTCAAAGATGGTAGTCACCCGCCGCTTCAGGCTGATAAGCCACCTTCTTGACCAACAGGCGACGTCGTCCAGCAGGCACCGCCCACTCAACTCGATCACCCTCAGAGTAACCGAGAAGGGCTGTCCCGACAGGCGACAGAACCGATATCCTGCCCTCGTCGGCGTTCGCCGAGGCCGGGAACACCAGAGAGAACTCCCAGTCCTGATTGTTGTCGAGATCCTCGACAACCAACCGGCTGTTCATCGTAACGACCTTCCCCGGCACCTTCCGAGAATCCACAATCTGTGCCCGGCGCAGTTCCCCTGCCAAGGCCGCCAAATCAGCCCTGCCCTGGTATTTGAACTCGCCGGCAACAGCCAAGATCTCCCCCAGTCGCCGGGCATCGTTATCCGTTATCAATATCTTTCTCTTGTCCATGTTGTCCTCCTTCTTTGGCGCATCGTTCTTGACTCAATTCCTGATCTTCTTTACCAGCCGAGCGTCGTTTTGGCAAGCCTTATTTAAAAAGAAAAAGTCGTCTCAATCATTTTCCAGGCAAGAAACACAGGTTCGGCCGACTCCCCCCCCGCTGCGATAAGCCCTCGCCCTCCCCTGATTCGGTGACGGGGCCGTCCCTCGCACCAAAAATTTAATGCCTCGACAGTCACACGGCAAGGCTCTACTAGCGTTGCGTCGCCTGGCCTTCGCGCGACAGCTCCTCGAAATATTGCTTCACCAGCTCGCGGTACTCGGCCGGGGTCTTCTTGAGCATCTCCTCATAGGCCTCCGAGCCCATCTCCCCGCGAAAACGGATCCAGTCCTGATTGAGCGGCACCTGCGCCGAGCGCCCGAAGCCGCCGGAGCCGCCGTCTTCGGCCGCGTGGCGCGTCGAGCCGCCCAGCCGTCCCTGCGCCAGCAGCCACGCCTCCGCCTCTTTCTTCTCTTGGGCCGCCACGGCCGGCAGCACTGCCGCGACGACCTGCCGCGCCTTGGACGCCGCCTCGCGCTGCGGGGCCTCCGCCTCCGCGCGCCCGGCCGCCTGCTTTTGAGCCTGCTGCGCCAGCGCCAGCGCCTGCTTGGCCTTGGCCTGACCCTCCTGCGCCTGGGCTTCCGCCTGCGCATCGGTCGCCGCGCTCGCCTGCGCCGCGGTCTGCAGCGACTGCCGCGCCAGATCCGCAGCCTCACCCGTCAGCTTCGCGGACTCCGCGCTCTGGGCCGCCGCCTGCTTCAAATCCTGATTCTCAAGCCCCTTCGCAAGCTTGGCCGCCTGCTCCGCCTTCTGCGCGGCCTCGCCCGCCTGCTGAGCCGCCTCTTTGGCCGCTTCGGCCGACGCCTGCTTCAGCGCGCCCAACTCCGCCGTCGCCTGCTGAGCCGCCTGCTTGGCCATCGCCGCCGCCTCTTTGGCCAGCTGTGCGGCGGCCTGCGCCTCGTGCAGCGCCTGACGCGTCTCGCCGCGCTCCTGCGCCGCCCCCAGCTCGCTCTGCTCGGCCTGCCGCGTGCGCTCGCCGGACTGCTCCGCCAGCTCCGCAGCCTGATCGGCCATCGCAGCGGCCTCGGCCAGCTGCCCGGCCCTCGCCTGATTCAGCGGCGGCGCCTCCTTGGCCTCGGCCACCGCCTGCCGCGCTGTGGCCATGGCCTCCCGCGCCTGGGCGACCGCCTCCTGAGCGGCCTTCACCGCCGCCTGCGCCTGCGCGGTCACCGCCTCGGGAGTCGCCTGCTTGGCGGCGGCGGCCTGCGCCTCGTGCGCCAGCTGCTCGAGCTGTTCCTTGGCACGCTGCGCGGCCTCGGCAGCCTTCTCCGCCGCCTCGCCCGCCACTTGCTTGGCCTGTTCGGAAAGCCCCTTGGCCTCTTTCAGCGCCGCCTCTTTCTGCGCGTCCCGCATCCCTTCTGCCGCCTCGGACTTCTCCGCCGCGTCGTGCGCAAGCTCCGCCGCGCGCTGCGTGAAGGCCGCCGACTCGGAGGCGAGCTGCCCGGCCTCGGCCGCTTTCTCCAGGCCCTGCTGCTCCGCCTGGCGCGCCGCCTCAACCGCCTCCGCGTTGGCCTTCTGGGCCGTCTCTTTCGCCGCCTGCGTCTGCGCCTCGGACTTCTTTTGCGCCGCTGCGGCCTGCTCGTTTTGCCCCGCCTGCCGCGCCTCGACGGACTGCTGCGCCTGCTCCGCGCCTTGAGTCGCCTCCTGTGCCGCTTTCGCAGCCTCTTCCGCCGCCTGCGCCGCCTGCTCCGCGACCGCCTTGCGCGCGGCCGCGTCGGCCACGGCTTCGTTCGCCTGCCGTTTCTCCGCCGCCTGCTCCGCCGCCTTCGCCGCCTGCTCCGCCTTTTCAGCCGCCGCCACCGTTTTCTCCGCAGCCTTTTGGGCGGCATCGGAGGCGGCCCGTGTCTCGGCGAAGGCCTCGGCCTTCTCCGCTGCCTCCAGCGCCTGCTCGGCGGCTTTCTCGGCCAGCGTCGCCGCCTTCCCCGCCTCTTTCGCCGCAGACTCCTCGCGGCGCAGCGCCTGGTCCGCCTCGGGCGTCAAAGCCCGGTCGGCCTGCTGCATCGCCTCCCGCGCCTGGCGCACGCTCTCCAGCGCCTTGTTGAACGCGGACTCCTCCAGCTGAGGCTTGCTCTGCCACAGCTTCTGTTCGGCCTCGTTCTGGCGGTTCGCCCACTCCTGCATCTCCTGCCGGTTCATCGTGTCGGCCTGCGCCTGCTCCGCCAAGGCCGCCTCGCGCTGCGCCAGTTCCTGAAGCCGGCTCTGCTCTTCCTGCTTCCGGTTCTCTTCCTGAAGATTCTTGTTGATCAGCTCGTTGACTTTCTCGGCCGCCTCGCGCAGCGCCCGCTCAGCCTCATCCCCCGCCTGCTTGCGCTCGGCCGCCTCGGCCAGCGGAATCTTCTGCAGCTTCTGAAATGCCGGCTCGACTTTCTCGTCGCGCACATCGAGGATGTCTTTCGCGAGCGCGGCAAACGGCGTCTTCTCCGTCACGCTCGCGGCCCGCTCCATCAGCTCCTCGGCCCTGACCGCAGACTCGCGCGCCTGCTCCAGCTTCTCCGCCGCCTTCTCGGGCAGCTCGGGCTTGTCGAACGCCCACTTCTCCTGCGCCACGCGGTTGGCGGCCTCGTGCAGCTCCTGATTCGCCTTGCGCAGCAGCGCCTCCAAATCCTTGCGCGTTTCTTCGCGCACCTGTTCGCGCAAGGTGCGAGCCCCCGGGTCGAGCGTCACCGTGACCGCGCGGCTTTCGCGCACCTGCGGCCCGCCCAGCTCCGGCGGCAGGTTGTCGGCCACCCGCAGAAACAGCTTGAACCTGCGGATGTTCTGCCCGTACAGCGCCTGCAAGTCGGGCACGCCTTCCAGCCGGGCTCGTGTCGGCGACGCTCGCGTCACCTTCACCGGCAGAACCGTCTGGCTGCGCTTCTCCGTCTCGATCACCAGCGACATCTCGCCGAACCCGAAATCGTCAAGTGCCACCCCGCCGCACACCAGCCGGTCGGTGGGAGGCAGGGTCAGCCGCGAAGCCTCCGGCGTCACGAGCGAAACCTCCGGAGGACGGTCCGGCACCGCGGTGAAGGCCGACCAGACCGGCCGGTTGGTGAAGCCGTAGGTGTCGCGCAGCGCCAGCGACCACCGCCCGGTGCGGTTGGTGTTGAGCGTCTGCAGCCAGACCGCGTTCGAGGCCACCGCGCTCGGCAGCGCCAGCGCGTTGATCCGCAGCGCCGACGCGCAGGCGCGGTCGAACACGGTCTCGATGCGCACCCGCGTGCCCGCCACCGCCGAAATCGTCTGCGCCTCGCCCACCTGCTGCGTCGCCTGCAGTCCCGTGTAGGCGGGATAGGCGTAAGCGACGCGCATCTCAAGAACCCGCGGCTCCGTCATCACCACCACCGAGTAGGGCCGCGTGAAGCCCGTCCCATAGCGGACCCGGTATTCGAAACTCTCTTCGACCGAAGGAAGGTCCAGCGCGAACACGGCCGTCGCGGCGCCCTGCGCCGACAGCCGCTTCATGCGCTCGACGGCTTTGCGCCCGCCGCTCCGCTGGAAATGGATCTCCGCCCGCAGCCCGTGGCGCTCAGGCGCCTTGACCTCGAAATGCAAGGGGCTCTTCTCCAACACCATCAGGTCGCCCGGCTTGACCTCCAGCACGCTCGCCTGCAGCGTGTCGAACTCGCGGTGCGGCGCGAGCGCCCTCAAGAGCAGCAGCCAGCCCTGCTTCGGCCACGCCGCCAGCAGCAGGCACAGCACCGCCGCGACAGCGGCCGCCGCCGTCAGAAACGGCTTGACGGTGCGCACCGTGAACTCCTGTTTGGGATGCACGCCCGCCAGGTCGGACGTCGCGTCTTGCGTGAGCAGGGCGATCAGCTCAGCCGACGCGCGCGCCGCCTCTTCCCCGCCCTGTGCGGCCAGCTCGATCGCCGAGCTGATGCGCTCCTGCATATCGGGGTGGCGCGTCTCCAACACGCGCGCCATGCGAGTGATCGTCAGCGGCCGCGCCAGCGGCCGCGCCAGCGGCCGCGCCAGCAGGGTCCAGGCGGTCGCGGCCGCCAGGGCCAGGCCCGCCAGCGAAAAGGCCCAGCGCGCGGCCGGGTGGACCAGCACCACCGCCGCATCGACCGCCATGATCGTCAGCACCGCGCCCAGAGCCACCGCGACCACCGCCAGCAGCCCGCGCGCCAGCAGGATCAGCCTGACCCGCCGGATCATCCGTTTGAGTTGCGCCGTCAGTTCTGGAGGAAGATTGTGTGTCATGCATCTCCTCGCAGGAGTGTATCGACCTTATGCCAATAAAAAAACGCCTCGGGATTCACCTGAAGCAGACGATTCAACGGCTTCGAAAACTGTATCCCGACCGCCTTTAAGTTGGCTATGTGAACGGGATCATAACGCATGTCCGCAAGAGGCACGAGTGTGTCAGTGTTGCGGATCAATGCGGCAACGCAGGCAGCACGAGCAGCAGCGATTTTGAGACTGTCGATGTTGAAGTCCTCTCCGATCAAGTGTCCTTGAAGTTTGTTTAACCCCCTGTCGAACAATGGGTGTCTTGTGTCCAGCTTCGCCCCCTTCAGACGGATTTCAGAGATCAGACGGGCTGTTTCAATGGTGTCATCGAGTGCCTGCATCCGTGTGACAGCCCCGCCTCGATAACCGATCTCGGCGTCACAGATGGCGGCATAGGTCTTCCGGATCATCGAGAGATTAGAGGCATGCGTGAACAATTCTCCAACATCAACGACCTGTTTGATCACCTGCATATTGCTCCGGTCAGATAATTTTACTCCGACCGTATGGGGTGCGAAGGCGGTGAGTTTGTCGGCGAGAAGGGCATCAACCGTCGGCATGATTACGTCAACGTCTTGATCAGTCGCGATAAACGCTGCCTGGAGTCGTTGTTTTTGGGTTGCGAGATACAGATTCCCTTCCTGAAGAACATCAAGCATGACGTGATCTTCGCGGTTTGAGATGGCGGACAAATAGTAGAACTTGAAATGTTTGCGGCGTGGTAAACGGTGATCGCCTCGATCATCTTCGTCAACACGTGTAAAAGGTGCGTTGCGTGCAAGCGCATGAAAAAAGCCTAGATTTCCGGCATCCGGAATTGCGGAGGCAATGTCGATGTCGATTGACAATCGGCGTATGCGTTTCAAAAGGAGGATCATGGATGTGCCTCCCTTGAACACAAAATCAAGCCCCGTTGTCACCAACAAGCCCAACAACTGAAGCGCGTGAATGCATTTCTCCAATAAGACAGCGTCAACCACGCCAAGCTCATTCCGCTTGGCTTCTATCCAGTCCCGCCGAAAGCATTCAGTTTTTATCATGCCGACTTCCAAGATGTCACGATAAAATCAATTATTTCCGCTCTTGATTTAAACAGGAGATAATTGATTCTCCATCCGCAAAGAGGTTGTGAAGCGCAACGCCGCGCCGTTTGGCATAACTGATCAACTCAGCGAGTTCCACCCGACTCGAGGTGACAAGTTGCGTAACCATGCTTTTAAACTCGTCTTGATCCATGACGGAAACGCCGCGCTGTTCCACAAAGAGATCAACGAGGATGCCCTCGACCTTCACCATCCGGTCTTGAACCGGTGTCTTGGAGAGTAACGGACGGACAACAACTGTTTTGTCCCGAACAGAGAACGTTTTGTCCGCTTCACGCTGAGTCGGATTGAGATAAACCGAATATCCCGATTCGTTGAGATGGTCGTAAACCGAAGACATCGCATCGCGTGACACATGCACAAAGGTCACGAACTTGGCCAGCAGATGGTGCATGAAGGGATTGATCTGTTGCGTAGACCAACAGGCGAAGTCAAGAAGCGGAAAGCGGTTCTGTAGCTCATTCCTGATTCCGACAACCGGTTCGGCACCAAGCGCGACCGAGGTCTTGATGAAACTGTACCAACCTCGCCCAGCCCCCCACACTTCGCCCGTCTCCATGAGTTCAGCCATGTAGCGATTCAATGTGGGAAGGGTGTAAGAGACACGAGCGCCCTTCAGCCACTTAAACAGCGTGTCGCGATTGAAGTAGAGGCACTTTCCCTTCAGATCGGGAAGGCAGCGCGTTCGGAGAACGCGCTTGAGCGGAGCATCTCCGGAAAGACTGTAGAGTGTCGCCTGAACCAAGACCCGGCGCTCAACATCGCTGGCGATGGATTTGAAATTCATGTAACGTCCGAAAAACGCCTCGATCTCTTTCCGCAAAACGGAATAGGACACACCGTTCGTAAAAAACTTCCCCAAAGAGTACGACAATCCCCTTTCCTGCGGATATGCCGGATCTAGAACATGATGGAACTCTTCACACAATTCGCGGATACCGGAGGCATCCATTTTCTGATAAGCATCCGTCATTCTGACAATCAACTGCCGTATGGCATCCTGATAATCCCGCAGCAGCTTGCGGTTGCCCGGATGCTTCGGCTTCACGGAAAAAATTTCCGGAACATTCTCATCCCATGATCCGAGACATCGGCTATGGGCTTCCTGCACCAGGATCTCCCACTGCTCAACAGGATTGTCGTTGCGCCGGATAGGACGTTCCCGGCATTCGCCGTCAAACACATCGCCTTGCCTTCTGATTTCAGCTGCAATGGCTTTTAGATGATCTTGATATTGGGTGCAGAAGGCTTTCAGTTCTCCCAACTCAATGCTCAAACAAATGTCTTCTTTATCTTTCACACTGCTGTAAATCCGAACAGAAAAATCCCCCGCCCCGCCCAATTCTCCTGGTATGGCCCAACTGGCAAACCATTTTTCGTCTTTATTTTTGGGATCACGCAAGTTAACAGGATGGGCTCCAAAAATTGAGCGCAGTTCTTTGAAATATGCACAATCCGACAAGTCGACATATTCTTTCGGTCGAGTCACAAAACATCGGCCGGGAAACGAGAGGGGGACCGATTTTCCTCCGCGTCCAAAAACGCATCGGTGCAATTGTCCAGTGGCTTCCATGATGACATCGACGCAGACAATGTACCCGTAGAGATCAATCCATCCGGCGTCCTTGCGCTTCGCCCGTTTCTCAAACTCGTGCAAGGCATCGCTTGCCTCTCTCAACCAATCCATCGCCGAACAAATGCAGTTCCAAAGAGATTTTCCACCCACATCAGAAAAGCGATTACGAACAAAATCCGCGTGGAAAGTATTAACAAAATCACGAAATTCTCCAATATCCATTTGTGTTCCTCCTCTCGCGTGTCGGACATTTTACCACATTCGTTCCCGCTCCCAACGAAAACAACGAACTTTCTCCTGCAAAAATGCTCATCCCCCTCACGCCAACCCGCCTTTTTTACGCAACAGCCATTCGAGCGTCAGCAGGATGGCCAACAGGATCAGCACATACGGGTTGTTCCACAGCGCGTATTCGCGCCGCTCTTGAACCACGCGGCGCCCTTCGCCAAAGGCCTCGGCCAGCGTACGCACCGCCTCTGGCGCGACCACCTTGCCGCGCGTCCCTTTCGCCAAAGCCTCAAGGGCCGAGCGCTCCGGCCGCACGTTGCCCATCTCGATCGGCCGCCGCGAGGCGGTCACCAGGAAAGAGGTCTCGACGCTTTCGCGGGCCACCGTGTCCAGCCGGACCACCTCCAGCTTGCACGCGTCCGCGCGACCCTGCGGCGGCAGCACCGCCTCGTAGAAGCCGTGCGATTCGGCGCGCGGGGCCAGGCGCGTCCGCGTGAGCTCGCGGCCCTCGCTGTTCCTCAGCACGGCCTCGAGCCGCGCGTCCTCGATGCCCGCGAAATCCTCGTTCAGCACACGGGCCATCACGTTGATCGGGTCCTCGGGCCCGTAGACCAGCCGGTCGGTGCCCGCGCGGAAACGCTCCTGCCCCGCGCGCAGGCGCTCGCCCAGGCCCCAGCGCATGATCTGCCCCCAGAACCGGTGATGCCGCACGTCGCCGGTGCGGTAGCGCAGCCGCCAGGTGCGGTCGAAGGCCAAGCCGAGAACCTTGCCTCGCCCCACGCGCTGCGCCATGATGAGGGCGTGCTTGGCCCGGTGCTGCATCACCTCCTCCAGATGCGCCACCGCCTGCCGCACGTCCGTCAGCACCTTCTCCCGCTCGCCGTCCTCCGGCTCCGCCACCGCCAGGATCTCCGCGCCCGGCTTCGCCGTCACGGGCAGGCGCCAGTCGAACAGCGGCAGCGACCGCCACACGTCCTCGTTTTCCAGAAGGCTGCCCGACTGCACCATCACGGGGTGGGCCTGCCCCGTCGGCGTCAGCACCAACCGGAACGTCTTCTCCGGCCCCTTCCAATAGCTCTCCTCCTCGTGCACCGTGAACGGCACCAGCCCGGCCAGCGGCGAGTCCTTCGGGAAGGCGTGCGGCATGGCACCACGCAGGCGCGGATCTCCTCCTGCACCTGCGGCGTCAGGGTGGCCTCGTCCAGATCGCCCAGCACGATCACGTCGAAGGCCCGCCACTCCTCGCGCCCCACCGGCCAGCCCCCCGACTCCGCATCGCCGAACTTGCGGCCCGCCGAAGCGGGCGGCAGCGGCGCCGCGGCCACCCCGGTCAGCTTGTCCGGGTGGACCAGCCAGGACTGGAGGTGGACCGACTTGTCGCGCCCGAAAAAGAGGTTGCGCAGATACCGGAACTCCCAGCGCGGCGAGTCGTCCGCCAGCAGCACGTTGATGCGGTCGTCGCTCACCGCCACATCCGAGCGCCACGCGTTGTTGTCCTTGAACAGCTCGCCCTCCAGCGTCTCGGCCCGGACTTCGTAGCGCACCACCCCGTTGGTCGTGGGCTCGTGCGCCAGGCGCACCTCACGCTGCCAGTCGTCCGAGGAGATCTCCAGCTCGACCTCTTCCGACACCGCCTCCCCGCAGGTGAGCTTCACTTTGATTTTTTTGCCGAGCGCGCCCGTGGCCTTGACCGTCGCGACCATCCGCACGCGGTCGCCGAGAAAGACGGACTCCGGCGCGATCACGTCCGCCAGCGCGACATCGAACGGCAGCCGCGTGCCGCCGAGCAGCACACCGCACACCGGCGCGCCCTGCGCGCCGAACCGCCGCGTCACCGGCAGCACCGAGGTCTCGGCGTTGTGGATGCCGTCGCTCAGGACCAGCACGCCCGCGAGCTGCTCGGAGGGGATCTCTTTCAGCACGCCCTCCAGCGCCGTCGTGAAATCCGTCGCCGCGCGGAAGTACTGCTCCGCAAACGCCTCCCCGTTGGTCGAGGCCAAGTCCCGCCCGATCTCGGCCTCGGACGTCCGCGCCAGCCCGCGCCCGAACGCGAACAGGTCCAGGTCGTAGCGGGAGCCGAGCTTCGCGAGGAAGGACGTGCCGTCCTCGCCCGGGCGCTTCAGCAGGTCACACGCCAAGGCCAGCCGCGAGGTCTCGCACAGGCCGCTCGCCGCGGTGCGGTCCGCCTCGGGCAGTCCCTCCCAAAGCTTCTGCCCGTCGCTCTGGGCGTCGGCCAGAGCGGAGCGCTGCGCCCCGCTCAGCCGCCCCAGGTGCGCCGCCCACGACAGGCGTTCGCGCGGCTGCCACTGCCGGTCGGTGAAGCGCATCGAGGCCGACGCATCCACCAGCACCGCCACGCGGCGCGTGATCTTTTTGCCGGTGAAGCGCACCAGCACCGGCTGCATCAGAATCAACACCGAAAGCGCGATGGCCGCGGCGCGCAAGGCCAGGATCACCGTCCCCAGCCGCGGCGGCAGCGCCGAGCGCTCGCGGAAGAAACAGACCGAGGCGGTCTCGACGCCAAGGCCCAGCATCACCGCCGCCACCCAGAGGGGCCAGGTGCAGGCATACACCGCCACGCGGCCGAGAAGCTGCAGCAGGCACCACGACGCCGCGACCGATGCCAGCGCGCGCGGCACCACCACGCCGAAGCGCGGCAGTCGCGAACGGAAACGGCGCGTCAGCACACGCACCCAGAGCCAAAGCCCGAGCGCGGCGAGCGTCATCAGCGCCACCGCCCAGGTCGGAAACTCCGGCGGCAGCAAATCTATGCGAATTGTATCCATAGGCTGTTAGCGGTTTAGCCTGTTAGGTTGTTAGACTCTTAACTCTAAACTATTAACTCCTAACTGATGCTTTCTCCCGTCTTGCGCTGGATGCAGATCCACCGCGTCAGAACGGCCTCCAGAATCAGCAGCGCGAACAGCACCAGCGCGGGAATGCGCCACAGCTCGCGCCCAAATGTCTTTCCGCGCAGCGCCTTCTGCAAGTCCTCAAACGAGTGCGCCACCGTGATGTCGGCCTGCCGCACGATGATCGCCTGCTCGTCCGCGGTCAGCGCGTCGAGCTTGCTCTCATCGGGGTTCTCCATCACGCAGAGCGGAAAAGCTTCGCTCGTGTTCGCGAGGTGCCCCATCCAGCCCGCCGCCGCGGCCGGCACCCGCACCTCGTACAGCCCCTGCATCAGCGGGCTGTCGGTGCGCAGCGCCAGCCCGTCCTCGCCATACCGGATCTTGGCGTAGAGCGTCCTGCCGCCCGGCGCCTGCACCTGCGTGTCGACCGCATCCGCCCACGAGTCCGCGTCGCCCCGCACCGGCACCAGCCAGTCGCCCGACAGCCGCGCCCGCGGGAAGCCCGGCCCTTCCAGGTCCACCCACACCCCCGCGTGGCCGGTGTCTTCGCTGTACTGCGCGGAAAGCGGATAGCGCTCGCCCGCCTTGAAGTTCGCGCGCCCCTCGCGGGCCTGGCCCTCCCGCGCCTGGATCTCCAGCGCTCCCACCTTGAGCGAGAGCCGGTCGTCCGCGTTCACGTAGAAGGTGTACGCGCCGCTCTGCTTCGGCACGAAAGACCCGGTCCAGCGCACCGCGAAATGGTCGCGCGGCAGCCCCTCGGCCGGGCTGTTGTCGTTCCACGTCAGATCCAGCGTGGGATCGATGCGCGTCAGCAGCACCTTCTTGAAGTTGTCCTTCTTGAAGTACTCCGCGAACAGGCCGCTGCCGCTCATCTGCGTCAGCGCGGGCGAGGAGAGCTGCACCACCGCGCCGCGCGAGGGCGGAATGTTCAGCGCCGCGATCACCGGCTGCGCCAGATACGAGGTCACCTCTTGGATCAGCGGCAGAAAGGACTGGCGCGCCATGAGGTTGCCCGCCGTGCTGTCCAGCGGGACAAAGAGCTGGACCACGCGGCCCTTGCCCAGCGCGTGCTCCGCCATGAACGCGGCGCCGTTCTGCAGACGCCCCACCACGCGCTCTGCCCCGTTGGTCTCCACCGCCTTGCGGTAGCACGCCACCACCGCGTCCGTCAGGTCGCCCGACTCGCGGAACAGGGACAGCGCGGGATGCTTGAACGTGCCCGGATCGATCTTCACGCCCGCCTCGCCCCGCTCCTGCGCGGCCACCGCGCACGCGCCGATCGGCAGCGGCAGCACCGGCTCGCCCGCGCTCTGCCAGCGGTTGTAGAAAGCCTCTTCGGAGCGCGCGCCGTGAACCGCCAGCAGACTGCCGCCCCGGCGCACGAACTCGGCGAGCTGGGCCGCCTGCGCCTCGGGCAGCGAGGGCACGTCGGCCAGCACCGCCACCGCATACCCGGCCAGGGAGCGCTTGAGACCGAGCCCGCCCACCGGCGTCAGCTCCGGCTCCATCAGATAGCGCGGGCGCTCCGGCTCGCGGCCTTTCTTGGCCTCGCGCTCCTGCAGCGCCTTGGCCGACGGCATCAGCCCCAGCGCGATGCACCCGCCGGGCCGGTCCAGCAGGCGGACCGCCCGCCCGTCGTCCACCACCAGCACCTGGAGGGTGCGCATGATCTGGATCACGCGCTTCATGCTGTCGTCCGAAGCCATCTCGTCGTCCGCCGCCACCCGCGCCTCCACAACCTGCGCGCCCGGCGTATCGAAGCGGTGAAGGAAGGAGACGACCCGCTCCGCACCCGGCTCCATCTGCCCCACCGAGCGGTCGATCTTCTCCTTGCCGCCGGCCAGCAGGGTCACGTTCGCGGGCGTCACCGCCTCGCGCCCCGTATTCGCCAAGGTCACGTCCACGCGCACGTCGCGGTCCGTGCCCACCACGGGGCGGGAGAAGGCCACTTTCTTGAGCGTGAGGTTGCGGATGCCCTGGGGCAACTCCAGCGACCGCACGAACACGCGCGGCTTCGAAGGCAAGCGCCCGAAGGCCTCGTTCAAAAAGCCCCAGCTCTCCAGGTCGCCGGTCTGCCAGCCGATCGCCTGCCCGTCGCCGATGAGGATGATCTGCTTCGTGAGGTGAGAGCCCTGCACCAGCGACGCGGCGGCCGCCGCCAGCGCGTCCGGCACCCGCAGCACGCCGTGCACGGGAATCGCCTGCTCCAGCGCCGTCTGCACATACTTGCGGTCGGTCACCGGCGCGGGCACCAGCGGGTCGGGCACCGCGCCGGCCACGATCACGCTGAAGGCCACCCCGCGCGGAGCCTCTTCGATCAGCCGCGACGCCTCTTTGAGCGCCCGGCTGAAGTTGGTCTCGCCGTCGACGGCCAGCGTCATCGAGGAAGAGCCGTCGATGACCAGCGCGATGTCGCGCGCCGTGCCCCCCGCGAACCGCCCGAGGCTCAGCCGGCTCTCCAGCAGCACCGCGGCCGCCGAAAGCAGCAGGCAGGCCAGGCTGGCCAGCCAGGCCAGGAGCTGCCATCTGCGAAGGCGGCCCAGCGCGAAGCTCATGCCGAAGAAGAGGATGCCCAAGAGCCCCAGCGGCAGCACGAGCCACCAGGGGAACGACGACCCCGCCGGCACGAAGGGCCGCGCCATCGCCAGCACCGCGCACCCGGCCAGCAGGCAGCGCGCCGCCAGCAGCAGCATCTCCTCCATCAGCAGGCTGCGCCGCCGGCTCATCAGGCTGTCCAGCAGGAAGCGCATCGCGCCCCAGAGCACCTCGCGGGCGTTCCTCCGGTTGAACAGGTGGATGATGACCGGGATTGCGATCCCGGCCAGCCCCAGCAGCAGATATGGATTCAGGAAAAGCATCTAGCGTCTCTTCATCAAATACGCCGACAGCGCCTCGTCGTACGGCACGCGGGTGTTCATCCGGACGTAGTCGATCTTCATGCGCCCGCAGGCGGCTTCGATGTCGTCGAGAAACCCGTTCATCCGCTCCAGATACGTCGCGCGGATCGTGCGCGGATCGATCGGCAGCAGCGCCTCCGGCTGCTCCAGGTCGCGGAACTTCGTGAACGCGTCAAAGGGGAAGGTCAGCTCCTCGTCCGCCACCACATGGAACAGCAGCACCTCGTGGCGGCGGTAGCGGAAATGGTGCAGCGCCTTGATCAGCGCCTCGGGGTCGTCGTACAGGTCGCTCAGGATCACGACCAGCCCGCGCCGCGGAATGCGCTCGGCGATGTCGTGAAAAATGTCGGCCAGCCCGGTCTCGCCGCCGGGCACGGTCTTCTCCAGCGTCTCCAGGATGCCGCGCACTTGGCTGGCGCGCGCGCGCGCCGGCAGGTACGCCCGCAGCTTCGTGTCGAAGGTGACCAGCCCGGCCGCGTCCTGCTGCCCGATCAGCAGGTAGCCGAGCATGGCCGCGATGTGCTGCGCGTACGCGAACTTCGAGCTGGGCTTGCCGTTGCGGGGCGCCGCCGCCTCGCCCGCGTAGGCCATCGAGCCTGACGCGTCCAGCAGCAGCGTGGCGCGCAGATTGGTCTCCTCGATGTACTGCTTGATGTAGTAGCGGTCTTTGCGCGCCAGCACGCGCCAGTCGAGGTTGCGCAGGTCGTCGCCCGGCGCATACTGCCGGTGTTCGGAGAACTCGACGGAGAAACCCTTGAAGGGGCTTTTGTGCTTGCCGGAGACAAAGCCCTCGACCACGCCGCGCGCGAGCAGCTCGCAGCGCCCGAGCTTGGCGAGCGCCTCGGGCGGCAGGAACTGCATATATGTCGGTGTCGGCATGGTCAGAGGTCGGAAGGCGGAGGTCGGAAGGCCTGACTGTCCGTGCCCGTCCGTGCTTGTCCTTGTGGTCACACGTCCAAGTTTTCGGAGGGGCGCAGACGCTCCAGCAGCATCGAGATGATCTTGTCGCTCTTGACCCCCGCCGCCTCGGCGTTGAAGGTGGTGAGCACGCGATGGCGCAGCACCGGATGGGCCACCGCCGCGACATCCGCCGTCGTGGCGTGATAGCGCCCGTAGAGGACCGCGCGCGCCTTGGCCGCGGTGATCAGGCTGATGCCGGCGCGCGGGCCCGCGCCCCACGCCACCATCTCGCGCACGAAGTCCGGCGCCTCGGGCTGGCTCGGCCGCGTGGCGCGCGTCAGGTCGCGCGCGAAGTCGATGACGTGGTCGGCCACCGGCACGCGCCGGACCAGCGCCTGCATCTTCAGCACCTGCTCGGCGTTCAGCACCTGCTCGACCGCATCGTCCTGCGGGCCGGTCACCTGCCGGATGATCACGCTCTCCTCGTCCTTCTGCGGATAGTCGACGATGATGTTGAAAAGAAAGCGGTCCAGCTGCGCCTCGGGCAGCGGGTAGGTTCCCTCCTGCTCGATGGGGTTTTGCGTGGCCAGCACCATGAAGGGGCGCGGCAGTGCATGCGTCTCGTCCCCCAGCGTGACCTGGCGCTCCTGCATGGCC
>CAYZQL010000078.1:0-15227 GCA_964480555.1 uncultured Lentisphaeraceae bacterium | reverse complement strand
ACGGGTCGTCGAACATCGACACCGTGTGGAAGTACCCGGCCTCGCTCATCAGCTCCCGGCCGAAATGCACCATGGGTTCGATGTACTTGTACCCCATCTCCGCCGCCGCCTTCACCGCCCACTCGAACGGCTTGTCGCTGCTGCGCGAGAACTCCGTGTTCAATCCGACGTATACATTACCCATAAAAACTCCCTTTTTCGGACGAAGCGCCGCAGATCCGCCTAAGAACCGTCACGTTCACTCCGTTGTTTGCCTCGGGAGTATGGCATAACTTCGATGGAATCTCTATTTCGTTATTTCACAAATTGATTGCGAAAACGCTTAGGTCGAATCACCGCCGGAATGAATGTGCCTTCAAGTGTAAAGCGAAGGGCATCCCTTGACCGAGTGTGTTTAAAATCGCAATCTAATCGTGAAATAACGCAATAGGAAATCATAGACTCGTGTGCTAAATTACCTACGCACTTGAGAAACTAGTTCAAGAATCATTGGGCGGGCGAGTGAGAAAACAAAGGAGCTTATGATGGGCATGAACCTTATGGGGCGGGCTGACCGGCTGGCCGCTGTGGTGCCGTTGTCGCGACGGAATTTTTTCGCCGGATCGCTTGCGGCGACGGCGGCGCTTGGGCTCAAGGCGGCGAACAGGGAAAAGGAAGGCATCATCCAGGGGTTCGACGAAACGGACGCCGGAATGATATCCGATAAGCCCTGGGAACCTTTTTCGGACAAGAAGGTGCGCGTCGGGATCGCGGGGTACGGATTGTGCCACTTCGGCGGTGTCTTTGAATTCCAGCACCATCCGAACGTTGAAATTGTCGCCGCAGCAGAACTCTTCCCGGACCGCCTCGACGCGCTCGTGAAGCGCCTCGAACTCGACAAGCCCGAGAAGAGGGACACGTTCCGCACATATTCCTCTGCCGAGGACATGATCGATCAGGAAAAGGATCTCGACGCGGTCTGGCTCGCAACGGATGCGCCGAGTCATCTGGATCTTGTTCTCAGGGCTCTCAGACGCGGACTCCACGTCAGTTCCGCCGTTCCTGCGCTTTTCGGTTTCGAGCAACTCGACCGGGCTCAGGAACTCATCGACGCCGTCAAGAAGAGCGGCAAGATCTACGCGATGTTCGAAACATCAGTGTTCCGCCCTGAATTTTACGCGATGCGCAAAATCTACGAGGCTGACGGCTTCGGTGAAATCAAGTACGCGGAAGGCGAGTACTATCACTATTCTGACAAGCACCACGCCTCCTACACGCGGAGCCTCGGCGATTGGCACGAATGGCGCAAGGGGTTGCCGCCGATGTTCTATCCCACGCATTCGAACGCTTTTTACACGTGTTTGACAGGGAAGGCGTTCACGGAGGTGTCATGCTACGGCGTCGTGAACCCGTTATGTCCGAAATCGAAGGACAACCTTCCGAATTATTTCAACAATCCTTTCGGTTCGGAAATCGGTCTCTTCAAAACCGAAACCGGCGGCATCGCGCGAATGGCGGTGTGCTGGGATCTCCCCGGCATTTGCGGCGAGATCGGCCGCGTGAGCGGCGAAAGAGGGTCATACGGCATGATGAACTGGGCGCGTGCCGTTCAGAAATACGACGGCTTGGCGGATATCTCAAAGCTTGATCTCGGAAAACCCAGATTGCCGCCCGGGGTGAAGGCCGGCGAACACGGCGGGTCACACGGATATCTGACGGACGATTTCATCCGGGCGATTCTCCTGGGTCGGAAACCCGCAGTGGATGTTGTGGTGGCGCTCAACACCACCGTTCCGGGACTCATCGCGCACAAGTCCGCGATTAAGGACGGCGAAACACTCAAGATTCCAATCTACAAGTGGTAAGTCAAAACAATCCGATCATTCTGTCGCTTCTGCGGATTTTCCGTAGAATCGGCGAAATGACGGCATTTTGAAGAAAGGCAGGCTCTATTATGAAAACGAGACAACACCCCCTATGTGATGTCCGTCGCTTTCTCGCGATAACAGCGATGCTACTCGCCGTCACGTCCTTCGCGACCGACTACTCTTGGATCGGCACGGCGGCGGACGGTAATTTCGGCACTTCCTCCAACTGGAACCCCGAAGGCGTACCAGGAACGGATGAATCGGATACAGTTTTGTTCAATCTGTCCGACACGACGCCGTTTACGATTGAAAACGACGGTGATTGTGCGATCAGCGCGTTTACCATGCAGAAGGGCGATGTGATGCTCAATCTTGGCGGCAAAACGCTGTCGCTTACGAGTACGCTTACCAGCAAGCGTTCGACGGCAACGGATGTTTCTTCGCTGACGTTCACGAACGGCACGATCAATGTGACGAATGAGGTCTGGGTGGGCCCCTCCTTTGGGTGGGGGGGACAATTCAGGATTTCAGGATCGAATACCGTTTTGACCGCAGGCGGACGCGTGGCGATGGAGGGAACTTACGGCGTTTTCGAGGTTCTGGACGGGGCGCAGGTGACGGCGTCTTTGCTGAAGTGCAACTACCGCGATGCAAGCATTGTGACGGTTCGCGGGACGGGAACCGTTTTCAAAACGACGGTTGCGGCGAATACGCAGATGGATTGGAACGGCATCAGCAACAAATTCACCTTCGCGGACGGTGCCGAGTTCGTTTCCGGAGGCCGGATCCTGCAAAGCGGGAACGATGCGGAGATCACGGTTTCCGGCGGTGCAAAGTTCACGTTGAACAGCTCGTTGACTTTGGCGCAAGGCAACAGCACGAATGCCGTTTTCACGGCCTCGGGTGAAGGTTCGGAAATCTATATGATAGGGTTGTACAGCGGCAACAGCGCTTTTTCGCTTTCCAACCGGATACAGATCACAAAAGGGGCCCGATTCATGCTTCCCGGGACTGCGGCATCTATCACCATCGGCGCTAAAGGATGTGGAAACGAACTCAGGATCGACGAAGACGGCACATTCTTCATCACCAATTCGGCGTCGCATACGTATTTCACGGTCGGTAACAGCGACACGGCGTACTCGAACCGCATTGTCGTCGCCTCCGGCGGCGTTCTTGACAATCGGGCGACCGGGTCTTCCGGCACGTATATGCGTATCGGCGCGGTGGGCGCATGCAATTGTCTGGAGGTCGAGAACGGCACGGTGTGCGTGACGAACTCGAACAATGCGCTTGAAATCGGCGGCGGCACCCACTCAGGATATTTTATCGCGTCCGCGACGAACAACATGCTGCTCGTTAAAGGGACGAACAGTCTCGTCAACGTGCGGCAGCTCCGGTTCGGTAAAGACTCGATTCTCCGCTATGAGCTCTCGGAAGGAGGCCTTTGCCGGCCGCCGATACAGATGAAACAGAACATTATCGTCCTGACGACCGCGTCAGATGATCCGACCACATATCCGCCGCGGCTTGAACTCGACGTCAATAATTGGAAACCGCAAGGACGGAACACGATTACGCTGCTCACCTGCGGGACGGCGTCGAAATCGGTTCTGGATGCGCTTGTCGCGACGGCGGCGGATTCGCTGCCTGCCGGCTACACCCTTGCTGCTTCGGCGGACGGCAAATCGATCACGCTCGAATACCGCAGCAGCGGCTTCGTAATCCAGATCCGGTAGGGCTGGTCGGCCGAACCGGTCGCAGATCACTTCCCGCGGTTGTGTTCTTTAAGAAAATGTATAATTATAATGAGCAAAGTTCGTGACTGAAAGGAAACGATGAATAAGAGTCTGTTTGTATCGGGTCTTGCCACGTGCGCGTGCGTGGTGCTGGCGGCGGACGCTCCGGTGAAGAAAATCCGGCTGCCCGTGGGGGCCGCGGCGGGCGGCTTCACGAAGTGCATCATCAACGAGAAGCCGTCGGTCGGGGACATTTCCCCTGACCGCGGCGCGACGGCTGCCAAGTGGTTCAGCGGCCAGTGGTACGGCAAAATGGTGCCGCTCGATTACTATTCGACGACGAACGGTGTCCTGTGCATTGAGGCGCGCGGTCCGGAGGAAGGCAGCGGCGACCTCGTTTCGTGTCCGCGCAAGTGGGACGACGTGAGAAACGCGAAACTCCCGTTCCTCCCGGGCAAGGACGGCTTTTACGTGGAATTCGAAGTGAGCCTCTCGGACAACGACCCCGATCATTTCGCCGCCCTATGGCTGATGCCGTCCGAAAAGATCATGGGTAAGATGCCGATTTACGAAGGCGACCCCGCAGGCATGGAACGCTGGATGGAACTTGACGTGGATGAGGCCGGTTTCGGCCCCGGTCTAACGGGTACGGTTCACAACTGGTGGGGGTTTGGACATCCGAACTACCATAACCTGCAAAACCCGAACAACGTGAGACGCGAGAAACTCGACCGTACCGCACGCAATGTCTTCGGCGCGAGTTACGATCCGAAAACGCGAACGGTCATCTGGTGGCTGAACGGCAAGATGCAGATGAGCGCCACGACCCCATACGTCCCCTCGATCGCCGAGAAGCAGAACTTCTACCTCATCATGGGCGCGCAGAGGCACCGCAAGAAAATCCCCTATAAGATGTTTGTCCACACGGTACGCGCGTTCACGACACCGTCGAGTGAACTTCCGTCTGTCGCCTACGACGGCGAAAGCCCTTGACCCCCCTGCTGAATGCAGGTTGAGGAACCCCGTTCATCTGCGTCATCCAGTAGCGAAAACCACTTGAAGAACCTCTTTAAAAAACGCTTTGGCCTCACGATGGGCGAATGGCGGAAGAGGACGTCTGAGAACGGGATGCCTGCCGGAAAGAAGAAAGGAAATGGAATGCAAAAGCGGCTTGCCGGGTTGAGTCTGATGGCGTGTGGTGCGCTTTTCGCCGCCGACTGGCCGGAACTGGCGGTACAGACGGGGGACGAGGTCGCGTTGACGAACGGCGTCAAATTTTTCGTTTCTACGAATCTAATCGCGATTGCAGCGAAAAGGAAGTCCGTTCGGGATGTGCCGGTCGGTTTCGTCACGGAACGCGAAATCACCAAAGAGGACATCGACACCGCGAAGCAAGCGGGTGCGGAATGGCTCATTCCGCTCTTCTGGAAAACGACGCGCGAGAGCGTTTCCGCCGCACACAAGGCCGGATTGAAGGTGGCTGTCAAAACGAACGACACGGGGATCGAGTGCCGACAGGCAAGGCTTCTCAGGTGCGATGCCATGATCACCGAACATTTCGACCGTGTGCTGAAAATCGTGACCCGAACACGTAACCTACACCGCATTCCCGTGGGGGCGGCAAGCATGGGCTTCACGAAGTGCGTGATCAACGAAACGTGGATCAGACCGGAGGACGTTTCGCCGGACCGCAAGGGACTGTACAAGTGGTTTTCGGGCCGCTGGTACGACCGCGAAACGCCGGCGGCGGCCAAGTATGTCCTCGACGAAGACGGCGTTTTCACGATGCTAGGCGGCGGCGAGCTTTCGAGCGTTCCGCCGACTTATCCCGACAGAGGGGCTCTTCCGCTTCTCCCCGGGAAGGACGGGTTCTACGTCGAATACACCGTGAGCCTTTCCGACATGGATCAGGATCATGCCTCTGCCTTCTGGCTCATGCCGTCCGAAAGACGCCGGGGAAACACAGCGGACTGGTTCATGGAACTCGATGTCGACGAAGCGCAGTTCGGTCCGGGTCTCACGGGCACGGTTCACAACTTGTGGGAAGCTGAAGGCGGCGGTCACATCCAGAATCCCAACAACGTGCGCCGCAGCAAGCTGGACCGCACGAAACCCCAGACCTTCGGAGCCAGTTACGATCCGGCCACGCGCACTGTGATGTGGTGGTGGGAGAACTATTACCAGATGCAGGCCGGAACGCCGTATGTCCCCGCTGTCGCCGAAGGCCAGAACTTCTACCTGATCCTCACGGCGAAAATGAACAAACTCAGAAAGCCCTATAAGATGCACGTTCACGCAGTCCGCGCATTCGTCCCTGCATCGAGTTCTCTGGAAGCCGTGCCGTATGATCCGGATGAATGAGAAGCAAGGCATAGGAAACGCCCCGCATAATCCGTTGACAAGAGGATTGGCTATGTCGAAAATCAAATTCAAACTGTTGCTCCTGTCCGCTGCGGCGGTTTCGTTCGCCATATCCGCCGCGCCGCTCGAAGACAAGCCGATGAGAACCAAGCCGCTTTGGGCTCTTCCCGCGTCTTGTGCGCTTGATCCGTCCGTAAAACCGCCGGAAGCGCCGCACGCGGCCACTTGCGATGCCGGGGAGTTCACCGTCCGCATGGAGTTCACGTTGCCGGCGGCGAGCGATCTTCCTAAGAAACAGCGGAAGAAGGGGCGCGTCAAGATCCTTTCTCAGGAGACCGAAGGGACTGGATGGTCGGTCGGTTTTTACCGCACAACTGGCGGAACTTGTCAACTCGAAGTGTTCCTAAACGGCAATATGCACCCCTGCGGATTCATCTCAATGCCGAAGAAGGACGCCCCGTCGGAAAAGTTCAGGCACACGCTCATCTTTGTTTCGCGTCCCGGCGGGATCGCGAGCTTTTACGTCGATCCGTGGGACTGGTTCGGTAAGACCTGTCACTTTTCGGCGAAAATATGTCCCGTTCTCGAACCCGTGAAGGTCGGCGACTTCGATTCCTCCTATCTGGAAAAGTACAAGAGCGAGCCTTTCACCGGAATCGAGGTGAAGTCGCTTGCGTTCTATGGGCCCAACGAGAATTGGTATCCGCTTGGGGCGACAAAGGAAATGTCGTCGCTTACGAAAGCCGGTCCCGGCTGGAGTGTGGAGTTGCCCGGTGACACGTCAGACCCGAAGCGTCCCCGCGTTTTCCTCTACGGCGATTCGATTCTCTGGGGATACCGCGGACCGTTGTCGGAAATTCTCAAAGACAAAGCGTACGTGTTCAGTTGGGTCGGTTGGACAGACGGATGGGATCAGGCCGCCAACGATCCCGAGCCATACATAGGCGCCGCATCGTGCGATGACTTTTCCGCGGTGGTATTCAACAACACGCTCCATTCGCTCCATTGGGGGCTCGACAAAGTATCCGACGACAAGGTGAAGACCTGTTACCGTAATCTGGTTCACGTCTTCCGCAAGGGCGCCCCGAAGGCGAAGATCTTTTATTTGAGCGGCACTCCGCAGATCGGCGATGCGCCGAAGGGACAGAAGGCGACCAAAGTCGGAAAGAACAATCCGGTAGTCGAGCGTCTCAACCATCTCGCCGCCGAAGTGATGAAAGAAGAAAAAGTCGAATACATCGACGTCTATTCGGTTCTCGCAGGTAAACTCGAACTCGCCAACGGCGGCGGGGATAAGTATCATTGGACGAAGGAAGGTTACCACATCATCGCCGACGCAATCGCAAACGCCATCATTGCCAACTGGGAGGCGAAAAAGAAATGAAGAAGGCCGCACTTTTCACGATGACGGTTCTGGTTGCCGCCGCGCTGAAAGCCGAACCGTTCGCGGACGGCGAACGCATAGCCTTTTTTGGAGATTCGATTACGTACATCGGCTGGCTCGGAAAGATGACGTCGGACTTCTATCTGACACGTTATCCGGATCGGAAGATCTCTTTTTTCAACTGCGGCGTGGGCGGAGACACACTTTCCGGCGGAATCGAACGCTTCGAAGACGACGTCGTTTCCGTAAAGCCCACGTCACTCGCATTCATGTTCGGAATGAACGACATCGGGCGCTGGCGATACAAGCCCGACCCGAACCGTACGCCGGGAAGATCGGCCGCCCTCCAGACGAAAGAGGACAAAACGATCGCCGAGTATCGTGCGAATCTCGCGACGCTGGTGTCTATGATCGACGCAAAACTGCCAGGTGTCAAACTCTACTGGGAGACGCCGTCGCCCTATGACGAAACAGTTGTAAAAGTGGGGATGGGTGCCCCTTATACGGGGTGCAACGGTGCGTTGAGGCGTTGCGCGTCGGAAGTGCGCGCGCTCCGCGACAAGCGCGGAGGTGGAACACTCGTTGATTTCAATGCGGTCATGAACGCCTTCACGTCGCAACAGCAGGAGACGAACGCCGCGTTTTCGCTGATCAGTCCGGACCGTGTTCATCCCCAACGAAGCGGTTATCTCTTCATGACGTATGTGCTCCTGAAGTCGCAGGGCGTCGATCCAATCGTTTCCGATGTCGTGATCGATGCGGCTGCGGGTACGTGCGCGAAGAGCGTGAACGCGACCGTTTCGGGCGTCATGAAAACCGCAGACGGCGTCACTTTCAGAATGCTCGAAAAAGCGCTTCCGTGGGTTTACGAGAAGTGGTCAGACGGCATTACGAGCGTCGCGCCGATCACGGAGGATCTGAACCGCGAAATACTTGCGGTGACGGGGCTCGCTGAGGAAAAGTATACCCTCGAGATTGACGGCGAAGAGGTCGGCGTCTGGACAGGGGCGGATCTTGCGAAAGGCGTGAATCTCGCGACACACAAAAAGACGCCTCAGTACAAACAGGCCGCCGCAGTCAGCGATGCAAACCGGGAGCGTGCGGACTTGGAGGCGTCGACGTTCGGCACGTTCATGCGTGTCCGCTTCCTTCTCCGGTGCCGGAAAATCGATCCGGACGATTCCGCGGCTGTGGAGAAATTCCGCGCGGAAAAACCTTCCGACAAATGGACGAAAGAACTCGGGGAGAGCCTTCCGGTCTATCTCGAGAAATATCCGAAGCGCGATGAGATCCGCGCCGAATTGCGAGCAACCGGGGAGAAAGTCTTTGCGCTGAGCAAGCCGGTCGAACATGCGTATTCGCTGGCGAAGAAATAAGTTGTAAGGTTGAAAATTCAGGAAAGGAAATGCAATGAAAGTTTCACGGAAGAATTTTATCATGAGTTCGGTGGCGGCAGGTACGGGACTGTTTGCCGGATACGGTTCGGCGGCTGATGCGATCAATAAGGATACGGGGAAGCAGACCGTTAAATTCTGCGCATTTGCGGATATTCATTACTTCCCCGGACAGTATCCGCACGACTCAAAGGACTATCTCGCGCGGGTGCTCGAACGCGCGGAAAAATCGGATTGCGATTTTGTGATCCACCTCGGCGATTTCGCGCATCGTCCGAAGCATGACATTGATTACGTAAACTTCTACAACGATTCCAAGTTGCCCACCTATCATACGATCGGCAACCACGACGACGACGGAAACGTGCATGAGGAAACACTTGAAGCCTACCGCCTGAAATGCGGGCATTATTTTTTTGACAAAAATGGATTCCGGTTCGTCGTTGCGGATCCTAACTACATTTACGATGAGGGGAAATACACGCATTATTCGAAGGGAAATTACTATAAAGTCACGAAACCAGCTAAAATTGCCATGATGCCGCCGGAGGAGCTGGAGTGGCTCAAAGACGTGATTGAAAGCTCTCCATATCCCTGCATCGTCTTTTCGCATCAGAGTTTCGAACGCGAACGTCACAGCGTTCCAAATTACGCGGCCGTGCGCAGAATCTTCAACGACGCGAACCAAGCACATCCCGGACGCGTGCGGCTCGTTATCAATGGTCATCATCACATCGATAACCTTCGCGTTCTCGATTCCATCATCTATCTCGATTTAAACTCCGCAAGCTTCTACTATTACAGCGGTACGCACAATTGCTACCCGGAAGAGTATTACCGTAAGTATTCGCAGACGCGCCATTGCATCGTGTGGAACGATCCGCTTTGCGCCGTGATCACGATGGATACTGACGGACATTTGAAAATCGATGGGGCGAAAAGCGAGTTCTTCATGGGCGTGACTCCGGCGATGGCGAAGATGCCACTCTCCGATGCGATGGGGCGCCTGACGTTCCCGTCGATACAGTCTGTGGATCTTCACTTGACCTATACATCCTCCTCCTGTCCTCTTTCTCTTTCAGCCCTATCTTAACGGATTTGCGGTAGTGGACACGGCACGCGTCGATAACCTGATGCGACACCCCGTCTTAACGGCTTGTTGATTAGCATCTTCCGCCACAGCCTCACCGTGCGCGGCGGCGGTACTGGCCGGGCGTCTGTCCGCACACGCGGCGGAAAAACGTCGCGAAATATTGGGCGTGGCAGAAGCCGACGCGGCGGGCGATGTCCTCCAGCGGCAATCCGGTCGCCACCAGCAAGTTGCGCGCCGCGTTCAGCTGGACGCGCTGGATCTCATCGTGCACCGTACGGCCGACCACCTGTTTGAAATGGCCGTCCAGCGTAGAGCGCGACACGCCGACACTTCGAGCGACCTGCGGCACGCCGATGCCTCCGCAGGCGTTCTGGCGAATGAAGGTCAGCGCCGCGGCGACCACGCGGTCACTCGTGGCCACCAGATCGGTTGAGGCGCGTTCGATGATGACCACGGGGGCGACCAGAATGTTCACGGCGTGGCGCGTCCGCCGCCGCATCAGCCGGTCCAGCAGGCCGGCCGCACGATAACCGATCTCCTCTGTGCCTTGAATGATACTGGTCAGCGGCGGGGTCGCCAATTCACAGATCAGCTCGTCGTTGTCGACGCCCAGCACCGCCACGTCGTCCGGCACGCGCAATCCGAAGCGGCGGCAAGCCTCGAGCACATGCCGGGCACGCACGTCGTTCGCCGCCAGGACGCCGACCGGTTTGGGCAACGGGGAGAGCCACGCGCCAAGCGCCTCCTGCAACTGTTCCCAACTGTGCGACGGGGTGTAGCGGGCGGCGAAAACCGAACAGGGATGGCCGCTTCCGGCCAGATGCGCCGCAAAGGTCTCCTGCCGTTCGCGATTCCACGGATCGATCGTCCGCATCGGCACGCCGCAATAACCGAAACTCCGCAGCCCCAGCCGCATCAGATAATCGGCCGCCATCCGCGCGATCTTGGGATTATCGGTCCCGACGGTCGACACCGAAAGCTTGAGCGGACACCCCGCCTTGATGCCTCCGATGCCCACCACCGGAACGGCCAGCCCCGCAACCTGCCGGGGTATCCGGGGATCGTCCATATCCGCGATCACGCCGTCGAAATGCCCGCGACGGAAATCCGGGATTTTCGCCGCAGGGTCGTCCTCAAAAAAGAGGTGCCATGCCCCGGATTCATGAACGAACCGGGTGACCCCCTCGACCACCTTGCGGTCAAACCGTTTGTTCACGCTCACGACCAGCGCCACATGCCGCGTCTTCCCACTCATCGCTTACAGGCCCTTCCCTGTCCCTCGCCTAACCAAGAACACCGGCCTCTGCTTTCCTTGGTCAACCCTCTTCCTTGAGCACCTCGGGGCCGAACCTACGGGCCGCCGCATGAGCGGCCGAGAGCACGCAGAGCGCCGCGCAGAGAAAAAGGCCGGCCACAATCCCGGCCATCGCGAACCACGGCATCGCGCCGCGCAGAACCCGCGCCGCCGGCTGGATCGCGACGAGAGCCGGCACGGTCCCGATCACCAGTCCGGCCAGCACCAGCACCCCGTATTCCGCCGCCAGCAGCCGCATCACTGTCCCGCTCGACAGCCCCACCGCCCCCAGCAGCGCCAGTTCGCCGCGCCGCTCCTCCACGCCCCGCAAAATCACCAGCGCGACGCCCAGCACGCCCAGCACCATGCCAAGCCCTCCCAGCACGAGGAACATGTCGAGATACGCGCTCTCCACCGAACCCAGCAGCCGCAGCCGCTCCTCCACCGTTTCAACCGTCACGCCCGGCTCAGGGTGCCGCAGCTGCGTGACAGAGATCGGCCCGTCCCCCTCCGACCTCCGGCCTCTGCCCTCTGCCCTCCGTCCCCCTGCCTCCGCCGCCTCCCTCAGCGAGTACGGCGCGTAGTCGCTCAGCCACAGCCGGTACCCCTCCTCCGGGAACATCCTCACGAACTGCCGCTCGTCCAAAATCAACGCCCCCTGAAGGATCCCGCTGCGCACCGGCAGCGCGCCCACGATCCGCACGCGCCAGGCCGTGCCGTCTGTGCCGGCATAGCTCAGGACCGTGCCGTCCGTGACCCCGGCCTTGGCCTTCAGGCTGTACTGCAGCATGGTCTGATCCGCCGCCAAGGCGGGAATCGTCCCGTCTTCCAGCGGCCGCTCGATCAGCGTCCAGATCCCGCCGGCGTCCTCTGGCTCGAAGGCCCGCGCACGCGCCATCGCCCGCGCGTCGAGCCCGAGCAGGCGCGGCGTCTGCGGCTGGCTCATGTTGAGGCAGCCCGCCTCATCCCCGTCATGCACGCGCACCGGGACCACGCCCGTGCCGCCGCTCACACGCCGGGCGCGCTCCAAGCCGCGCGCCCGGTCGGTCGCCGTGGCCGACGTGACGATCGACGCGAAACCGCCGCTGCCCGACGAGCTGCGCTCGCAGCCTGCGGCGGGGTCGTGCTTCATCGACAGGATGCCGACCGTCAGAAAGACGCCCACCGCCAGCAGGAGCACCACGGGCGCACTGCGTCGCGGCGACTGAACGGCGCGGCACACCCCCGCCACGAGCGGCGACGCCACGCATCCTCCTGACCTCCGGCCAAAAAACGCCGCGCCCGCCGTCTTCGCAAAGAGCACCAGCGAGAGCATCAGCAGAAAACCCGCGCCGAAAAACGCGCCGTCCGCAGCCGCTCCGGCCGGGCTCAGCAGCATGACCGCCAGCGCGCCCGCAGCCAAGGCGCCGCCCGCCACACTTTCCCACAATGCCCGCCGGCCGCCGTCCTCGGACCTCTGCCCTCCGGCCTCTTTGCCCTGCCACAGCTCGACCGGGAGGCACCGCGCAAAACGGACCACGGTCCGCAGCAACACCGTCAGGGTCAGCACGGCGCTGAGGCCTGCGGCCAGTCCCGCGACCGGCCAGGAAAAATAAAACGCCACCTCCGCGCCCGCGAAGGCGTCGCGCCAAAAGCGGCCGAGGCTCCACACCAGCGCCCGCGCCAGCCCCGCGCCGAGGCCGCCGCCCGCCAGCGCGCCCGCAACCAGCGGCACGCTCCACTCGGCCGCCAGCACCCCGACCACCTTGCCCCGGCTCCAGCCCAGCGCGCTGAAGAGCGCGATCTCGCCCTTGCGCGTCTCCAGCGCCAGCGACAGCGAAAGCGCCGAGAGCAGCAAGGCCGCAGCCATCAGCACAAAGGCCATGCCCGCGAACAGCATGCGGAAGTCGGTGGAGCCGCGCGCGGCCGCCAGCCCCTCCTCCCACACAGGCCTCACCGCGAAGCCCGCCTGCGCGGGCGTCATGGCCTTCAGCGCGCGACGCACGGTCGCCTCGTCGGACTCCACGCGCACACTCATCGCTTCGCCGAAAAACGTCCCGAAACAGGCCTTGCCTGCCGTAAAGGTGAGAAACGCTTTGGGCGTCTCGCGCCACTGTTTCCAGTACGCCTCGTTGGCCGCGTCCTTCAGCTTCTCCTCGTCCATGGGCATGCCCACGTCCCACGCCGCGCAGCTGTCGACCCCGGCGAGCCCGGGAAGGACCGGCATCGCGGCTTTGGCCCACGCCGCCGCCTCGGTCGGAATCACCGCGCGGACGCGGAAGCCGCGGCTGTCGGCGACCAGCCGGCCGCCCGCCTCGAAACGCCGCCAGCGCAGCGTCAGCGTCTCGTTCGTTTGAATGCCCAACGTTTCGGCGAGCCAGGCATTGATCACGACCTCATCGTCCTTCAGATCCCGCGGAACCTCCAAGGACCCCGGCGTCGCCGCGGCCACGAACCCGTAGGGCGTCGCGCGAGAGGCCGTGGCGTTCGTCGTGCCGCCGTCAGGCGCTTCGCTCGTTCCCGCCTCGAAACTGTCGGCCAGATGGAACGTCGCGGGCGACGGCGTCAGCCCGGCTGCCGCGAGCGCCTCCGGCACGCCGCCCGGCAGAAACACGCGTCGGGATTTGACGACGACACACGACGCTCGACTCTCGGCAGACGGTGTTCGAAGCGTTTCCAGCGTCAGCCCGGCGTCCTCCGGCGTCAACACGCGGCCAAGCGCCTGCGAAAGCGCCTGCGGTTCCGCCGATGAGACCAGAAGGTTCGCCATGCCCGGCGCGCCCGCGTCTCGGGCGAGCGCCTCGAACGGCAGGGCAACGTTCACCGGCGGCACAGAGGCGGCGCGCAGCGCGAAATCCGGAGTGATCAACGGCCGGGAAGGCGGCCCGCGACCTCCGGGCGCGGACGACCGTTCCGGCGGCCGCAGGCCCACCGCCCGGCGGACCATCCGGTCTTCTTTGGCCGCGCCCAGCGGCAGCTCGGCCGAGAAGAGCGACGGCTTTTCAAAACGGACGGCCCCTTCCGCACCCGGCAGCACGCCGCTGCCGCGGGCGTTGAGCGCGGCGGACAACAGGCCGCTCTCCTCGGGCGGACGGCTCGGGGAGCCGTCCCTGCCGGAAGAGGCTGCCACGCCGAGAACCTGCGCCTTGTCCGCGCACAGCAGGCCGCCGGCGGTCAGCAGCTCGCCCTTGAGCAGCAGCGCCGCCTGCGCATCAGGCAGCCGCTGCGCCAAGGTCACGGGAAAGAGTCCGTCCGGAAGATAAACGGCGGAGCGCACCGCGCCGAGCCGCGCGTGCAGGTCGCGCAGCAACCCCTGCTGGAGCGACGCGCCGGTCAGCAGCGCGGCGCAGAGGATCGCCGAGGTCAGCGCCACGTTCCCCGCGAACACGAGGTGCCGCGCGCGATAGTACCGCAGGCTTCTCCTGACCCATGTGCCAACCATCTTCTTCTCCGTCCTCCGACTTCCGTCTTCGGTCCTCGAATGCCTATTTTCCCTGCGCCGTGCCCTTGACCTTCAGCGGCACCGCATAGAAGCCCTTCGATGCGGTCACGAAAAGCGTGTCCTTTCCCGGACCGCCGATGCAGACGTTGGCGCTCCAGGCCTCGGGAATCGCGATCACGCCGAGCGCCCGGCCAGCCTTGTCGAACACGTACACGCCCTCCTTGCCGGTGAGGTAGAGGCGGCCGTCCGCGTCGAGCGTCATGCCGTCCGATCCCATCTCGCAGAAGAGCCGCTTGCCGCACAGCGCGCCGTCGTCCTGAACGCCGTAAACGTAGACCCGCTTCGCGCCGATATCCGCAACGTAGAGCGACTTGCCGTCCGGCGTGCCCACGATGCCGTTGGGCTGCACGAGGTCTTCCGTGACGCGGCGCGGCGCGCCGCCCTGCGGAAGGAAATAGACTTGCTGAGTGCCCTGGGGCGCGGCCGCGTGCGTCCACCAAGGGCGCTTGTAGAAGGGGTCGGTGAAATAGCAGCCGCCCTGCGGGCGCGGCCACACGTCGTTCGGGCCGTTGAGCGCTTGGCCTTCGTGGCCTTTGGCCAGGACCGTCACCTGGCCCTTGGGCGTGACGGCCCACAGCTCCATCTTCTCGTCCGCGCAGACCAGCAGCGTGCCGTCCGGCGCGAAGCACATGCC
>CAYZQL010000077.1:0-15426 GCA_964480555.1 uncultured Lentisphaeraceae bacterium | reverse complement strand
AGGCGGTCACCGGCATGGGCATGGGCGTCGGCCTCGGCACCGGCTACGGCACGTCGGGCTTCGGCCAAGGCGTGTCGCAGGTGAACTTCTTCGGCATCAAAGCGACCGGCGAACGGATCGCGGTATGCGTCGACGTCTCGGTGAGCATGGTCGAAGAGGAGCGCGGCGGTCCGGTCGGCTTCATGCAGGTCAAGCAGCGGGTCAACGACGTGATCGACGCCATCAAAGACGGGACGCTGTTCAACCTGATCGTCTTTGCCGACGGGTGCTCGATGCTGGACACGCAGCAGATGCTCTACGCCAACCCTGAGACGCGCACCCAGGCCAAGCGGTTCCTCGCGCCGTTCAACACCGAGGGTCAGTGGGGTCTCGACTACGGCACGTTCAGCGGCTTCGACAAAGGCCTGAAGGCGAACGGCGGCACGACGCGGCTCGACCTGGCGCTCTCGGCCGCGATGTCGCAGGGCGCCGACACGATCCTGATCATCAGCGACGGCCTTCCTGCGGTGCTCAAAGAGCCTTCAGCCGCTCAAATCGCAGCCCACAACAAACTGGTGTCCGACTGGCAGAGAATCCACGCAGACGAGGTCGCCGCACACCAGCAGGCCGCGGCAAACGCCCCGACCCGCCGCGTCTGGGTGCCGGCCCAACCGGCCCGGCCGCCCTCCAAGGGACCGATGCGCGAAGGGCAGCAGCCTGATCCCGGATCGCCCGCAACAGAAGGCTACTGGACTGAAGTCACGGACTCCGGTCCGGCTCCGACGCCTCCGAAAATACCCCCGCCCGGCACATGGACCCTCGCCGACTTCGTGCAGCACATCAGCCTGATCTACAAGGACGTTTACGTCGAGAAAGGCCTCAAAGAGCCGCGCATCCACTGCATCGGCTATCAGATCGACAAAGACGGGCATGAGTTCCTGAAGAAGCTGACCGCGCAGTACAAGGGTCAGTTCCGTCTCGTCCGCCGCCTTAAATAAGAGGCTCTCTTCAAGCGGGTGCCGTCAACAGCTCCCGCCACACCTCTGCTGCCCGGCGAAGCGCGGCGCCGCGATGTGAGATGGCGTTCTTGGTGGCGCTGTCGAGTTCGGCAAAGGTCTGCACATACCCGTCGGGAACAAAGAGCGGATCGTAACCGAACCCATTTGAACCGCGCGACTCGTGGAGGATCTCTCCCGTACAGCGGCCGTCGACCGTCCACTCGCGCCCGTCCGGCGCGCAGAGCGCGATGGCACAGCGGAACCGCGCGCGACGGTCAGTCACACCGGCCAGCTCGCGCAGAAGCTTGGCGTTGTTCGCCGGATGACTGCAGGGCTCGCCCGCATACCGCGCCGAGTACACGCCCGGCGCGTTGCCGAGCGCGCGTACCTCCAGCCCCGAATCATCCGCCAGAGTCCAAAGCCCGGAGGCGGCACACAGCTCTCGCGCCTTCTTCAGCGCGTTCCCCTCAAAGGTCTCGGCGTCCTCCACCACGTCTTCAGGCAGGCCCGGCACTTCGTCCGCCGCCAGCAGCTGCAGCCCCGGCAGGGCAAAGATCTGCCGAATCTCTTCAAGTTTGTGCGCGTTCCGCGTCGCGACCAACACGTTCATAAACATCCTTCTCTTGTGCGGGCACGGCGCGCCCGCACTCCTCATTTCATTTACCCGCCAGCGCCTCGACTGTCACGCGCTCCCAGCCCGGCAAGTTCAGGAAATACTCAAGCACCGTTGCGCAGGCGAACGCGTCGTAAAGCGCGTCGTGTGCCTCACGCCCCGGACAGAGCTCCCTCACCCGGCGCTCCAGACCCAACGCCGCGACCACATCTTCCAGCGCCTTGGAGTCCAGAGCGGGATACGCCTTTCGCACAAGCAAGAGCGTGTCCACCCAAGGTCCGAATTGATGCAATGGCGCAAGCCGGGCCAGCACGTTGCGCTCGGTCCCGGTGTTATGCGCGACAAGCGGCACCCCGGTCACCCACGGGGCCAAGCCGGGCCACAGGTCTCCAGGCGCGGGTGACTCGGCCAGCTCCGCGCGCAATTGCGCATGCCTCCCAGGCGCACGCGGATTGAAAGGGCGGTTGCCCGCCACCCGCAGCAGCGACTCGAACGCCTCGTCCGCGCACACCCGCCCCCCGCGCACACGCACGAGGCCGAGCTGCCACGGCTCGACGGGGTATCCCTCGACGGCGCCGGTCGTTTCGAAATCCATCACCGTGAAGCACGCTTGCCGCGCCTCTGTGAAGCACGCCGCCATCTCAGCGCAGGTTCCCGATGTCCGCGTGAATGCACCCGGACACCAGCAGAGCCGCCAAGGCCACACCCGCCGCACAGACCAGCCACACTGTTTTCCCTGTCATCAAGACCTCCCTTTCCAAACCGGTTTCCGACCCCTCGCGCTTATTTTTCCAGCAGCTTGCGCAACCCGCGCACACTCGCGTGCCCGGGGCTCACGGCCTCGGCCTCGGCCAGACAGGCCCGGACCCGCGCAAGATCCCCGCGACGCTTCGCCAGATACCCGAGGTAAAAAAGCGTCCGCACTTTCAGCAGCCGGGCCTCATCGCCGTCGGGTCCGTCCGCAGGCCGGCATTTTTCGAAAGCCGAAATAAAACAGGGCTCCGCGCGCGCGGCGTCCTTCAGCGTGTTGAGCAGCAGTTCGCCTAACGAGAAAGAGAGTTCCGCATCGTTCGGGTTGGCCCGCACGCCCTCTTCGAGCAGGCGCACACCCTCCTCGGGCCGGCCCGCCATCTTCGCCAACACGTACGAGCCGGTCTGAAACGCCTGCACGTTCTGCGGCGCGGCGCGGCACGCGGCCCAGATCCACGGCAAAAGCTCGACCGACTGATTGCCTTCGAGGTGCCGGTGCTCCTGAGCATGGATACGCCGGTCGACCCACGCCCACGGGTCACGCGCCTTCGCCGCGGCGCCCTCCTCCCCCGCATGTCCCTCATGGCCGTGCGCTTCATGATCGTGAGCTTCATGATCGTGCCCCTCGCAGGATTCCAGCCCATACTCGCAATCGACGTCGCGCAGACCGCCGTGAAAATACTCCTCGGCCTTCTCCAGCATCGCCGCGCTCAGCTCCTGCCGGGCGTCCCCCAGTATCAGATGCAGCACATCCTCTCCCGGCGCCTGGGGCATCCCCTCCGAAAAAAGCAACGGGACCCCCCGCCCCAGCGTCACCGCAAGGAGCACGCAAAGCACGCAGATGCAGATATGCAGCTTCTCTCTCATAACCGTCTAAGTTCAAGCCTTCCGCGCGATGCGCCCGCCGCCCCCGTGTGAGCGCCCTGCGCATCGCCGGAAACCGAAACGCCTCAGATCTTCTTTCTGCGGAACACGCACCCCGCCAGCGTCAGACAGGCCGACGCATAGCACAGCGCATAGGCCGAGACCGCCACGCAAACGCCCCAGCCCACCTGCGGCCAGTCGTGCACCACGCGCTGCCGCAGGTCGAAGAACTCCAGATGCGGGCCGACCCAGTGGATCGCGGCCAGCACCCACTTGCCCGGCACTGGCTGCGCCGCAATCAGCGCCGGCAGGCGCTGCCCGAAGAAGAGCATCCCCGCCACCACCAGCCCGCACATCGTCAGATTCGCCGCGGGCGTCAGCGCCAGAGAGCCCAGCAGCCCCAGCGCGGTGACAATCACCATGAAGCCGGCGTGCAGCACAAACGCCTGAAAGAGGATCGCCGGAAACCAAACCCCCTGCCGGAGCCCGACCAGCAGGCCGTAGGCCACATAGAACACCGCCAGCGCCGAAACGGACGCCGCCAGCGCGCCCAGATATTTGCCCAGCAGGAGGGTGCCCCGCCCCACCGGCTTGGCCAGCAGCGGATAGACGGTCCGGCTTTCGAACTCCGGCGGGAAAAGGCGCGATGAAACGCCCAGCCCGATCACTGCGGAAAAGAGCCACACCAGGAGCAAGGCCAGCTCGTTCATGTACCGGCTCGCGCCCGCCACGCCGAACGGCGTGAAGAACGCCAGAGGCAAGAGGATCACCAGGCTGAGCACAAGCACCACGATCAGGTCCTTGCGGCGATAGAGCTCCACCACCGACAAGCCCGCCAGGGCGCCGAGTTGACGCAACAGGACCTTCATGACGCCACCTCCCCGCCCAGCATCTTCAGAAAAATCCGCTCAAGGTTCTGCTGGCCGTCGCCCGCCACCTCGCGCACCGCGCCGCACCAGACCAAGGCGCCCTGCTTCAGGATCGCCACGCGGTCGCAGATCAGCTCCGCCTCGGACAGCTCGTGCGACGAGAAAAAGATGGTCTTGCCCTGCCGGCGCAGATCAATAATCAAGTCGCGGAATTGGATCCGGGCCAGCGGGTCAAGCCCCGTGAACGGCTCGTCGAGAATCAGCAGGTCAGGATCATGCAACAGCGCCTGCGCGATGCCCGCGCGCTGCATCATTCCCTTTGAATAATGGCGCAGCAGGCGCCCCCCCGCCTCCGACAGGCCCACCCGAGCGATCAGCTCTTCAGACCGTTTGCGGATGTCCGGCTTCGCCATCCCGCACAACCCGCCGTAAAAGGCCAACAGTTCGCGCACGTTGAGGTACGGGTAGTAGTAGGCGGTCTCCGGCATGTAGCCGATCGTTCGGCGCGCGGCAGGCTCGCCCGGATCCTGGCCCACGACAGAAACCCGTCCGGCGTCGGGACGGAAGAAGCCGAGCAGCATCTTGATCGTTGTGGTTTTTCCCGCGCCGTTGGTACCGAGAAACCCGAGGATCTCACCCTGCCGCACCGTCAGCGAGAGCCCGTTGACGGCCCGCACTGCACCAAAGGACTTCGACACCTCGTCCAGTTTGACAACTTCCATACGCAAACCTCTTACAATTCCATATACGAATGACAATTTACTTGTCTTCTCCGGCACCGTCTATACTAAAATTGAAGGTCTTGACAAGATTACTCCGTGTCGTAGGTGCAAACGGGCAGAAAGTTGGATCTGGAAAACCGCCTGTTGTCGTTTAACACCGAATCCGCCATGTTTAAACACTTCCTTCTTTGTAGTTATTTTTCCGCGTGCGGAAGTATGTTCAGTCGCTCTTTCAGGAGTGTCGTGAAATCTTAGAAATCTGGCGCATTCTTGTCTAGCGAACATCTAAGGCTATTTGGCAATATTCAAACCAGCGACCATCCGACGTGTTTTTGGGTTGCTATTCTGTTGGTGATGTGCCCTGAAGCCGGGATATCCGGTCAGAACGGACAATCGAGTTGAGTCGATGGGTGGTGGGAAGGAAGACGGTATGACAGCGGTGAGAAGGCAGCAGGTATCGACGATGCTTAAACATCGTGGCACAGCGTGGTTGAAAGCGGCTTTTCTGGCGGTTGTAATCGGCACGGCAAGCACGGTCATGAGCACGACGTTTGATGTCCCAACCGCTCTATCGCCCAAGCCAGAGACGCGCACTTTTCTCCCTTTTCCCCATTTTACTTGGACAGAAGATACCCATGCTTTCCAATCGGTAGCCACGCCCGTGCTCTATGACATCCAGATTAGTAAGAGCCGCGATTTCAGGAATATGGTGGATGAGGATACTGTCTATCTGAATCGCTACATGCATGATCGTCCACTTCAGGCTGGGGAGTATTTCTGGAGGGTTCGGGCGGGGCAAAGTGACGGGAAACGAGGCAACTGGTCGGTAACAGCGGCTTTTACCGTCACCCCTTGCGACAAAGAAGTTCGCGTGGCTTATGATCCCACTGCCAGCAACCACTCTGCCGCGGTCGACGCCGCGCTGGCCCATGCGCGGGAACTCGGCACATCCGGCGCATCGGTGCGTGTTGTCTTTCCGAAAGGGACTTACCGATTCGACGACGCAGGCAAACCTCTGCTCAAGCTTGAAAACATGCGCAACCTTGTTATCGACGGGTGTGGCTCAACCGTGCTGCCTACGCGCCACCGGTCGGGATTGGCCAGGGGAACCCACGTGAAAAACGTGGTGCTGATGGGGTTTAGCGTGGATTATCAGAACGAAAAGACCTTTCTACAGGGACGTGTTGTCAGTGTCGATACTATCGGTCAGCGCATCTTGGTTCGCTTGGAGCCGGGTGAGCCGGGATACGACACCCCTTATGTGAAAAAGGGCTTGTCTTTTCTTTCACTTCTTGACCCAAAGGTTGACGGGCACCTGAAAACAGATGCGGCCAATGCCTTTTTCTTTCAAAAGATCACAAAGGAAAACGACGGAACCTGGTTTCTCACGCTCCGCTCGCATCACGGGGGCACCTTCTTTACGCCGGGCGACCGCTTTGTTCACTTTATCCGGGAACAGGGTGCAGTTCTCAATGCGTTCGCCAGCTCACACAACATCACGTGTTACGATATCACCAGTTACGCCGCCAGCTCACTCCACTACGTCGGCATTGAAGGGTCGATTCTCAACATTCTCCATTGCCAATGGAAAATTGCGGATGGGCGCTGGTTCTCGGGGAACGCCGATGGCGTGCATTGCAGGGGATATGCCCTTGGACCATGGGTAGAAGGATGTGACATTCATGCGATTGGCGATGATGGAATCGCGCTCTACGCTCGCCCCTGTTGCGTGGCCCAGTCACAGCCGGATGCGCAGAAGAATGCGTGTGTCTGTAAACCCGACTTCTTCAATTTAGAAGTAGGTGATGAAGTCGCCTTCTTCAATCCGCTGGAGGGCCGGATACTCCGGGAATGCAAGGTGACTTCGGTTCTAAAACTGGACGACGGAAATTACCGAGTCGCGTTCGATCAGGATTTGCCCGACCAGCTGAGTGTCTTTGGGAGCCAGCCCGTCACTGCGACAATAGGGAACGGGGACTTTCAGCACCGCACACAGATATGGAATCGCAGCAAATCCTGTGGAGACTTTGTAATCCGGCACAACACCATCCGAAACATCCGTCGCTACGGTACTGTTTTCCGTGCCCGGCGTGGTGTGGTTGAGAACAACACGTACACCGCCGCGTCATCCAGTGGGGTTCTCTTTGTCAATGAGCCCTCGTATCCCAACGGCTTGTATTGTTCTGATATCCTCATCCGCAACAACACCTTCTCCGATTGCGCATTCGAGCGTTCCCCCCAAGGACCGGTCGCCCTGTCCTTTCTGAGGGCTGGCCATGGGCACCCGCTCGCCGCAGATATAGGACCGCGTCGGATTCTGATTGAAAACAACGTTTTTACGGATTGTTCCGTACCTGAAGTCGTGTTGGAGTCAGCACGTGACATTGTTCTGCGAGGCAACTCTGTGACGAGAAAAGGTAAGGCAGAACCTTTGAACGTCACGGAAACGAACACCTTCCATGTTACCGTTGTTCCCTAACCCTTGCGCCAGGATTTTTTAAGAGGTCTAACGGCCACGGTCATGGGTCAGCGGTTGCGGGCGGACCGGCGGTATTTAAGTGGCGTCTGGCCGAGTTCTTTCCGGAAGATGAAGGAGAGGTATTCTGGCGATCCGAAACCGGATTTTTCCGCCACCTCAGGAACCGGCATGTCGGTTGTCGTCAGCAGTTCGCAAGCCCGTTCGATACGTACGCGCCTGATCTCGGAGGCAGGGCCTCTGCCAAACGCGGTTTCGAATTTCCGCTCCAGCGCCCTTCTCGAGAGCCCCGAATGCGTGGATACGTCACCCACCCGTATCGGTTCCGCCGCGTTCGTTCTGACGAAACTGATTGCTTTCGTGAGCGCCGTGTCGGATAGGGCAAGCGTGTCGGATGAACGTCGGGCGGTGATGCCGGACGGCGGAAGGAGGACCGCTTGTTTTCCTGTCTTCTGTTTCTGCATGAGTCCATCAAGCAGTTCGGCCGCCTTGTAACCGATTTGTTCAGCCGATACCCGAATTCCGGAGATCGGTATATGCGCCATGGCGCACAAGAGGTCGTCGTCGGAACCGCTGAGAATAGAGACCTCTTCCGGAACAAGGATGTCGGCAATCTGGCAGGCGAAGAGGACTTCGCGGCTGCTGCTGGCGTTCCAACTCAGGACAGCAACGGGTTTCGGCAAGGATTTGAGCCATTTGCCCAGTTGCAAAAGGTCGAGGTTCCAATCGGGCTCCGCGCCGTGCTGGGGCCGGACAGAATACACGGCGCACGGACACCCCGACTCCTTGACCTTTTCAGCAAACGCCTGCTGGTGGGTTATAACATAGTGCAGGCCGAGAAGGCTGAAGTAGGCGTAACTTCTGAACCCGCGGTCAAGAAAGTGCTGGGCCGCCATGCGTCCGGATGCCAAGAGATCCGTGGTGACGCACGGGAAGGGGTTGCTCGGCAGAAGGATTCCTGACACGTTTACCGTCGGGATTTTCATGGCTTGAAGTTCACGGGCCAAGGTCGGCTGCGCGATGCGTGCGATCACCCCGTCACCGCGCCACCCATGCGGAATCGCCACGCGCTCTTCCCCCCCGTGGGGCTCAATAAAGACCATCCAAGGGCCATGCCGGTCGGCATACTGTTGTATGCCAGCAGAAACATTGCGCCCCCATGTGGTTGACGTCTCCACAAGGACGCCAATCTTTGGAATACGGGACGGCAGTCCAGTCCTGCGACGATGCTGGAGGGAGGACAGTTTCATAGATGTCGCAAAATCTTAGATAATTGGCGCATTCTTGTCTAGCGATAAAGCCCTGCTTTTGGCAATATTTGTTATACGAGAATCCAAACGTATGGATGGCTCCAATCCGCAGATCCTCGCGACGAGGTCAGGTCTAAACGACAGGCCTGAGCGTTGCGGTGAACCAACGGCGGGGTCTCACTTCAAAAGGAGAAGAACATGACAACCGTGAAAAGGGTGGTGGCGTTGGTGAAACGTATGCAACGGGGTGAGTGGAGTTTGAAAGCCGCGATTCTGGCCGTTGCGATGAGCGCGGCTAGCATGGCTGGCGCGACGGGCAGTTATACCAATTCCGCGTCCGGGTACTGGGATGCGGACGGAAGTTGGACGGGCAGCAAACCGGCGGCCGGCGGCGCGGCGGACACCGCGATTATCTTTAATCCTGCGGGCGCCGACAACAGCACCAATAATTTGACCGGAGATTTTGTGCTTAATCGAATGGACGTTGTCTCAGGCAACGTAACACTGTCGGGCAATGCCCTCGTGTTCAACAATAATGGTGCGACCGGTCCTCTGGTCACCAACACCAGCGGCGCTGTGGCCGTCATCAACAACAACATCACGGTCGGTAACGATACAACTTTTGGCGCCGTGAATGATATCACGCTCAACGGACTCGTCAGCGGAACCGGCGGCCTGATCAAGACGGGCGTGGGTACGCTCACGATCACCACCAATTCCGCGTCCGGTGCCACCTACATGGGAACGACGCTGATTGCATCGGGCACACTCTGGTTGAATTATCCAAGCACCGTCACCGTTGCAATTGGCACCACCAATATCACCATCCAAAACGGCGCGACGCTAAAAAGCTCTGGAAACAATTCGACTTCGCAAAGCCTTAACCACCCTAACTTCCTTTATGTGCAAGCCGGCGGCACCTTTCAGAATACTTCCCCGACTTGGACTGTCGACTTCTTTAAGGCGGACACCGGGGCGACCATCACCGGCAATCCAGGCGCCTTTACCCTCAAGGGAACTGACACCTCAGCCCTTGACGCTGCGGTCTTTGGCTCTGTTTTTTTTCCAAAAATCATCTGTGGCGCCACGAGCGGCTCGCAGACGTTTCAGTTCGACGGGACCGGTACGGGAGCGGTCATCGGCAGAACCACAAGTGAGTCTCTCTCGTGGCGCAACAGTGCTGCCCCCCTTATTATGGACATCGCCGACAGTTCTTCGTCCGCGTTGGATACGACGCTTGGATGGCTGAATATTCAACCTGCGGCAGGAGGCGGCAAGTTCATTAAGCAGGGGGCTGGAGTCCTCCAGATTAACAACATGGACTTTGGCGGCAGTTTTCCGACCAAACCGGTCTCATGCATAGTCAGTAACGGCACGCTGGTGTTGAATACGAGCGCAACCAATGCACTCGGCTGCAATTTCGCGAGCTTATCGGTGAACAGCGGGGCGACGCTGCAAGTGGGCACCAACGGCCTGGAGGGCGCAATCTATACGAACGTGACCAATAACGGAACGGTGATATTCAGCCGCTCCGACTCCTGCTCCTACGCTAATATCCTGTCGGGGTCGGGCGACGTTGTCCACGCAGGTTCCGGTACGCTGACGCTGTCAGGAACGAACTCCATCTATGGCAGATACACGGTCAGCAACGGCACACTGGTGGTGAGCAGCACCGGTTCGCTCGGCAACAACAGCACAAATATTATTGTCGACTCAGGAACCTTGATACTCTCGAACTCGGTCAGCATAGCCAACAACGCCGCAGTGCGGATTGCGAACGGCGGCGGCGCAAAGGTCAACTTGGCAGCCGGCGTGAACGAATCCGTCGACAGCCTCTATTTCGGCGACAAGCAACGGTCGAGTGGTACCTACGGAGCGGCGGGCAGTGGCGCGAACGTGATCGACGGCGAACATTTTTCCGGCAGCGGCATCTTGACTGTCTTGCACGGCAGCAAAGGTGGGACGCTGATCAGAGTTCTGTAGTGATGCTTTTGCCGTCTTTGGATATCATCCCCAAACGAAGGCCTCTCTGCGTCGCCGCCCGCAAGGACGGCTGTGAGCGGAGCCAAATAGTGTAATCTCGCTGAGGTGACCATGAACGTGAAGATCCCCCATCTCCGCTGGTGGATCGCCGCGCTGCTTACGGGCGCGGCCGTGCTGAACTATGTCGATCGCCAGACCCTCTCCGCTCTCGCGCCTACGATTCAGGCCGATCTCAAGATGGATGACCGCGCTTATGCCAACGTGGTCAACATTTTCCTCATCGCCTATACCCTCGCGTATCTCGTGTCCGGAAGGATTGCCGACAAGATCGGCACCCGCGCGGGCATGGTGCTGTTCGTCGCGTGGTGGTCAGTGGCAAACATGCTCACGGCGGCAGCTCAGGGCGTCCGTTCGCTGGGCGGCTTCCGTTTCGCTCTTGGGCTGGGCGAAGCAGGCGTTTGGCCAGCAGCGTCGAAGGCGGTGTCCGAGTGGTTCCCGGCTCGAGAACGTGCCCTTGCCATCGGCATCTATACCATGGGTGCAACCCTCGGCGCAACCGTCGCGCCCTATCTGATCATCCCGCTGGCGACACACGCTTACTCCGAAACCCTGCCTGCACTTACGAACTGGCTGGGACATGGGACGGGGTGGCGTGTCGCGTTCCTGCTGACCGGCATGATGGGACTCGTGTGGATCGTGCCGTGGCTGTGGCTGTATCGCCAGCCTCATGCGAGCAAACGGATCACCCCGGACGAACTCCAGATGATCGAGCAATCGTCCGCGGCCGAAAACCCCGCTGATTCCGTCGCCACCAACGTCTGGACTTGGAAGCAAGTGCTCCTGTTTCGAGGAACCTGGCTACTGCTGCTGGGCCGACTCATCACCGATCCCGTTTGGTATTTCTATCAGTTCTGGTTTCCAAAATATCTCAGCGCAGACCGCTACCTCACCCAGGAGCAGCTCAAAATCTCTTGGGCCATCTATGCGGCGGCGGGTGTCGGCAGCCTGCTGGGCGGCTGGCTGTCGGGACGGCTTGTGAAAAGCGGCATGACTCCGGCTTCAAGCCGCTTGTGGGTGATGCTGGGATGCGCATGCCTGATGCCGCTGTCACCGTTTATCGCCCGGGTCTCCGGCTTGAATCTGGCCATGACGCTCACGGGCGTGACCGTGTTGGCGTCGCTGGCGTGGCTCATTAACATCAGTTCGCTGATCGTCGACCTCGTTCCCAAACATTCCCTCGGCACTGTGTTTAGCGTCGTGGCCACCGGAAGCACCGTGGGCGGCATCATCATGAACATGATCGTGGCAACAATGGTCTCGGGCCCATCTACCAGGACAGCCGGGTTTCTCGACCAAGCGATCGGCACCGTGTTCGGGCCGGCACTTGCGCTCGTGCAGGGGCACGGATATGCGCAGTGGTTCTTGATCATGGCCTTTCTCCATCCGCTGGCGTGGCTTCTGTTAAAATTTGGAAGGATCACACAAGAAAACCATCACTACAAAAAGAGTCCGGACTTGAAAGGCGCGTTATGATCCAGTCAGCACCGTGTCACATGCGCGTTCTAAAAAGGGATCGCCTCACGTGTGATTTCTCTGTCATCGGCGGCGGGCTGTCGGGTGTGTGTGCCGCCATCACCGCCGCGCGCGCCGGCTTGAAGGTGGTTCTCATACAAGACCGGCCCGTGCTCGGAGGCAACGCCTCGAGCGAGGTCCGCCTCTGGGTGCTTGGTGCCACGTCGCACATGGGCAACAATAACCGCTGGGCCCGCGAAGGCGGCGTGATTGACGAGTTGCTCGTCGAGAACCTGTATCGCAATCCGGAGGGCAATCCGCTTATCCTCGACACGCTTCTGTTAGAAAAGGTCATCACCGAGCCCAACATCACGCTCCTTTTGAACACCGCCGTTCACGGGCTGGAGAAAGCCGATCTTGATACGATCAAATCCGTAAGCGCGTTCTGCCCTCAGAACGCCACCGCTTACGATATCAGCGCGCCGCTGTTCTGCGACGCGAGCGGAGACGGCATCGTAGGCTTTCTGGCGGGTGCCGCTTTCCGTATCGGCGCGGAGTCGCAGTCGGAATTCGGCGAAAACTTTGCGCCGGCTGAAACGAACAGCGAACGGCTCGGCCACACGATCTATTTCTACTCGAAGGACACCGGCCTCCCTGTGAAGTACACGCCGCCCAGCTTCGCGCTCAAGGACATCACGAAAATCCCACGCTGGCGCGATATCAAGGCCGGAGATTTCGGCTGCCGCTTCTGGTGGTTAGAATGGGGCGGAAAACTCGACACCATCCACGACAGCGAGCACATCAAGTGGGAGCTGTGGAAGGTTGTTTACGGCGTGTGGAACCACATCAAGAACTCGGGGCAGTTCCCCCAAGCGGCGACGCACACCCTTGAATGGGTCGGCACGATACCGGGCAAGCGAGAGAGCCGCCGGTTCGAGGGCGATTTTATGCTGACGCAGCCGGACATTGTTGAACAGCGGCGGCATGCGGACGCGGTATCGTTCGGCGGTTGGGCCATCGACCTGCACCCGAGTGAGGGCATCTACAGCGACCAGCCAGGCTGTACGCAATGGCACTCGAAAGGGGTTTACCAAATCCCCTATCGCGCGCTGTATTCTCGGAACATCACGAACCTGTTCCTCGCCGGCCGCCTCATTAGCGCATCGCACATCGCTTTCGCCTCTACGCGAGTGATGGCCACGTGCGCGCATCACGGGCAAGCCGTGGGCATGGCAGCCGCATTGTGCGTGCGGGAAAGAGTGAGGCCACGCGAGGTGCTGTCCGCATCACGCATGGCTGAACTGCAGCGGAAATTGCTTCGCAGCGGGCAGTTCATTCCCGGAGTCGGACTGACTGATCCCGCAGATCTGGCACGCACGGCAACGATCACGGCTTCGAGCGAACTGCACCTCGCCCGGCTTGAGGCGGGGGCGGGGCGGTTGCCGCTGGCGGATTCGTGGGGCATGATGCTACCCATGCAGGCCGGAGCTGTCCCTTTGGTGGAATTCACGATGGATGTATCTTTCGCAACGACGTTGCGGGCGGAGTTGCGCATCAGCAGTAAACCGGACAACCACACGCCGGATGTGACGCTCTCGGAACTCGCCGTGAACCTCGTTCCTGGAAGGGCGCAGGCGGTGCCTCTCACGTTCAACGCGAAACTGGCCGCACCGTGTTATGCGTTCGTTTGTCTGCTAAAGAACGAGTCCGTGTCGGTTCACTTGAGCACGCAACGCATAACGGGAGTACTCGCGGTCTGCCACAACGGCAACAAGTCTGTCGCCAAGTCCGCCACACAAACGCCGCCACCCGATAGCGGCATTGACACGTTTGAGTTCTGGACGCCCAAACGCCGTCCCGCGGGCCACAATTTTGCGCTGCGCATCGACCCTCCGCTGACATGTTTTGGCACAGGCAATCTGAAAAACGGGTTCGCGCGACCGACGAACCAGGCCAATGCGTGGGTTGCCGACTTTGCCGACAAGCAACCTGTGTTACGACTGTCGTGGGCTCGACCTCAGACCATCAGCCTCTTGGAGTTGTGTTTTGACACAGACTTCGACCATCCGATGGAATCGGTGCTGATGGGACATCCTGAACACAGGATTCCATTTTGTGTGCGCAAAGTCTCGATCGTGAAACCCCGTCGGCTTGAGGACAACTCTGATGTCGAAATATTGATGGCGAATATCGGCGAGAATCATCAGTCGCGTCAAGTCATTCGCTTGGCTTGTCCTGTGACGACGGAGCACCTGGAGCTGCGTTTGGCCGCACCAGAAGGGGATATACCCGCGGCATTGTTTGCGGTACGTTGTTACGGTCCAGAGTGACCATTGAGAAAACCATTATCATCCAGGCTGTCGGCCTGATCTCATAATACCGGTGCCTGTAAGGGGTTGTGCGGCAGACGAAGAAGCTTAGCAGCGCCACGACGTGTTTGATTGGCATTTAAAATCAAGAGGCAGGTCTATGGGCCTGCCTTGATCCGTTGACCGAATTCGCCCTTGTCTACCACGTCAGCCACTCGTCGTCCGGAGTCCGCTGCTCCGCCCGCAGCCACATCATCAGCGCCACGCGGAAATCGTCGTCGCGTTCGCTCACGCGGTCGATGCGCTCAAACTTATGCACATAGGCCGTGCGCAACTGAAAAACCAGACAGTCGAGCCGGTACTGAATGTACCCGCCGACCTCGTCCAGCTCGTTGTAGCGCAGGTCGTACCGCGTGTAGAAGCTCCATGACCACGTGTCGTTGATCTCGTGGGTGAACCCGCCGTAAACCAGATTCTCTTTCACGCGGTTCCACTGCGCAACCGGCGAGACGCCGTAATCGTACAACTGATGGTCACGCGCCAGATAGCCGCCGCCCAACCGGAACTTCTCGGAAAGCTTGTAGAACGCGCTCAGGTCAACGTACGCGAACGTCTCGTCCTCCGTGTCCCACTCCGCCAGCGCCTTCATGTCCCACTTATCGCTCGGCGAAAACACCACCTTGGACCCGGCCATACGCAAGCCCTCCTCGTCGAGCGGCCCTTCGGAATCAAACTGCACGCCGCCGTAGACGTCCCACTCCAGCACGGTCCGCATCCGGTTCTTTTCGTCGCGCGTCTGCAGCAGATTGCGCACTCCCGGCCGCACGCCGTGCCAATCGTAGGGCAACCACGTGCCGTCCATGCCGAACTGGTCGAACCACTCGATCGACCGGTCAAAACGGTCGAACCCGTAGACCCGGCCGTTGTCGAGGTCGAAGTGCGTAGGCTGGTAGCTGTAATCGACATACGGCTCCACCACATGCCGGTAGCCGTTGTTCAAGTCGGAGACGCCACGGAGCGATGTCTCCACGCCAAGTTCGGCAGAATGGCGGAAGACGTTGCGGTCCAGCTCCGTATCGGAGTAGTAGGTCCCGCGATATC
>CAYZQL010000076.1:9314-15444 GCA_964480555.1 uncultured Lentisphaeraceae bacterium | reverse complement strand
ACCGAGGATGCGTTCATTGCAGATCTCGCGGTGGCCACCGGGTGCGGGCAGATAAAAACCGGCTCGCTCTCGCGTTCCGAGCGCGTCGCCAAATACAACCGCCTGCTGCGAATCGAGGAAACCCTCGGCATGACGGCCCGCTATGGTCGCGCGCCGGAGTAATCAGCCGAGCGCGCTCAACTCGCTCGTCTCGAACGACACGTTCTGCAAGGCCGCCACGTTTTCCCGGATCTGATCGGGGCGACTCGCGCCGATCACCGCAGAAGCCACCCGGGAGTCGCGCAGGACCCAGGCGAGCGCCGTTTGTGCCGGCGTCTGTCCGCGTGCCTTGGCGAGCGTTGCCAGGCGTTGCGCGTAGGCGACCGCATCCTGACGCAGATGCCGCCCGATGAACGGGCTGCCCTTGGCCGCGCGGGAGCCTTCGGGCACGCCCAGCGCGTATTTGTTGGTGAGCACGCCTTGAGCCAAAGGCGAGAACGCAACCGTCCCAAGGCCCGCCTCTGCTGCGGCCGGGAGCTGTTCCCGCTCGACCTCCGTCCGGTCGAGGAGGTTATAACGCACCTGATGCGCCACGCAGGGAACACGCAGCTCAGCGAGCATCGCGCTCGCCTGGAGCAAGAGCGGAGCGGGATATTTCGACAGCCCGATGTACAGCGCCTTGCCCTGGGCCACCAGTTCAGCCAGCGCGCACACGGTCTCCGCGAGCGGAGTCTCCGGGTCCGGCCGGTGGTGATAAAAAATATCCACATAGTCGAGGCGCAACCGTCTCAGACTCTGGTCGAGGCCGGCCCGTAAATGTTTACGGCTTCCCCAGTCGCCGTACGGTCCCGGCCACATGGCATGCCCGGCCTTGGTCGCCACCACCAGTTCATCGCGGTAGGCTTTAAACTCGCGGCCGAGAACCGTTCCGAAAACCGTTTCCGCGGCGCCGGGAGGAGGCCCGTAATTGTCGGCCAGATCGAAGTGCGTGATTCCCAAGTCAAACGCTGTCGCGACGCGCGCAAAACAGTCGTCGTGACTCTCCGCCGCGCCGAAACCGTGCCACAAGCCGAGGCCGACGGCCGACATCTTCAGGCCGCTCCGGCCGCACGTCCGGTAGCTCATCTGCTCATACCGCGCCTCATCCGCCCGATACTCGTGCATGCCCCCCCCCTCACACCTCTTGCGGAGGCGTGAAATAACGTTCGGCGTGGCGAACGTCCTCCGCAATCTGCCTGACGAGCGCGTCTGCCGAGTCAAACACGCATTCGTCACGCAAACGCGCCAGAAAACTCACCTCAATGGTCTTGCCGTAGAGATCCCCGCCGAACCCGAGCAGGTGCGTCTCCAACACGGCATGTTCCGGCCTCACGTCCACGAACGTCGGATGGGTTCCCAAGTTGGAGACACCGTTATAGGAGGCGCCGTCCACCGCGACGCGGACCGCATACACGCCGTTCGGCGGCAGCACGTCGGTGCGGGGCTGAAGATTGGCCGTTGCCACGCAAAGGGTCTGCCCCATGCCGCGGCCCCGCACCACCACGTCACGGACCGAGTAAGGCCGCCCCAGCATGGCGGAGGCGTCCTCCAGCCGGCCCTCGCGCACCGCATAGCGGATCCGGGTGCTGGAGATCTCAAGGCCCTGATACGCCGCATACGGCACGATCACCACGCGGAACCCGTAGAGTTTCCCGAACTGGGCAAGCAGTTCAGGCGTTCCCGCCGCGCGGCGGCCAAAGCGCCAGTTATCGCCGCAGCGGATCTCGCTCAGCTTAGCCATCGCCGAGACCCGGGCGCCCCCGCCCTCATCCTCTTCGCCGCGCGGCTTGCCGCACAGCCAGCGGATAAACGTCTCCGGCTCCTGCACCGCAAGTTGACGCGTGAACTCCAGAACCAACACGCCGTCCACGCCGGTCTTCTCCAGAAGGTGCAGCCGGTCTTCCAGCGTGCAGAGCAGCGGAGGACATTTGGAAGGGGCCAATACGGCCAGGGGGTGACGGTCGAACGTGAGCACCCACGCCTGCCCGCCGACCTCCCTCGCACGTTCGACGGTGCTGGACAAAACGAGCTGGTGCCCTTTATGCATCCCGTCGAAAAAACCCGCAGCAAGAAAGACCGGGCCGGGAATCTTGCGGAACTGCGCGGGCTGTGTGAGCACGTTCATAGGGTTTTCCCCGCAACGCGGCTGAACGGAATCACGCGCTCCGCGAGCTGGTCAGGCGTCAGCTTCAAAAGCTCGTCGAACGCCAGGGCGTCTTTGACATCAAATGAGCCAGACTGGGTGCGGCGCAACGCATCCAAGCATGCCCCGCAGCCGAGCGCCTGCCCCACATCGTGCGCCAGCGTGCGCACGTAGGTCCCTTTGGTGCACCGCACATCGATCGTCACCAGCGGGGGAGCCCACTCCGTGATCGCGAACCGGAAAATATGGATGAACCGGGGCTTGCGCTCAACTTCCTGCCCCTTGCGCGCGAGCTTGTACAGCGGAACCCCCTCCACCTTGATGGCCGAAACCATCGGCGGCGTCTGGAAAATATCCCCCGTCAGGAGCGCCATCTGCGCTTCCACCTGCTCGCGCGTCACGTGCTCCCACGGCTTCTCCTCGAGCGTCACCCCGTCGCAGTCCTGCGAGGCCGTCGTGCGGCCCAGCCGCATGACGCCCGCATACGCCTTGTCGCCGCCCATGAGCTGATCCGAAAGCTTCGTGCCTTTCCCGAGCAGGACGATCAGCAGCCCCGTCGCATTGGGGTCCAGCGTTCCTCCATGCCCGACCTTTTCGATACGAAAGGTTCTTCGCACCTTATGGACAATGTCATGCGACGTGGGCCCCACCGGTTTGTCGACCAGCAAGATGCCGTCGAAGCGAGTCAGGGGCGAGGGTGCGTTGACAAAAGCAGACATCCGAATACGCCTTCCGCAGAGTGCATCAGAGGGGTTCAGCCACAGCCGGCGCCTTGCCGTCCTCGTCGTCAGCAGGCAGGTCCAGATGGCTGAGCACATCCAATATGTGATCCCCCTTCTCGACGGACCCGTCCAGTTCGAACCGCAGACGCGGCGTGTACTTCAAAGTCAGGTCGCGGTTGATCAGCGCCTGCAAATCCTTGGCTTTGTTGGCGAGCTTCCGCAGAATGGCGCCGCGCTCATTCTCGTGCCCGAAAACCGAGACCGACACCGCGGCGGTGCGAAGGTTGCGAGCGGTCTGCACCCGTGTGATCGTAACCGACGCAAGGTCCAGCGGCTCGCCAGAAAAAACTTTGTAGAGCGCCTCGCCGATCTCACGGCGCAACAGCGCATTGACGCGTTCAAGACGGTCGATCGACATAGGGCCTCCTCTTTCGTCCGGTGCGCACGGTCACAGGCTGCGCGGCAGCTCTTCAAGCACGTAGCACTCGATGGAGTCGCCTTCCTGAAACGCTTCGAACCCGTTGAACAGGATGCCGCATTCCTGTGATCCGCTCACTTCGGAGACTTCGTTCTGGAAATGTTTCAGCGCGGAAAGCTTGCCTTCCCAGATCTTCTCCTTCTTTCGCAAGATCCGGAAACGGGCGTCCGCCCGCAGCGTGCCGTCAAGCATCTGGCAACCCGCCACACGCCCGGTCTTACCGATGTCGAAGATGGCGCGCACCTCCGCATGGCCCTTCACGACTTCCTTGTACTCGGGCGACAGCAGGTCGAGCATGCGCTGCTTAACGAAGTCCATCAACTCGTAAATGATGCGGAAGGTGCTGATGCGGACGCTGTCGTGGCGCGCCTGCTGCTGCACGCCCGTCTCGCAGCCTACGTTGAACCCGACGATCAGCGCTTGTCCGGCGCTGGCCTTGTTCACATCCGTCGCCGACACATTGCCGATCGTTTCAGAGATGATGTTGAGCGTCACCTTGTCGCTCTTGATCTCCTTCAGCGACTCGCAGATCGCCTCGGACGAGCCCTGCGTGTCGGCCTTGATGATCACGGCCAACTCGCGGCGCTGATTATCCTTCATCTGGCTCATGAGCGCGTCGAGCGAGGTAGCTTTGGAACTCACCAGCTCGATCTGCTTGCGCTCTTCAGCCGTCTTCTCGGCCAACTCGCGCGCCCGCTTCTCGTTGAGCATCACGCGGAACGGCGCACCGGCTTCAGGCACGCCGGAAATGCCCATGCATTTCACCGCCGTCGCGGGGGTCGCCGACTTCACGCGCCGCCCGCGGTCATCGATCAAACCTCGGATGCGTCCGAAATACTCGCCGCACAGGATGATGTCGCCCACGTTGAGCGTGCCGCCGGCAACCAGCAAGGTCGCGGTCGGCCCGAGGCCCTGTTCGAGCTGCGCTTCGACCACAAAACCGTCGGCACGGCGCGAGGCGTTGGCGCTCAGCTCGAGCACGTCGGCCTGCAAAAGGATCATCTCGAGCAGGTGGTCGACGCCCTTGCCGGTGGTCGCCGACACTTCAGCGCAGATCACGTCACCGCCCCACTCTTCCGGCGTCAGGCCTTCGCCCTGCAGCATCTGACGCACGCGGTCCGGCTTCGCGGTCGGCAGATCGCACTTGTTGATCGCGACCATGATCTGCACGCCGGCCTGCTGCGCATGTTTGATGGCCTCGCGCGTCTGCGGCATGACGCCGTCATCCGCCGCGATAATGATCACCGCGATGTCCGTCAGGCTCGCGCCGCGGGCGCGCATCGCCGAGAACGCCGCATGTCCCGGCGTATCCAGAAAGGTGATCTTACGCCCGTTGACATCCACCGTGTAGGCGCCGATGTGCTGGGTGATTCCCCCCGCTTCGCCCGACGCCACGCGCGTGTTGCGGATGCGGTCCATCAGCGAGGTCTTGCCGTGGTCGACGTGGCCGAGGAAGGTGACCACCGGCGGCCGGGGCACCAGCTCTTCCGGCTTGTCCTCGGGAATCGCGTCATCCGCGTCTTCGCTGCGCAGCACCGGCTTGCGCTCGGTGGAGCGCTTCGCCCGCTCGATGTCGATTTTGAACCCATATTTTTCGGCGATCTTTTGAGCGACATCGATCTCGACGCGCTGATTGATCGAGGCCAAGATGTTGAGCTGCATCAGGTCGGCGATCAGGCGGTTCGCGCGAAGCCCCAGCTTCTCTGCAAGGTCTTTGACGACCACCGCACCGCGCAAAAGGATCACGCGGTCAGGTGCGGGCGCTTGCTCCTGCGGTTGCGGGCGGAGGGCGGGGCGCTGCAGCTTGGGATCGGGCCGCTGCCCGTACTGGGGTTGTGGCCCGCGCATCGGCGGACGGATCGCATCCTTGTCGCGCCCTTTCAGATTCTGCACGCGGGCGGGTTTCGGCAGCTCGCGCGGGGTCTCCTTGGCAATTCGCTCGATGAACGGCGCCGCGAGCTGCTCATCGGGCTCCAACTCGTCTTCCACCACGTAACGCGCGGGTTTAGGCTTCTGAACGCCCTTCGGTGAAGTCGCGGCGGCGTGCGGCGCACCGGCGGCGGCAACGTCGGGGGAACCACCCGCAGCCGCGGGCGGCGCGGACACGGCAGCCGAGCCGGCTGCTCCGGCGGGAGACGTGACGGCCTGCGCTTCCGCTTGAGTGGCCGACGCCGCCACAGGCTCGGTTCCCGGCGTGGCGGCCACAGGCCCATTCGCCGCAGCGGAGGGCGCGCCGACGGCCGCGCCCTCCAGCGCGATGACCGGCGCGGCGGGCTGGGGCGGCAACGTTTTACCCTTGGCCCGCGCATCCATTTCGAGGGCGCGCACGCGGTTCGCCTCCAGCACCGCACGGTCTGCCTTGGCCTGAGCGGCGCGGCGAGACACTTCGACCGATTGTTTCGCTGTCTGGAGGGCTGCCCGCTCGGCATTCTCCCGCTCGACATCCGCCGCGGGCCTTTGCTTAAAATGCTCTTGAAGGCGGGACACCGATTGCGCGTCAAGCCGCGACAACGGCGAATAGGCCTCAATGCCTAATGCATCCGCCTGCTTGAGCACCTCCACACTGGAGGTTTGCACGTTTTTCGCCAGTTCACATACTCTCATCATACTCACTTACTCTCCCGCTTCGACCACACCGCTTGCCGCCTGAGCCGCCAACCAGATTTTACGCACCGTCTCTTCGTCCAGACTCAGCACCTCTTGCAGATAGGGGATTTCCGCCTCGATGATGCCGTCTGTCGTCAGGAACCCGTTGGCGACCAGTGCGGT